>NZ_CP060436.1:3302500-3602500 GCF_003590145.2 Pseudooceanicola algae | reverse complement strand
TGGCCTGTGGAATCGATTTGCGCACGCAGCAGGATGCCGCGCCTATTTGCGGGATCTTTGTCGCATCTTTAAAGCTCCGGGCGCATTGACCTCGATCAAGGCCATGTTCGGGACGATTGCACACCGTCTGTTCGCGGGAACCGGACGCAGGCGCGCCGGGCTCGGTCGGGTCGGTCAAAGGAAAGCCGCGTGCATTCCGGCAAGCGGGCCAAGTGTATTCCAGCCTTGTTCAGGGCCGAAGTGTCCTTCGCCTTGGCGGACCACGCGAATTCCCCGGCCCGCGCCGACGTTTTCTCTGGCGCGGAACCGCAGAGGCCGCAATGATACCGCGAGGCCCGGTCTGGGCCACAACTGACAAAGTGACCTTCCGGAGAACATTATGCCACGCATCCTGACCTGCCTTGCGGCCCTTCTGGCCCTGACGGCCTGCAACACGATCAACGGCGCAGGCCGCGACATCCAGAGCGCGGGCCATGCGATTTCGACCACCGCGAGCGAGACCCAGTCCAGCATGTAACGGGCCGATATGTAACGGCGAAGTGCGCGGATTTTTCTGCGCGGGGTGGAACCCATCGCCGCGCTTGGGTGTTGAGCTGTGAAACCGAGAGTCAGGAGACCTTAAATGACCCGTATTATCGCTTCCATCGCCGTTCTTTGTGCCCTTGCTGCTTGCGAGACCGTCGAAGGTGCCGGCCAGGATATCGAAAACACCGGCCAGGCGATTTCGCAGGAATCCAACAACGTCCAAGCCGACATGTGATCCTGCCGTCGCAGCGGATCAAACCCCGGTCACCGCAAGGTGTTCCGGGGTTTTTCATTTTTGCGGCAGGCGTCTGGCCAAAAACGCCCGAAAATCAGCCCGGCGGTCGATCCGACGGAGCTTGCTCGACCGGCGCGTCCACGACCGCATCCTGACCGGGTGGTGCCGGGGGGGCGTCCGGCTGTTCCTCGACCTCGACCAGGACCACCCGGCCGATCTTGGTGTTCCGGCCGAACTTGCGGTGCATCAGGATCCCCTCGACCACGTAGAGATCCTCGACATTGTAACTGACCCAGGAGTTGTCCATGTCACGGATGCGGATGAACGGGGACAGGACGCCGTCAACCAATTCGAAATAGGCCGGGTCGGCGCTGGCTTCGAAGCCGCGCATCAGGGTCATGACCTCGTCGTAATCCGTGATCCGTTCGTCGACCATATAGGCGCAGACCGCCTCGAAGGTGCCGCCACCGACGCCAGCGACCAACGCCGGCACCCAGACAAAGGGGTTGAGCGCGATGGCCGAAGCCGCCGCCGCCCCCGAGGTCGCCGCCGCCGCAACGCCGGATGCCGCCGTGGCCCCCGCCCCCAGCATCGTCGCGCCGCTGCTCACGTTGACCAGGGTATAGAACCCCTCGACCGCGCCGCTGACCCCGGCATCAGCCGCCCGCGCCGTGACCGATCCGCCCCCGTCGCTGCGAAAGATCTTGGTAGGCCGGTAATCGCAGGCCTTGGCCGAGACCGCTGCGGGTAGGAGCAGCAGCGCCGTGACGATTGCGGAGGTCTTCATCCACTCGATGGCCATGTTGGTTCCCATACTGGCTGTCTTTCGATGACAGAGCCGTGGAAACGGAGAAGTCGCAAGGGGCGTTTGGCGCCCTGGGCGGGAAGTTGCGGGGCGCCATGAGGTGGCAGGCTTTGCGAAAGCTTTGCTGCGCGCCAGCACGCACCCTACGGAGCCTCATGCCCCGGGCAATTGAAAAACCCGGAGACTTGCCCCGGGCTCTCTTCAACTATCCATCTTCAGCGCGGAGATGAACGCCTCTTGCGGGATATCCACCTTCCCGAACTGGCGCATCTTCTTCTTGCCGGCCTTCTGCTTATCCAGCAGCTTGCGCTTGCGCGTCGCGTCGCCGCCGTAGCATTTCGCCGTCACGTCCTTGCGCATGGCCGACAGGGTCTCGCGCGCGATGACCTTGCCGCCAATGGCCGCCTGGATCGGGATCTTGAACATGTGGCGCGGGATCAGCTCTTTCAGCTTTTCGCACATGGCGCGGCCACGGGCTTCGGCGCGGTCGCGGTGGACCATCATCGACAGCGCGTCGACCGGTTCGTCGTTAACCAGCACCTGCATCTTCACCAGGTTGTCTTCGCGGTAGCCGATCATCTGGTAATCGAAGCTCGCATAGCCCTTGGTGACCGATTTAAGCCGGTCATAGAAATCGAAGACCACCTCGTTCAGCGGCAGGTCGTAGACCACCAGCGGGCGGGTGCCGGCATAGGTCAGCTCCTGCTGGATGCCGCGGCGGTCCTGGCACAGCTTCAGCACGTCACCGAGGTATTCGTCCGGCACCATGATGGTGGCCTTGATACGCGGTTCCTCGATATGATCGACATAGGTCAGGTCGGGCATGTCGGCGGGGTTGTGCAGCTCTTCCATCGTGCCGTCCTTCATGTGGACGTGATAGACCACCGAGGGCGCCGTGGTGATAAGCTCGATATCGTATTCGCGTTCAAGCCGGTCGCGCACCACTTCGAGGTGCAGCAGCCCAAGGAAGCCGCAGCGGAAGCCGAAGCCGAGCGCGGCCGAGGTTTCCATCTCGTAGCTGAAGGAGGCGTCGTTCAGGGCCAGCTTCTCGATCGCGTCGCGCAGGTCCTCGAACTCAGCGGAATCCACCGGGAAGAGGCCGCAGAATACCACCGGGATCGACGGTTTGAAGCCGGGCAGCGGTGTGTCGGCGCCCTTCTTCTCGTGCGTGATGGTGTCGCCGACCTTGGTGTCGCGGACCTGCTTGATCTGCGCGGTGATAAAGCCGATCTCGCCGGGTTCCAGCGCCTCGACGTTCTGCATCGCGGGGCGGAAGACGCCGATGCGGTCAACCTGGTGGATGGTGCCGTTCTGCATGAAACGCACGCGGTCGTTCTTCTTCAGCACGCCGTCCATGATGCGCACCAGCACGACGACGCCCAGGTAGGGGTCGTACCAGCTGTCCACCAGCATGGCCTTCAGCGGCGCGTCGCGGTCGCCGGTGGGCGGCGGCAGGCGGTGCACGATGGCTTCCAGCGTTTCCTTGATGCCGACGCCGGACTTGGCCGAGACCAGCATGGCGTTGGAGGCATCGATGCCGATGACGTCCTCGATCTGCTCGGCCACGCGCGCAGGTTCGCTGGCGGGCAGGTCGATCTTGTTCAGCACCGGGACGATCTCGTGATTGGCGTCGATGGCCTGATAGACATTGGCCAGCGTCTGCGCCTCGACCCCCTGCGTGCTGTCGACCACCAGCAGAGAGCCTTCGACCGCGCGCATGGAGCGGGAGACCTCGTAGGCAAAGTCGACGTGACCGGGGGTGTCGATCAGGTTCAGGATGTAGAGCTCGCCGTTGTCGGCGATGTACTCGATCCGGACGGTGTTCGCCTTGATCGTGATCCCGCGCTCGCGCTCGATGTCCATGGCATCAAGCAGCTGCTCCTTCATCTCCCGCGCGGTGACGGTATTGGTGGATTGGATCAACCGGTCGGCCAGGGTGGATTTCCCGTGGTCGATATGGGCGACGATGGAGAAGTTACGGATATGTGCGAGATCGGTCATGATCGGCAGCATATGCGGGGGAAAGGGGCAGTTGGCAAGGGGGTGTGAGGGGGTATGGTGGGACATCAGGCCGAACACGGAGTGGAGGCAGAAGGTTGGTTGAGGACTATTCAGAGATTGGTCATTGGCTTGCTACTCAATCCCGAGCGCAGTGCACTGCGCTCGCTACACGTGCTGCACTCAGAGCACTTGGCTTCTCCATCATTGGAAAAGTCACTTCCAAATCTGATCAACTCGTTCTGTTAGGGACATTTCGCGCCCTGATCTGCGCCAGCAGCACTCACTCAGGAACCGACCGAGACCTCCAAAATGCTTGTGACCTTGCTGCCAAACGGGGGCCAAACAACTTCGCACCTGCCGATGCTGCTCTCTACGCTGCCCGCTCTGCTGCAGAAGAAGAATCCAGCAGATACCTATTTGCGGCCGAGTCAGCTCTGAACACCGCCGGAATAGCTTTTTCTGTGGGTAGCCAGTCTCTAGAGAAAGAGATCATTCGGGACGCAAACTCAGCAGCAAAATTTGACCTGATGACCCTAGAAGTTTCCGTGCCCCCTGAACTCCAAATTGAGCTAGACCGATATGCAGATGGTAAGGACAACTTGCTGAAGAGCGCTGAACATTGGTTCTTCTGGTCCCGCTGGTACGACCGCGCCATGTCCGGAAATCTATTGCCCTGGGACCTACAGCGCGGGATCGCCCTGATCCCCGACGACATCTGGCGACAAGGCCCCGAAGCCGTGGCCGAACGCATCGCGGAGATCGAGGCTCGCTTCGAGGTGAAGCAAAAATTATGCGCGTTACAGGCCGAGAGGGCTTTGCAGGCTGCGACTTCCCGGCATGGCATCGGCGGCAACGCACCGCCAGAACCCATCGAACTCCCAGTAGAAGCCTAACGATCCGTTACGATCATCTGGGCCGCCATCGACGACATCGCGGACGAGGTCGAAAAGGAAGTGCCGGACAAGGCCCGGTTGGAAAGCGCGCTGCGCGCAATCCGGGAAGGTCTTCGTGCTTGCCTGAAGTGGATTGGCCGCAAGCTCGATCGCGCAGCAGACAGGGCGATTGACTGGGGCGTTCCGGCCGGCATGACTTACCTTGCCGCGCACGCTCAGTCAGTGCAGCTTCTTATCGAGGCCGTCGAACGCTGGATGCCACATCTTCCTTAGCCCCAGGCTCTTTGGCATTCTCCATGCCCAAAGGGCGGCGCGCGACCTCGGGCGAGCGCTATTCCCACCCTACGCAAAGCCGCTCGACCAAAAGCAGCACCGTTCCACACACCCCGCAACCGTATCACCCCCCCTGTGGGGAAGGTCGAACGCTGCCCGGCGAGCCCGCCGGGCCAAGACACAGGCCCACGCCCCAATCGCCCCCAGCTAGCCCCCATAAACCAATCGTGAAGACTCCCTCTGCCAAACCGCCCTATCTTGGCAGCATATCAATCAAGGAATGTGCCCATGATCACCCGCCGACACCTAATCGCCAGTGCCGCCGCCGCGACCGCTGGCGCCAGCCTCATCCGCCCCTTCGCCGCAATGGCCCAGAACCTGACCGGCGACATCTACGCCCTCGACGGCACCGATACCCTTTCCATCCACCCGATCTCCCACGCCAGCTTCGTGATGACCACGCCCGCCGGAGTCATCTACGTCGACCCCGTCGGCGGCGGCGCACTGTACGAAGCCCTGCCGGCTCCGGACGCCATCCTCATCACCCACCACCACGGCGACCACTTTGACCCCGACACCCTTGCCGCCCTCACACAGCGCGCCGGCGGGCCGGTCCCGATGATCACCAACCCCACGGTGCACGAACAGCTCGACCCCGAAGTCGGCGCCGCCGCCACGGCGATGGAAAACGGCCAGAACGCCGAATTGCTCGGCCTGCCGATCGAAGCCATCCCGGCCTACAATTTCACCGAAGAACGCCTGCAGTATCACCCGAAGGGCCGCGACAACGGCTATATCATCGAGGTTGGCGGCAAGCGGGTCTATATCGCCGGAGACACCGAGGACACCGATGAAATGAAGGCGCTCGAGGACATCGACATCGCCTTCGTGCCCTTCAACATGCCCTACACGATGACCGAGGCCCAGGCGGCCACCGGTGTCGGCGGCTTCGCCCCCGGCGTGGTCTATCCCTACCACTACAACGACAGCGATCTCGATCTCTTCGAATCCCTGCTGAGCGAACAGGACGTGCCGACCGACGTCGTTCGCGGCACCTGGTACTCCTGATCCGGCCTGGCCCGGCGCGCGATTTGCAGCGCCGGGCCAAACTGCCAGATCGTAGTGTTCCCGGCTGAAACACCGGCCAACCCGAGCCACGTGTCATCCAGAGCCGCGGGCCCGGGCCTGATTCGCCGCAATCGCCCTTCTCCCGCAAGGTTCCGAAGGGCTACGGGCCTGCAAACCCCGTTCTGCATCACCATCCCGTGCCCTCTCATCGCTTTTTATTGAGATTTTTTGAAATATTGGGCAATGTCCTGAAAGAATCCGTGAAAATGGATCCGCATCCGTCTTCCATGCGCCATCCGGCGCCTGTTCGGGGTGGCATGCAGAGGCAGATCAGCCTTGCACCGGCAGGAATGGCCGGGCCGGGCTTTCAACGAGGGCAGATGATGAAGACTATTTTTCCAAGGGCGGCCCTGACCGCCGGTTTCGTGGCAGCCACTTGCCTGACCTTTGCAGGTGCCTTCCCGGCGCAGGCGGGTCCGGTCAGCCAGGCCTGCCTCGGCTCCAGCAAGGGCGCCGGTCAGACGCGGCTTTGCGGTTGCATCCAGCAGGTTGCGGACATGACCATGAACCGCAGCGACCAACGCCTGGCCGCCAAGATCTTTCAGGAACCCGATCGCGCGCAGGAAGTGAAGATGTCCAAGCGCCCAAGGGACGATGCCTTCTGGGAACGCTATACATCCTTCGGCAATGCCGCTCAGGCGATGTGTTCCTGACCTGAGGCTCCCCCGGCGCACCGGGATCAGGTCAGCCCGCCGGGCGAGGCTGGCCTTTTGACCCTGCGGTGCCGCTGACGGACTTCAGCAGACCCGCGGCACACGCCTCGATCAGATCCAGCGCGCCGTCGAAATCGCGGCTGTACCAGGGATCCGGCACCTCGGTCGCGCCGGCAAAGCGGCTGTCTTCGGGCAGGTAGTCCGTGAACCGGTGCAGCGGCGTCGCATCCCCTGCAGGACGAAGGGCCTCAATATCCGCCAGGTTGTTGTCATCCATGGCCAGGATCAGGTCGAAATCCGCGAAATCCTGTACCCGGATCTGGCGCGCCCGCAGGTCGGACATGGCAAGCCCCCGCGCCTGCCCGGTGGCCTGCATCGGGCCATAGGGCGGCTCTCCGGCATGCCAGCCACCGGTCCCGGCGCTGTCAAGCCGCAGCGGGAGGCCCTGCTTGGCCGCCAAGCCGCGCACAACCGCCTCGGCCGAGGGGGACCGGCAGATGTTGCCAAGACAGACGAACAGGATGGAACTGGTCATGCGGGCGCCTTTCGGGGCAGGGTGACCACAGTCTAGCCACCGATTTACGAGAAGGAAAACCACCATGGAGCGGATCGTGATCCTGACAGGCGCGGGCATTTCCGCCGAAAGCGGTCTGGCGACATTTCGCGCCGCCGATGGCCTGTGGGAAAACCACCGGGTCGAAGACGTGGCCTCGCCCGAAGGCTTTGCCCGCGATCCCGCCCTTGTGCAGCGCTTTTACAACGACCGCCGCCGGGCGGCCGCCGCAGCCCGGCCCAATGTAGCACATGAGGCCCTCGCCCGCCTGCAGCGTGACTATCCCGGTGAGGTCACCATCGTTACCCAGAATGTCGATGCCCTGCACGAAGCTGCCGGGGCCGAGGTCCTGCATATGCATGGTGCCGTCAACAGCGCGCTATGCGCCGCCTGCGGCCATCGCTGGCCGGCGCCGGAACAGATGCAGCCGGGCGAGGCCTGTCCCGCCTGTCAGGCCCCAAAGGCGCGCCCCGACATCGTCTGGTTCGGCGAAATGCCCTACTACATAGATGAAATCGAACGGAAGCTGAGCAATTGCAGCTACTTCGTCTCGATCGGGACCTCCGGCAATGTCTATCCCGCCGCCGGGTTCTTTCGGCTGGCCGATTCCGTGGGCGCGCATACGCTGGAGTTGAACCTCGAGGCATCGCACTCTGCCAGCCAGTTCGCCGAGGCCCGGCAGGGCAGCGCGACGGAACTGGTGCCGGCCTGGGTCGACGACATGTTGGCTGAAGTCAGCTAGGACGCCAGCCCGACAGTCGCAGTTGGCAGATCATTCGACGGGAACATCGATTGTCTTGCTGGGAATAGTTCCGAAATCGAGGTCTATCGGCACGCTGGCCCCCGGCTGCAATCCAGTGACACCCGAGAGCGTCATGTAGTGCCCGTCCGGCGTCAGCCGCAGGGTCCGCTTTGCCGGGATGGTCAGCCCGTTGGTCGTGGGGGTCGCGACGGTCTCGCCCCCCTTGCGCAGCCCCTGATAAATGGTGATCTGCGTCGCAGCGGGTGAAGAGGCCGACATCAGGACCTCGTCCTCGCGCGAGGTATTCTTGAGCACCATGTAGACCGTGGCCGTCCCTGCGTCGGGCCCCGGCACGATCCGGGACTGGCTGACGAAGACATCCGCCAGCGCCGACGTCGCCGTCATGGTCAGCCCGCAGACCGCGAGGCCCGCAGAAAGTGCCAAAGCCGAAGCCGTACGCGTCACGATTTTCATTGTCTTGTTCCTTCCAGAGAATCACTTCTGCCAGTCAATCCGGCCCCAGGGCGCCAGATGGTCCGCTTGAACCCGTGCCCCTGCCCCGATCCGGCCGGGGGCCATTGCACCTGCCTGCCCCGAGCGATCAACCTAGGGCAGCAAGGCGCGAGGACAGCAAACTTTTGCGTGATCTGTCGACCCGCCCCACACGCACGACATTTCCAATGCAAAAACCCCACCTTGCGAAAAGGCGGGGTTCAAACTGTCGAAACGCATGTGTGACCTGCCGGGCAGGTCAGCCAGCTCAGGCCTGAACGGCTTGGGCTTTTGCGATTTCTTTTTTGATTTTCAGCGCGTTGGCCGAAAGCTCGATGTCCTTGGCCTTGGCCAGGAACTTGTCCAGACCACCACGGTGGTCCACCGAACGCAGGGCGGATGCAGAGATGCGCATCTTCACGTTCCGGCCAAGGGTCTCCGAACGCAGCGAAACGTCGTTCAGGTTGGGCAGGAAGCGGCGGCGCGTTTTATTGTTGGCGTGGCTGACATTGTTGCCAGTCATCGGGCCTTTTCCGGTCAGTTCGCAACGGCGCGACATGGGTCTATCCTCGTCTCATCAGAAGGGCGGGTCGCGCCCAGTTCAATGCATACGGGCACCGTTGCGGCGGCGCCCTGAATCTTGTTGGGGGTCTTTAGGCCCCGGAAGCGGGAAGGTCAAGCCTCTGGTGACGGAAGGATGACAATGGGCCCTGATCCGGGGGGATGGGCGGGTCCTCAATGTTTTGGCCGCCGCGCACAAGGCCGGATCGTCCGCGCGCCGGATCCAAGGTTACTTGCGCTTCACGCGCAGGGTCGGATCCTCCTGCGTCGGATCCAAGGTTACTTGCGTTTAACGCGCAGGGTCGGATCCTCCTGCGTCGGATCCTCGGGCCAGGGATGTTTCGGATACTGCCCCCGCATGTCCTTGCGAACATCCGCGTAAGACGAGGTCCAGAAGCCGGGGATGTCCTGGGTGACCTGCACCGGACGGCCCGCCGGGGACAAAAGCGTGACCACAAGCGGGCGGCCGGCGACGACCGGGTGGCGCGTCTGGCCGAACATCTCCTGCAGCCGCAAGGCGATGGCCGGGGCGTCGCCCGCGTAGTCGATGGGGATCTTGCGCCCCAGCGGGGTGGTGAAACTGCCCGGCGTCTCGCGGTCGAGGATGCGCTCTCCGTCCCAGCCGAGGCGCGCCTTCAGCGCGGGCAGCAGGTCGAAACGCTTCCAGTCCTCGGCGCTGCGCACCTTGCCGAGATAGGGCAGCAGCCAGTCGTCGATGGTTTCCAGCAACGCGGCGTCCGAGAAATCCGGCAGGCTGTCGACCAGCCGCACGCGGGACAGGAACAGCCGCGCCTTGCCGGTCGGGTTCAGGCCAAGGTCGCGCACGCCGTCCAGCATGGCCGCCGCCAGGGAGTCTTCGGGCGCATCGGTCCAGGGGCGGTCGGTCAGCGCGATGGCGCCCAGCCTGTCCTGTTCGCGGGCCTGCACCCGGCGATCCCGTCGCGACCAGTTGCAGATGCGCAGCGATTCGATCTGGTCACCGAACAGCGAACGCACTGCGCCTTCCGAAATCTGGACCGCCTGACGGATCCGCGCTTCGCGCGGGTCGCCGTCCAGATCCGTGGCCACGATCAGCGGTGCCCCGGCCAGCGGGTCCTCGGACGGAAGTACCGCCCCCTTCCCCCCCGACAGCAGATAGCGCGGCGCGCTGCCCGGACGGCGCAGGCCGATCCGGTCGGGATAGGCAAGAGCCGCCATTTCGGCCACGCCCAGCCCGGGCGCACTGGGCAAATCGCGGGCCAGCCGCTTTGCCTCGGTGCGGATGCGGGCGATGGCGCCGGCATCGGCGCGGGGATCACGCCCGCCCTCCAGCGCCTTCAGGCGCAAGGTCAGATCGACGGGCGTGCCCCGCGACATGGGATCGCGATCCGCCAACAATGCCGCCAGACCCGCCGCGCCGCGCCCGGCCCGGGCCAGCATATGCGCCAGCCTCGGGTGCAGCGGCAGGGCCGCCAGCTTGCGGCCATGGGCGGTGATGCCGTGATCGTCCAGCGCGCCCAGCATCCGCAACAGCGACTGGGCTTCGCGCCAGGCGCCCTCCGGGGGCGGCGTCAGGAAGGCCAGCGCCTGCGGTCCCGCCCCCCAAAGCGCCAGTTCCAGCACCAGACCCGACAGATCCGCCGCCTCGATCTCGGCCGGGGGGAAGGCGTGAAGGGCGCCCTCCTCTCCCCTGGTCCAGGCCCGCAGGCAGAGGCCGGGCGCGACCCTGCCCGCCCGACCGGCCCGCTGCGTGGCCTCGGCGCGAGAGACCTTTTCGGTCACCAGCCGCGACATGCCCGAACCGGGATCGAAGCGGGCCCGCCGCGCAAGCCCGGCATCCACCACGGCGCGCACCGCCGGAATGGTCAGGGAAGTCTCGGCAATCGAGGTCGCCAGCACCACGTTGCGCCCCCGCGATGGCGGGCGCAGGGCGGCCTGCTGGTCGGCGAATTTCATCGCACCATAAAGCGGGCGGATCTGCACATCCCCCGGAACCCGCCCCTGCAGTGCCGTGGCGACCCGATTAATTTCGCCCGCACCGGGCAGGAAGACCAGGACCGAGCCATCGACCTCGGCCAGCGCCAGAAGCACCAGATCGGCCAGGGCGGGCCATAGTTTCGGCCCCCTGGGCAGGGCCGCCGGGGCATTGCGGATCTCGACCGGAAAGGCGCGGCCTTCGGTGGTCACCACCGGCACGTCGCCCATCAGCGCCGCGACAGGCGCCGCATCCAGCGTTGCCGACATGACCAGCAGGATCAGGTCCTCGCGCAGCGCCCCGGCGATCTCGAGGCAGAGCGCGAGTCCGAGGTCCGCGTTCAGCGAGCGTTCGTGGAATTCGTCGAAGATCACCGCGCCGATGCCGGTCAGTTCGGGGTCGGTCTGGATCATCCGGGTCAGGATGCCTTCGGTCACCACCTCGATCCGGGTGGCGCCCGAAACCTTGCTGTCGCCGCGCACCCGGTAGCCGACGGTCTGGCCCGCGCTTTCGCCAAGGCTTTCGGCCATGCGCTCAGCGGCCGCGCGGGCCGCGAGGCGACGGGGTTCCAGCATCAGGATGCGGCCCTGACAAAGGTCTGCGTCCAGCATCGCGAGGGGGACGCGCGTGGTCTTGCCCGCCCCCGGCGGGGCCTGCAACACGGCGCGCCCCCGCACCCTGAGGGCGGAGAGCAGCGGCGGCAGGCCTTCTTCGATCGGCAATCTTTCCATGGCGTCCTTATGCGCCGCGGGGGACGGCACGTCCATATTCGGACCTTCCCCTTCTTGCTTGCGCCGGAAACGGGCAGACGCTCTTTTCGACTTGGACAGCGGGCGTTAAACCCGAGGGAAGCAGGACAGGATCAAAGCCCATGGAGACAGAGACCCTCGCGCAGAAGATCGTCGACGGGGACCGCCGCGCCCTGTCGCGCGCGATCACGCTGGTGGAAAGCCGCCGCGCCGATCACCGGGCCCAGGCGGCGGCGCTGTTGCAGCAGCTTGCGCAGGCCGGGCGGCAGGCCTTCCGGATCGGACTGTCGGGCACACCGGGGGTGGGCAAGTCTACCTTCATCGAGAGCTTCGGCATGATGCTGACCGAACAGGGCCTGCGCGTGGCGGTGCTGGCGGTCGATCCGTCTTCGACCCGGACCGGAGGCTCGATCCTGGGCGACAAGACGCGGATGCCGCTCCTGGCCCGCGCGCCGGGCGCCTATATCCGCCCCTCGCCCAGCCAAAGCCAGCTGGGCGGCATCGCCCGCCGGTCCCGCGAGGCCGTAGCGCTCTGCGAAGCCGCCGGATTCGACGTGGTGCTGATCGAGACCGTCGGCGTCGGCCAGTCCGAAACCGTGGTTTCCGAGATCAGCGACCTGTTCCTGCTGCTGCTGGCCCCGGCCGGCGGGGACGAATTGCAGGGGGTGAAACGCGGCATCATGGAGCGCGCCGACCTGATCCTGGTGAACAAGGCCGACGGTGCGCTGAAGCCCGCCGCCATGCGTACCTGCGCGGATTACGCAGGCGCCTTGCGTCTGCTGCGCAAGCGGGCGCGCGATCCCGAGGGCTTTCCCAAGGCCATCACGGTCTCGGCGCTGGAGAACGCCGGGCTGGAGACCGCATGGGACGAAATGCAGGCGCTGGTCGGCTGGCGGCGCGAGGCCGGGCACTACGACCGCATCCGGTCCGAACAGGCGCGGTTCTGGTTCGGCGAGGAGGTGCGCGAAGGGCTGCTGAGCGCCCTCGACAACGGCGCGGCGAAGGCCCGAATGGCGGAATTGGCGGCGCAGGTGGTGGCCGGGGAGCTGACCCCGGAGCTAGCCGCCCAGACGATGCTGACGGGACTGGGGGTAGTGCCGCGTTGAGGCGGGCAAGAGGTTCGGGATGGTGTATGGGGCTCTGCCCCGTCTCCGTGCCGGAGCCCCCCCGGGATACTTGGAACAGGGAAACATGCAGGGTGCGCGGATGTCTCTGGTCAAGGGGCGGGAAATGGCCTAGACCATCCGCCATGATCGCTCTGGCCCCCATTATCCGCCGACGCCGACGCGCGTAAGCCTTGCCTTCCCGTTTTGCGGGAGGCGGCAGAGTGATCCTGCGCCCAAAATGTCGCGGCGCATCCCGGCGGAAATTTCGCCAAATTCCTGAAAACTTGACTTGGCCCTTGAGCGCATGCTCTGAGAAGGCCTCTTACATCCCCAGAGGACTCCCATGATCCCTCCTGTTCTGCCGACCTATTCCCGTGCGCCGCTTCATTTCGTGAAGGGCGAAGGCTCCTGGCTGATCGAGGAGGACGGGCGCCGATTCCTGGACATGGGGGCCGGGATCGCGGTGAACGCGCTTGGCCATGCCCATCCCGCGCTGGTCGCGGCGCTGACCGAACAGGCCGGCAAGGTCTGGCATCTGAGCAATCTATACGAGATCCCGCAACAGGAAGCCCTGGCCGCGATGCTGGTCGACCGGAGCTTTGCCGACACGGTCTTTTTCACCAATTCGGGCACCGAGGCGATGGAGCTGGCGGTGAAGATGGCGCGGAAATACTGGTACGAGAAGGGTCAGCCCGAGCGGGTCGAGATCATTTCCTTCGAGGGCGCCTTCCATGGCCGGTCCTCGGCCGCGATCGCTGCGGCACCGACCGAGAAGATGGTCAAGGGGATGGGCCCGCTGCTGCCCGGTTTCAAGGTTCTGCCGCACGGCGACTGGGGCCTTCTGAAGGACGCCATCACCGAGACCACCGCCGCCGTGATCATCGAACCGATCCAGGGCGAGGGCGGCATTCGCCCGCTGTCGGACGAGGATCTGAAGACGATCCGCGCGATTTGTGACGCGACCGGTGTGCTGCTGATCCTGGACGAGGTGCAATGCGGTATCGGACGGACGGGGCGCCTGTTCGCCCATGAATGGGCCGGGATCGCCCCGGATATCATGATGGTCGCCAAGGGCATCGGCGGAGGCTTTCCGCTTGGGGCCGTGCTGGCGAGTGAAGAGGCCGCGAGCGGAATGACCCTCGGCACCCACGGATCGACCTATGGCGGCAACCCGCTGGGATGTGCCGTGGGCTGCGCGGTGATCGAAATCGTTTCGGACCCCGATTTCCTGGACGAGGTAAACCGCAAGGCCGGTCTGCTG
Source organism: Pseudooceanicola algae (assembly GCF_003590145.2). Classification (NCBI taxonomy): domain Bacteria; kingdom Pseudomonadati; phylum Pseudomonadota; class Alphaproteobacteria; order Rhodobacterales; family Paracoccaceae; genus Pseudooceanicola; species Pseudooceanicola algae. The sequence goes on along the minus strand of NZ_CP060436.1, from coordinate 3,588,569 downwards.
CGTCAGAAGCTGGAAGGGCTGGTCGCAGGCCATCCGGAGGTGTTCGAGGCCGTGCGCGGTCAGGGCTTCATGATCGGCCTGAAATGCAAGGTTCCTTGCGGCGAAGTGGTCAAGGCCGGTTTCGCGCAGGAGATCATCACCGTTCCGGCGGCTGACAACGTGTTGCGCCTGCTGCCCCCGCTCACCCTTTCCGAAGACGAGATCGCCGAGGCCGTCACCCGGCTGGATGCCGCCGCGACCGCCGTGACGGCGGCGCTTGCCGGCTGATCTCACGCACGACATTGCGCGCGCCCGAGGCGGCGCGCGCGCAGACAAGGTATACCGATGAACCATTTTCTAGACCTGCACACGACCGATGCCGGGGAACTCCGGCAGATGATCGACCACGCCCGCGCCATGAAGACCGCCCGCGAAGGCCGCCCCAAGGGCACGCCGGATGACAGCCAGCCGCTGGCCGGGCGCATGGTGGCGCTGATCTTCGAGAAGCCGTCGACCCGGACCCGCGTCAGCTTTGATGTCGGGACCCGCCAGATGGGCGGCCAGACGATGGTCCTGTCGGGCAGCGAGATGCAGCTGGGCCACGGAGAGAGCATCGCCGATACCGCCCGCGTGCTGAGCCGCTATGTCGACCTTATCATGATCCGTACCTTTTCCGAGGATATCCTGCACGAGCTGTCCGAATACGCCAGCGTGCCGGTGATCAACGGGCTGACCGATGCGACCCATCCCTGCCAGATCATGGCAGATGTAATGACCTACGAGGAACACCGCGGGCCGATCAAGGGCAAGAAGGTCGTCTGGACGGGGGACGGCAACAATGTCTGTGCCTCGATGCTGCATGCGGCGGGACAATTCGGCTTCGACCTGACCTTTGCAGGTCCGATGCAGCTGGACCCCGACCCCAAGGCCATGGGCTTTGCCCGCGACAAGGGCGTCCGGGTGACCGTGGAACGCGACGCCATGCGCGCCGTCGAAGGGGCCGACCTGGTGGTCGCGGATACCTGGGTGTCGATGCATGACCCGCAAAGCATGCGCGAACGGCGCCACAACATGCTGCGCCCCTACCAGGTGAACGACGCGCTGATGGCGGCGGCGAAACCCGATGCGCTGTTCATGCATTGCCTGCCCGCGCATCGCGATGAAGAGGTGACATCCTCGGTCATGGACGGCCCCCATTCGGTGATCTTCGACGAGGCCGAGAACCGCCTGCATGCGCAGAAGGCCGTGATGCGCTGGTGTCTGGGCCTGTGAAACCGCTTTGACGCGCAGGAAGGACATCGGGGGCCGCTTGTAACTTCGTCCCCGATGCCTAGAATAGAGACCTGATCCGAAAAGGCGGCAAGAAAAGCCGTCCCGGCCCGCCCCCACTGTCGTGGCGCGGGCGGCCAAACTGAAAGCTGGAGGCTTCCCCAATGTCCTGGACCGATGAGCGCGTCGAGCTGCTGAAGAAGATGTGGTCGGAGGGTCAGTCGGCCAGCCAGATCGCAAAAGAGCTTGGCGGCGTCACGCGCAACGCCGTGATCGGCAAGGTGCATCGCCTCGGCCTGTCCAACCGGACCGGCGGGGCGGCCCCTGCCGCGACTCCGGCCAAGCCCGAAGCCAAGGCCAAGCCGGCGGCGCCGAAGCGCGAAACCACAGAAGCGCCCGCCGCGCCCCGCGAAGAGCCCAAGCCCGAGCCGACAGCCGTGGTCCCTGCACCGGCGCCCAGCCCGGCGCGCAAGGCGATCATCCCGGCCGGTCAGCCCCTGCCGCCGCAGCCCTCGGCCAACGAAATCAGCCCCGAAGCCCTGGCCAAGGTCTCGGCCATCGAGAAGAAGGCCAAGCGGCTCACGTTGATGGAACTGACCGAACGGACCTGCAAATGGCCGGTGGGCGATCCTGCCACCGAGGATTTCTGGTTCTGCGGCCTGCCCGTCCAGGCCGGCAAGCCCTATTGCGATGCTCATGTGGGCGTGGCTTTCCAACCGATGTCCTCGCGCCGCGATCGCAAACGTTAATCCCGAAGGACAGGAAGGGGCGCTGCCCCTTCTTGCGCCTTTCAGGCCCAATTCATCCCCGGAGTATTTCCGGCCAGGTGAATAAGCGTGCCCATAGGCGAACGGGTCAGTGCAAGCTTGGTCGCACGCTGTAGCGCCGTCGATCCAACGAAGCCATCCGGGCTCGCTCATCTGGCCGGAAATACTCCGGGGATGAATTGCCACCGGCACGGGGGCAAGAAGGGGCAGCGCCCCTTTGCCCAACACGGTTTCCCACGGTGATCACACCCAATTCCCAAAGCCACCGATTCGCTCTATAGGCACCTCATGTCCCAGAACCCGCCAGACCTACGCCCCGACCTCGCCCCCGCGCCGCAATTTGGCAGCGGGACGCGCCGGGCAGGCCAGCCCGCCCTCGGTATGGTCAGCCTCGGCTGTCCCAAGGCCCTTGTCGACAGCGAGCGGATCCTGACCCGGCTGCGTGCCGAAGGCTATGCGATCAGCCCGGATTATTCCGGCGCCGACGCGGTCATCGTGAACACCTGCGGCTTTCTCGACAGCGCCAAGGCCGAAAGCCTCGATGCGATCGGAGAAGCGCTGTCGGCGAACGGGCGGGTCATCGTCACTGGCTGCCTCGGGGCCGAGCCGGAGTTCATCACTGGCGCCCACCCCAAGGTTCTCGCGGTCACCGGACCGCATCAATACGAACAGGTCCTCGACGCGGTGCACAGGGCCGTACCGCCAAGCCCGGATCCCTTTGTCGATCTGCTGCCTGCTTCCGGCGTCAGCCTCACACCGCGGCATTACAGCTATCTGAAGATTTCAGAGGGCTGCAATCACAAGTGCAAGTTCTGCATCATCCCCGACATGCGCGGACGACTTACCAGCCGCCCCGCCCATGCCGTGGTCCGCGAGGCCGAAAAGCTGGTCGAGGCGGGGGTGAAGGAATTGCTGGTCATCAGCCAGGACACCTCGGCCTACGGCGTTGATATCAAGCATGCCGAAGACCGCGGCCACCGCGCCCATATCACCGATCTGGCGCGCGACCTCGGCTCCCTCGGCGCCTGGGTCCGGCTGCACTACGTCTATCCCTATCCGCATGTGCGTAACCTGATCCCGCTGATGGCCGATGGTCTGGTGCTGCCCTACCTTGACATCCCCTTCCAGCACGGCCACCCCGAGGTGCTGAAACGCATGGCGCGTCCTGCTGCAAGTGCCCGCACCCTGGACGAAATCGCTGCCTGGCGCTCTGATTGCCCGGATATCACCCTGCGCTCGACTTTCATCGTCGGCTATCCGGGCGAAACCGAGGCCGAATTCGACTACCTGCTCGACTGGCTGGACGAAGCTCAGCTCGATCGCGTGGGCTGTTTCCAGTACGAGAACGTCGCCGGTGCGCGATCCAGTGATCTGCCCGACCATATCCCCGCGGAGCTGAAGCAGGAACGCTGGGATCGCTTCATGGAGAAGGCTCAGACGATTTCCGAGGCCAAGCTGGCCGCCAAGGTCGGCAAGGTGATCGATGTCATCGTGGACGAGGTCGACGCAGATGCCGCCACCTGCCGCACAAAGGGCGATGCCCCCGAGATCGACGGCAACCTGTTCATCGACGAAGGCCACGAGACGCTGAAACCCGGCGATATTGTCACGGTCGAGGTGGATGAAGCCGGGGAATACGATCTATGGGGCCGCATTCAGGACGCCTGACGCGACCTGTCAGAGCTTTGGGAAGACCAGCTTGTTCTCGCAGCCGGGGATGGCGCTGTCTCGGGTCCGCCCGTCCATCTCGGCCCGGTCCAGCCAGTCGCTGCAGGCGCAGGTCACCGAGCAGCCCCGGCAACGCGTGACCATATCGGCCCAGTCCTGGTCGGATAGGCGTCCTTCGGTTTGGGCTGCGGCCAGATCCGAGCCGACCGCCTTCGCCATGCGCTGGACGCGCCAGTAATGTTCGTTCGGGTCGCCAAGCGGTTTCATCGGTCGTCTCCTGTACGCGAGGGCCGTTTCCGGCCTTTCTGCCCATCAGGCTATGGACCGCCAAAGGGGCCCCGCCTTGATCAGGATCAAATTGGCGCGGCGCGGCCGACAAGCGCGCCCGAGGTGCTCAGGATATGAGCAGGGAGGCCCCCCTGAGCGTCGTCACAGCGGCCAGAACACCAGGATCAGCGGGATGGAGACGGCGACCACCAGGATCTCCAACGGCAGGCCCATGCGCCAGTAGTCGCCAAAGCTGTAGCCGCCGGGGCCAAGGATCAGCGTATTGTTCTTGTGCCCGATGGGCGTCAGGAAGGCCGAGCTGGCCGCGATGGCCACCGCCATCAAGAAGGGGTCGGCCGAAACGCCCAGGCTCGCGGCCATGGAAATTCCGATGGGTGCGGCGACGATGGTCGTGGCGGTGTTGTTCAGCACATCCGACAGGGTCATCGTGACCACCATCAGCGCGGTCAGGATGGCCCAGGCCGGCCAGCCGTTGGTCAGCGACACGAGGCCATGAGCGATCAGCTCCGTCCCTCCGGAGCTTTCCAGCGCGGTGCCAAGTGGGATCATCGAGCCCAGAAGCACGATCACCGGCCATTCCACCGAGGTATAGAGATCCTGCAGGGGCACGATGCGCAGCAGCAGGTAGGCCACCACCACGAAGCCAAGCGCGATCGGCAGATGCATCAGGCCGAAGCTGGCAGCCGCCACGGCGGCGGCGAACATGCCGATAGCCAGCCAGGTCTTGGTATTGTCGGTCACCGCAAGGCCCCGATCCGCCAGCGTCAGGCAGCCGAGCCAGTCCGCGATTACCCCGCCCTGATCCTTGGGCACCAGCAACAGCAACAGATCGCCCGGCTGGACCTCTGTCTTGCGGACCTCTCGGGTGATGCGGCGGCCTTGGCGGGAAATCCCCATCAGGACGGCGCGCTGCCGCCAGCTGAGGCCGATGCCCTGCGCCGTCTTGCCGGTGATCCGGGAATCCCCCGGCACGACCAGTTCAAGGATATCCAGCCCCTCGCCCCCCGCGACCAGCAACTCCTCGCGGCGTTCATCGGAAAAGGCCAGCGACAGCGACGAGCGGAGTTCATCCAGCGCTTCGGGCACCGCTTCCAGCACCAGCGCATCGCCTGCCTCAAGCCGCGTATTGCGGGCCGAACCATACAGCCGCTTGCCCGCCCGGATCAGGCCGATGATCGCGACATCGGCCTTTTCCGCGTCTTCCTGCAGTTCAAAGACGCGCTTGCCGATCAGCTTGCTGTCCTCGGGCACGGTCAGCTCGGCGACATATTGCGCCAACTCCTTGGCGGTCAGGCGGCCGTCCTCGGGCTGCGGGATCAGGCGCCAGCCGATCAGGGCGACGAAACCCAGCCCGATCAGTGCCGTGATGCCACCGACCGGGGCAAAATCGAACATCGAATAGGGCGCATCCAGCGCCTCGGCCCGGACGGAGGAGATGATGATATTGGGCGGCGTGCCGATCAGTGTCGCCATGCCCCCGAGGATCGTGGCGAAACTGAGCGGCATCAGAGACAGACTGGGCGACCGTCCGGCCTTCTGCGCGGCCTGCATGTCGACCGGCATCAGCAACCCCAGCGCCGCCACGTTGTTCATGAAGGCCGAAAGCACCGCGCCGATCCCGCCCATGATGGCGATATGCGCGCCCAGCTTGCGCCCCGAATCCAGCAGCGTCCGGGTGATCAGATAGACCGCGCCGGAATGGACCAGCCCGGCCGAGATCACCAGCACAAGCCCGACGATCAGGGTGGCCTCGTGCCCGAACCCGGAAAACGCCTGTTCATAGGGAACGACACCCGTCGCCACCCCCACCATCAGCGCGGTGAAGGCGACGATGTCATACCGCCAGCGCCCCCAGAGAAGCAGGGCGAAGACCGCAATGAAAAGCGAAAACAGGATGATCTGGTCTAATGTCATTGCCGGACAGTAGCGCGCGCAAGGCGAAGGTCACGTGAATATCGTGGCCGGCGCGTCTTTCCGTAAAGGCCCCCTGCCGCAAGCCTGGTCCGGGCAGGACCGCCGCCCGCGCCCGCGTCGGCGGCACTGCGGGCGGAACGACCTCCCGATGCCCCCTGATGAACGAAATCCCGGCTTCAACCAGCCCGACCACGCCCCATCCCCCTGCAGGATTTGCAGGCACCCTTGCAGGTAAGGCCCCTGCTGCCGTATAGGGACGCGACGCAATTCTTACACGATCAGGAGGCCCTGATGGCCGGCCACTCAAAATGGGCGAACATCCAGCACCGCAAGGGGCGGCAAGACGCCGCCCGGTCGAAGCTGTTCTCGAAACTCTCCAAGGAGATCACGGTCGCCGCAAAAATGGGCGATCCGGACCCCGACAAGAACCCGCGCCTGCGGATGGCAGTCAAGGAAGCCAAGTCGCAATCCGTCTCCAAGGACGTGATCGACCGCGCGATCAAGAAATCGCAGGCTGGCGATGGCGATGACTACGAAGAGATCCGCTACGAAGGCTACGGCCCGAACGGTGTGGCTGTCATCGTCGAGGCGATGACCGACAACCGCAACCGGACCGCATCCAGCGTTCGCTCGACCTTTTCCAAGAACGGCGGCAACCTGGGGGAAACCGGGTCGGTCGCCTTCATGTTCGATCGCAAGGGCGAAGTGGTCTATCCGGCCTCGGTCGGAGATGCGGATACGGTCATGATGGCCGCGATCGAAGCCGGCGCCGAAGATGTCGAAAGCTCGGAAGACGGCCATGTCATCTGGTGCGCGGACACGGATCTGAACGATGTCGCCACGGCTCTGGAAGAGGCGCTTGGCGAAAGCGATTCGACCAAGCTGGTCTGGAAGCCCACCACCTCGACCGAGATGGACCTTGAAGGCATGCAGAAGCTGATGAAGCTGATCGACGCGCTGGAAGACGACGATGACGTGCAACGCGTCACGGCGAACTTCGAAGCCGATGATGCGGTGATGGAACAGCTCTGATCCGACCTGACAGGCAGACAGACTGACAAGGCCGGGGGCGATTCCCCGGCCTTTTTCGTCTATGGATGTTCAAACTTCGTCCCGGCCGACGACTATTCAGTCGCCGCGCCCGCTTCGGGGTCGGTTGCATCCTCCGGAACCGCTTCGCTTTCGGCGGCGGCATCAGGATCCTCTTCCGGCACATCCAGCGCCCCGTTCACCCAGCGCCCCGAGGCGATTTCGCCGGTGGCATAGGTCAGGGTGCCCTGCCCATGGCGGCGGCCCTGATCGAAACTGCCTTCGTAGACGTCGCCATTGGCGTAGGTTGCGATGCCCTCTCCGGTCATCTCACCGGCCTTCCAGCCGCCGTCGTAGGTGAAGCCGTCGGGCATCGTGATCTTGCCCTGACCTTCGCGCAGCCCGTCGACAAAACCGCCTTCGTAGATCATCCCGCCGGGAAAGACCGCCCGGCCCTGACCCTGACGCTGGCCCGCGACCCAATCGCCTTCGTAGCGATAGCCATCCGCATGGGTCAGCACGCCGTAGCCGTCATTCTGTGCCGCGCTGAAATGGCCGGTGTAGGTCACGCCATTGGGGAAGGTCGCCTTGCCGTCGCCTTCGATCACGCCGCCGCTCCAGCCGCCTTCATAGGTCGCGCCGTCCGGATAGGTAATCTTGCCCGTCCCATCGGCCAGCCCATCGGCCATCTCTCCGACATAGACGGAGCCATCGGGGAAGGTCACCTCGCCCTGCCCGGCGATCTTGTCGTCGCTCCAGACCCCGGCATAGCGATAGCCATCAGCGCCGGTGAACCGGCCATCGCCATCGCGCGTGTCGGCGTCAAAGCCGCCTTCGTAGATGTCGCCATTGGCATAGGTGACGCGGCCCTGGCCCTGACGGACACCATCGACAAGATCGCCTTCGTAGATATCGCCGTTGGGCTGTGTCAGCTTGCCCTTGCCTGTCATCCGGCCCTGATCCCAGTCGCCGGAATAGCGGAAACCATCGGGCAGGATCAGGCTGCCTTCGCCCTGCCGTTCCCCACCGCGCAGCTCCCCTTCGTAGGTCGCCCCGTCGGGGAAGGTGATCTTGCCGCTGCCTTCCTTGATGCCGTTGACCCAATCGCCTTCGTAGGCGTAGCCGTCCGCCATCTCCATCCGGCCCTTGCCGTGATGCTTGGCATTCAGGAAACTGCCCTCGTAGCGGGTGCCATTGGCATAGGCGGCGATGCCGGAGCCGGTGATCTTGCCGTCCTCCCAGGTGCCTTCGTAGGTGCCGCCATCGGCAAAGGTGATCTTGCCCAGCCCTTCGGGTTTGCCCTTGGCGAACTGGCCCTCGTAGACCGAGCCATTGGGGAAGCGCGCGCGGCCTTCGCCGCGAATTTCGCCTTCGACCCATTCCCCGGTATATTCATAGCCATTGGGCAGGCGATAGCTGCCCTGCCCATGCTGAAGCCCGCCCTGGAACTGGCCTTCATAGACGCCGCCGTCTTCGTATTGCTTGGTGCGGACGCCACTGTCCTGCGCCCGCGCCGTTTCCAGCACCGGGGCAAGCGCAAGCAATGTCGCCACCGCACCCAGGATCAACCGCTTCCGTGCCATCATGCCTCCCGTCAGCCCAAAAGGCTGGCTGGACCCGCGGTCCGAGCTTGCCCGTCTGGCCGAAAACCTATGCGAGGCGAAAAGCCGGGGCAACGGGTTTCGCCAAATCGCCTTTCCCTTGTGGCCCGGGGCCGCTAAGCAGACGGAAACCCGAGGAAAGCCCGAAGAAGGGAAGCCCATGGCAGACCGGTTCCGCATTACCCTGGCCCAGCTCAACCCCAGCGTCGGGGATATCGAAGGCAATGCCGCCAAGGCTTTTGCCGCCTGGCAGTCCGGCCGCGAGGCAGGCGCCGACCTGGTCGCCCTGCCCGAGATGTTCATCACCGGCTACAACACGCAGGATCTGGTCGAAAAGCCGGTCTTCCACCAGACCGCCATCGCCGCGATCGACGCCCTGGCCGCGCAATGCGCCGATGGGCCGACACTGGCCATCGGCGGCCCCTGGATCGAGGGTGCCTCGCTATATAACGCCTATCATATCTGTCGCGGTGGTCGGGTCGTTTCGCGGGTGCTGAAGCACGATCTGCCGAATGAAACCGTGTTCGACGAGGTACGGCTTTATGACAGCGGCGCGCTTGGCGGCCCCTATGCGGTCGGCAATACCCGGATCGGCTCGCCGATCTGCGAAGACGCCTGGCACCCCGAAGTGGCCGAGACCCTGGCCGAAACCGGCGCGGAATTCCTGCTGGTGCCGAACGGATCGCCCTATTACCGGGGCAAGCTGGAGACCCGCTACAACCACATGGTGTCCCGCGTGGTCGAAACCGGCCTGCCGCTGATCTACCTCAACATGGTGGGTGGTCAGGACGATCAGGTCTTTGACGGCGGCAGCTTTGGCCTGAACCCCGGCGGCAAGCTGGCCTTTCACATGCCGGTCTTCGACGAAGGTCTGGCCCAGATCGACCTGGAACGCGGCCCCGACGGCTGGCGCATCGCGACCGGCGATTTCGCGCCGGTGCCCGACACCTGGGAGCAGGATTATCGCGCCATGGTCGAATCCTTGCGCGACTACTGCGCCAAGACCGGCTTCAGAAAGGTGCTTCTGGGGCTGTCGGGCGGGATCGATTCCGCCATCGTGGCGACCATCGCCGCCGATGCGCTTGGCCCGCAGAATGTGCGCTGCGTCATGCTGCCCTCGGAATATACCTCGCCCGAATCGCTCGAGGATGCCGAGGCGCTGGCCCGCGCCCTTGGCACGCGGCTCGACAACGTCCCGATCTCGAAGGGGCGCGATGCGGTGACCGAGACCCTGGCGCCGTTGTTCGAAGGCCATGACCCCGACCTGACCGAGGAAAACATCCAGTCCCGCCTGCGCGGGCTGCTTTTGATGGCCATGTCGAACAAGTTCGGGGAAATGCTGCTGACCACCGGCAACAAGTCCGAGGTCGCGGTCGGTTATGCCACGATCTATGGCGACATGGCAGGCGGCTACAACCCGATCAAGGATCTCTACAAGACGCGGGTCTTTGAACAATGCCGCTGGCGCAATGCCAATCACCGGCCCTGGATGGCCGGCCCCGCAGGCGCCGTCATCCCCGAGCGGATCATCACCAAGCCCCCCTCGGCAGAGCTGCGCCCGGACCAGAAGGACAGCGATTCCCTTCCCGATTATCCAGTACTGGACGGTATTCTGGATCTGCTGGTGGATCAGGACGGGTCTATCGCGGATTGTGTCGCGGCGGGCTATGATCACGACGACGCCAAAAAGATCGAACGGCTGATTTACCTGAGTGAGTACAAGCGCTTTCAGTCCGCTCCGGGCACCCGGCTGACCAAGCGCGCCTTCTGGCTGGATCGCCGCTACCCGATTGCCAACCGCTGGCGCGATCCCGGCTAGGCCTGCCGCGTTCGGACGGTGATCTGAACGACGCCCGCCCGTGGGTAAAGCAGCATGAATGCGACACACAGGGCGTCGCAATTTCCGCAGCGGGACCGCCCGATCCGGTCTAAGCGCAGTCTCCCGCCGCGGCGGACGGGGCCTTGCCCCGCCCTTTCGCGCGGCGCGCTGCCAAGGATCCCCCCCGCGATGATCGCCCTGCATATCGTCCCCGACGCCTTTTCCCCCACCGAATGCGCGACCCTGCGCAGCATTGCCCACGAGGCACCCGCACGGGACGCCGGCCTTGTCGGGCAGACCCGCGACCACAACATGCGGCGCGCCGAACTGGTCTGGCTGGACGATGTGCCCGACACCGGCTGGGTCATGGACCGGCTGATCGACCTCGTGCGGGTGGCCAACCGCGAGACCTTTGATTTCGACCTGCAGGATTTCGCCGAAAGCCCGCAGCTGGCGCGCTATGGCGCCGACCGGCAGGGGCATTTCGACTGGCACGCGGATATCGGCGGCGGCCCCCTGGCCGCGCGACGCAAGCTGACGCTGGTCACGCAACTTGCGGACTCTGGTGCCTATGCCGGCGGGACGCTGGAAATGTGGATAGATTCGCATATCCGCTCGGCACCGCTGGAGCCGGGGACGGCGGTGCTGTTCCCCTCTTTCGCGCTGCACAGGGTCACACCCGTGACGGAAGGAGAGCGCGTTTCGTTGACGGTTTGGGCGCACGGTCCGGCATTCCGCTAGTGGTTTCGTGCGGGCACGCACAGATGACATGCGCCAGCGCCAATCGTCAGATCACCGTGACCGGACTAGCTTCGGGGCAATTCGAAACGCATGAAATGCAGAACGGAGCCCTCATGAGCACGCCCAAGATCGCCGTCATCTTCTATTCCACCTATGGCACCAACCACGCCGTCGCCGAAGAAGCCGCCCGCGCCGCCCGCGGAGCCGGCGCCGAGGTCCGCCTGCTGCGGGTCGCGGAAACCGCGCCGCAAGCCGTCATCGACACCCAGGACGCCTGGAAGGCGCAGGCCGAAAAGGTGCAGGATCTGCCCGTCGTCACGCCCGATGACATGGCCTGGGCCGATGGGTATTTCTTCAGCTTTCCAACCCGTTTCGGCGCGGCACCCAGCCAGGTACGCGCCTTCATCGACACCCTTGGCGGTGTCTGGGGCCAGGGCAAGCTGATCAACAAGACGATCACGGCCACGACCTCGGCCGGGAACCTGCATGGCGGGATGGAAGGCACCCTGCTCGGTTTCTACCCGACCCTGATGCACTGGGGCGCGATCATCGTGGCACCGGGCTATACGGATGAATCAATCGGGGCCGCCGGTGGCAATCCTTATGGTTTCTCCGCCAAGGCCGGTGAATTCAACGAGGCTGGCAAGGCCGCCGTCGCCCATCAGGCCAAACGCCTGGTCGATGTGACCGCCCGGATCGCGGCGCCGTCGATCGAAACCGCCTGACCCCGCCAGACCTGCCCCCGGTTGTCAAATGGCAGCCGGGGGCAATGCCGTTTGCGCGAAAGGCCGCCCTGTCAGATCGCCAACCGGCTGCCGACCCGTTCCTGCAGGACGCCGCCAAGTGCGGCCAGTTCGGACCGCAGCGACAGATCCCCCTTGCGCGCACGTTCCAGCCGGCCAATTGCCGCAAGAAGCGCCGCATCATCGGCGCAATGCGCGATGCCTCTGACAAATTGCACCAGATAACTCAGCACCTCCTCCTGCCCGGCATCCGGCAGGATTTCGGCCGCATGGGCCACATCGTCGAGATAGGCGATTGGATCCGGTTCAACCTGGTCATCGCGAATTGGGCGCGGTCCGGTCAGACGATACTCTGGCGGCATATGCGCCAATATCGTGGTCTGGAATTTTGCGATGCTGGTCAGCGGCTTGGACATGAAGCAATCCGCCCCCGCCGCCATCGCCAGGTCCTCGGCACCGGGATCACCCGAAACCGCCGCGATGACGCTGACCTTGGGCGTGGCACGGGAGAGGTCCTGTATCAGCTCAGCCCCCGAGCCGTCCGGCAGGCCCAGGTCCACGATCAGCGCCGAGGGGCGGTAAACCTGCAGATGTCGTCGCGCCGAGCGCAGGCAATCGGCCCGCCTGATTCTGGCGCCGGAGCGCAGACAGAGCAATCGCAGGGCTTCTGAGGCATAAAGGCTGTCTTCCACCACCAGCACGGTCATCCCGAGCATCGGGCGGCTGGCAGTCGGCGCAGCAAGCGTTTCAAGAGGGTCCATTTTCTGTCCTCGATAGCTGAGGGGGATTCGCATTCGGCGACAGGGAAAGCCTAGGTCAGCCTGGCTAATGCATCGTTAATCGCTGCCATCCCCGTGACCCGCCGCCCCTTGCGGCGTGGGGTCGCTGGCGGGCTCGCTTACGGCGGGGGCGGCCCCTGTGCTAGGATCTGCTTCGGGGAAGAATCACCTGGATGGACACATGATCGGACGACTGAACCACCTGGCCATCGCCGTGCCGGATCTCGACGCGGCAGCGGCGCAATACCGCGACACGCTTGGCGCGGACGTCGGCGCGCCTCAGGACGAGCCGGATCATGGGGTGACCGTGGTCTTCATCACCCTGCCCAATACCAAGATCGAGCTGCTCTATCCGCTGGGTCCCGACAGCCCGATCCGCGGCTTCCTCGACAAGAACCCGGCCGGCGGCATCCACCATGTCTGCTACGAGGTCGAAGATATCCTGGCCGCCCGCGATAAACTGGTGGAAAGCGGCGCCCGCGTGCTGGGCAGCGGAGAGCCGAAGATCGGTGCCCATGGCAAGCCGGTTCTGTTCCTGCATCCGAAGGATTTCAACGGCTGCCTTGTCGAATTGGAGCAAGTCTGATGGGCATTACATCGGCCATCGTTCTATACGCCGTCATCTGGTGGCTGACCCTGCTTTGCGTGGTGCCGGTGCGGCTGCGCACCCAGCAGGACATGGGCAAGGTGACGCCCGGCACTCAATCAGGCGCGCCGGAACATCATTATCTGAAGATCAAGATCTGGATCACCACCGGCATCACCACCGTGCTTTTCGCCATCGTGGCGGGAATCATCCTGTCGGGCTGGGTCACCGTGGCGGATCTGGATTTCTTCCACCGGATGGGCCCGGAAGGCTGCCTTTACACCTCGACCTGCTAGCAAGGCAGGCACCGGGGCGCAGCGCGGCGGCCCGGCGGGTCGCTCAGGCCCCTTGCGGGTCGGCCCGGTGATCGGCGGCGATACCATTGTAGATATGGGTAAAGGTTGCCGCGCCCAGAATTGGGATCACCAGGTTCAGGAAGGGCACGGTCAGCGGGATCGCCATCAGGATACCGGCGGCCCAGATCGTTGCCATGTGGCGCCCGCGCATCCGCCGGGCCCCTTCGCGCCCTTCGCGGCGCATGGCGGCAAGGGTGAAATATTCCCGCCCCAACAGAAACCCGTTCATCCCCCAGAAGATCAGCGGCGCCAGAGGCGCAAAGATCAGGTACAGGATCAGCGCCAGGACATTGGCCAGGATCAGCACCCCGGTGAAGCCCAGTGTGTCGATCACCGTGTCGACGATCGGCGTGCCCGGAACATCGGGCAGCCAGGGGTAATGTTCGTCCTCGACCGCATCCGCGACCTCTTCGAGGAACAGCGAACTGATCGCCGAGGCGACCGGCACCATCAGGAAGACCGACAGCACCGACATGGCAAAGAAGCCCCCGACGCTGGCCGCATCATCAAGCCAGCGCAGATTGCCAATCCAGGGCAGCGAGGCATCTTCGCCCACCAGCCAACCCAGCCCCCACATGACCGCAGCCGTCACCGCGATCAGCAGCGCAATGGTCAACCCGATGCCCAGGAACAGGACACGGCGGAACCGGGGGTCTCCGATCTGGCCAAGGGCGCGGCCAAAGGACGACAGGATCAGTCCGAAATCCATGTGGTCATGCTTTCCAGATCCGGGCGCGGCCGTTCCGGCGCGGCATTGGTTTCGGTGGCGATATGTATGAAACCGGCGATACGTTCATGGGCGGCAAGGCCAAGGCCCTGCTCCATGAAACCCCGGTCATGGGACGGCCAGCCGCTAAGCCAGTTCGCCCCCCAGCCCGCCGCAAGCGCAGCGTTCAGCAACGCAAGGCAAACAGCGCCGGCGGAATAGGTCTGCTCTAGCTCGGGCACATTGGGGTGGTCCTTCGGGCTTTCGATCACGGCCACCGCAAGGATGCCCTGGTCGAACTGCTGGCGCCCCTTGGCCAGCGCGGCATCGTCCTTGCCAAGCGCGCGGCCCCGCGTTTCGGCCAGTTCGGCCAGCCTCGGGAAGGCCGCGCCTTCGATGACCACAAGGCGCCAGGGCTCAAGCTTGCCGTGATCCGGCGTGCGCAGGGCGGCCTTCAGCAGCGGCTCAAGGGCAGCCCGGTCGGGACCGGGGGCCTTCAGCGTCTTTGCGGGCCGCGAACGGCGGGTCAGCAGGAATTCGAGCGCCGCCGGGTTGGGATCTGGCATGAGGTTCTCCGTTTGGTCGCGACTGATATCGGGGTTTTGCGCGGTGAATTCAACGGGGTGACCACCGTGATTGGCAGAACGGCACGGTCGTCACAGCACCGCTTCGGCCAGATCGTCGATCCAGCCGGTCAGGAAGGCATCGAACCGCGCCCCCGGCTGGCGCTGCGCCACGGTGGCCGCCATTGGATCGGGCACGACGTGCTTCGAGCCAGAAAGGACCTCCATCACCCGGTGCCCGCAGAAGGGCACATAGGCTTCGGAATAGCCGCCTTCGTGCACCAGCAGCAGGCGACCGTCGCAAAGCCTGTCGGCCAGATCCATGACCTGCCGCGTCATCGCGCCGAACGTCTCGGCCGTGCAAAGCATCCGCGCGATGGGATCATAGATCCCGGCATCGAACCCGCAGGCAACAATGATCACGTCAGGCGCAAAGGCGTCGACGGCGGGCAGCACGATCCGCTCCATCGTCTGAAGATAGCCCTTGTGCCCGGTGCCCGGCGGCAGCGGCAGGTTGATGTTGCAGCCCAGCCCGGCCCCGCGCCCCCGGTCGGCAGTATCGCCGGTATCCAGCGGATAGTTGCGTTCCTGATGCAGCGAAATCGTCAGCACATCGTCCCGCTCGTAATAGATATGTTCCGTGCCATTGCCGTGGTGCACGTCCCAGTCGATGACCGCGACCCGCCCCGCCAGCCCGCGCGCCTGGGCGGCTTCGATGGCGATGGCGATATTGGCCATCAGGCAGAAGCCATTGGGCCAGTCGGGCAGGCAATGATGCCCCGGCGGGCGCGACAGGGCATAGGCATTGCGCCGCTTGCCCTGCATCACGTCCAGCAGCGCCTGACTGGCCAGACCGGCAGAAAGCGCGGCGATCTCGTAACCGCCCTGGGCAAAGGGGGTGCGCAGGCCAAGCTCTCCGCCGCCCGCGTCGGACATCGCCTTGAAATCCCTCAGATAGCTTTCCGGGTGCACGCGGCGCAGATCCTCGTGACTGGCCGCAGGGGCCGAGGTCATGTGCAGGTCGGCGGTGATCCCCGAGACCTCCATCAGGTTGCGCAGACGGCGCTTGGTTTCGGGGCTTTCGGGCAGACCACCGGCGGCCAGAGGCTGAACAAATCCGCCGATCGGCATCGTCAGGGCATAATTGCCCCCCGCATGCCAGAAACACCGTTCGTCCCAGTAAAATCCCGTCCGTGTCATTGGTGCCTCCGCTGCAATCGCGGGCAGACTGGCCTTTTCGCTGCGGGACTGCAACTCTGCCTGCGAAAGGATTTCCGATGGCCCCAAAACCGCCTGACCTGTCGCACCTGGCCCGCCCCGGTGCAGAGATCGCGCTGCGCGTGACGCCGAAGGCCGCGCGGGACCGGATCACCGACGCCGGACCCGAAGAAGAGGGCCTGCGCGTCTACACCACCGCCACCCCGCAGGATGGCAAGGCCAATGACGCGGTGCGCCGGATGCTGGCCAAGGCACTTGGCGTGCCGCCGACGTCCCTGCGGCTGATCCGGGGACAGAAAGCGCGGGACAAGGTGTTTCGCCTCGACTAGGCGCCGCGAAGGGGCCGGCGAGCCGCCTCAGCCCTTCGTCGGGGCCGTCGGAGCGAGGACATAGCTGCCCTCGGGCAGGTTCAGCGCCGCCTTCAGATCCCGCAACTGGCTCATCGACAGGGTGACGACACGCATCTCGTCCAGCCGGGCATCGTATTGCTCGACCGTGATGCATTCCTCGAAAGCATTGATGACCACGTCCTCCTGAAGGGGGGCGGGGCCGTCATCCACTAGGGTCACGACGGTGCAGTCGAATTCGTGTTCGATGGTAAACATGAAGGCAGACTAGCGCGTTCCTGCAACGCGGGAAATCCGACTTTTCTTCAAGCCCGGATTTTCTGCTGCCTTCGCCAGGCCCAGCGGCTAGGGTGGGGCAGGCAAAACGAAGGGCGGCAGGCAAGATGAAGGCATGGACGGCGGCGATCCTGGCCGGGACGATGGCCCTTTCCGGCTGCGCGATCCTTCCCGAAGAGATCGTTACCCCGGGCGGTGCCGCCCCTGACGCCTCCACTGCCGGCCAGATCAGCCATGACGCCGCCGCCCGCCAGTTTGCCGAGGTCGTCGATACGGTCGAACCCGTGGCCGAACAGGTGTGCCGGAACCTCCGCAAGGACGCGTATTGCGATTTCCGCATCGCCATCGACACCCGCCGACGCCAGCCTGCCAACGCCTTTCAGACGCTCGACAAGGACGGCAACCCGGTGCTGATCTTCACCATCGCGCTGATCGACGACATGCGGAACCCGAACGAGCTGGCTTTCGTCATGAGCCACGAGGCCTCGCACCATATCCTCGACCATCTGGCCAAGCAGCAGGAATATGCGGAGGCCCAGGCCCGCGTCTATGAGCAGGCCGCGACACAGGCCGGGGCCAGCCGCACCGGCATCCGCCGGGCAAGCGAACTTGGCGCCGCCCTGGGCGCGCATAGCTATGCCAAGCAGTTCGAACTGGACGCGGATTACCTTGGCGCCCAGATCGCCAGGGCCGCTGGCTATGATCCGCTGATCGGCGCGCTTTATTTCGACCGGTTGCCGGACCCGAGCCAGGAATTCCTTGGCACTCACCCGCCCAATGCGGACCGGATGGCCGCCGTGAAGGCCGCACTTGGCCTTGGCGCCTGCCCGAAGGGCCTCACGCTTTGCTAGGGACCCGAGGCTGCGTGGCTATCGGCGCTTGCCCGACACCCCCGCATACGCCGGGATCATTCAAGCGGTGCAGGTCCCGACGGGGCCAGGCGGCCGCCCTGACGAACCGGCACAACCCGCGTAGCACGGCCCGTGCGATCGTCGGTCTCGACATAGAGACCCGACAGGGTCGCCTCGCCATCGGCGGGGGTAAAGCGGCCCTTGGCCATGCCGGTGATGAAGCGTCGCATCGGCTCGGCCTTGTCCATGCCGATGACGCTGTCGTAATCGCCGGTCATGCCCGCATCACTCAGGTAGGCGGTGCCCTTGTTCAGGATCTGTGCGTCGCCGGTGGGCACATGGGTATGGGTGCCGACCACGACACTGGCGCGTCCATCGCAGAAATGGCCCATGGCCATCTTCTCCGAGGTCGCCTCGCAGTGCACATCGACCAGTGAGGCCTGCACCATGCCGCCCGCGGGGTACTTTTTCAGCACCGCTTCGACATGGCTGAAGGGATCCTCGAAGGGCCGCTTCATGAAGACCTGACCCAGCACCTGCGTCACCAGCACCTTGCGCCCGTTGGTCGCCAAAAAGACGCCATGGCCGCGGCCGGGCGCATCCTTGGCAAAGTTCAGCGGCCGGATGATACGCGGTTCACTGTCGATATATTGCAGCATGTCGCGCTGATCAAAGGCATGGTCGCCAAGCGTGATGACATCGGCACCCGCCTGCAGGAAGGCCTTGGCATGGTCGCCGGTCAGCCCGTTGCCATGGCTGGCGTTCTCGCCATTCACCACAATGAAGTCGAGCTTCCAGGCCGCGCGCATGCGGGGCAGCGTTTCGTCGATGGCCCGGCGCCCGGCGCGGCCCATGACATCTCCGAGGAACAGAATTTTCATTGCAACGGGGTAAGCCCAAGTCCCGGCGCAGGCAAGGGCTTCGGACCGGAAAGAGGCACGCTACGGCAGGTTCCGCGCGGGACACCCCGCGCCGGCGGGGCGGATCAGCCCTTCGCGGCCGGAAAACGGCGTGCCAGATCGCGGGCGATGATCCGGTCGTCGGCGGCTTCGGGGCCACTGGCCCAGGGGCGAAACCGCTGACGGAAGGCCGCCAGAAGGTCCTTTGGCGGGGTGTCGTCGACAGGGTAGCCAAAGCGGCGCAGGTCGGTGATCAGATCGCCTTCGTCGCGGCCCCCAGGCGCGGGCCAGACCGACAGATCCTGCCGCGCCAGCCGCCGCCAGTCGAATTTCGTGCCCGGATCGGATTTGCGCAGCGGCGCCATGTCGGAATGCCCGATCACCCGTTCGGGCGGAATCGACCAGCGCGCCATGATCTGTGGCAGCAGACGTTCCAGCCCCGCCATCTGACCTTCGGCAAAAGGGGTCTCGGCGCGGTTGGCCAGCTCGATCCCGATCGAGCGTGAATTCACGTCCCCGACACCGGCCCAGGCCCCCTGCCCGGCGTGCCAGGCACGTCTGGCCTCGGGGCAAAGCTGCCAGAGCCGACCGTCCTCGCCGATCAGGTAGTGGCAGGACACCGGGGACAGATCCGCTGGCGGCGCGGGATCGCAAAGGCGCTGCAACGCGGCTTCGGCGCTTTGCATGGCGGTGTAGTGCAGCACGATGATATCCGGCAGGGCCGCGCCGCGCCGGTCATTCACATTGGGCGACGGGCGCCAGATCGCATCCGGCTGATCCGGGGCTTGCGCCATCAAACGGGCTCAGCCGTTGGCGGCTGCGGCCGCGCGACGGAAGGGCGCGGGATCCCAGCTACAGGCATAGCCGTCGCCATCCGGATCCAGCATCCTGGGGTCCTTGTTCGGGCCGCCCCGCTTCAGGAAATCGGACTGCGCCAGATCGGGCGAAGGGTATTGCGCACAATTCCGGTTGTGCCGGGATTCCGCGAAGATGGTGCTGCGCGAATAGACAGGCTGCCCCACCGGGGTGCTGGTCTGCAGGGCGTAGGCGGCGAGGTTCGGTCCAACCTCGGCCCGTTCCGGCAGGGCCGTCGGCTGCACCTGTTCGTAACGGGCACGGTTTTCGGCGATGAAGGCGGCGTCCTGCTGGGCAGACCGCTGTTCCCCAACCGCGTCGAAATTGTTTTCCTGTGAGATGCCAAGCGCATTGATCGCCTCGGGCGGCGGGTTCGACGGGCTGGCCTGTAGCGGAGTCTGACCGGAATTCAGCGCGGCTTCGGTATCGGCGGCGATGCTGCTGCCGCTGGAATAGGCGGTTGCGCTGGCCGCCGCTGCGGTGCCCGCGCTCATGGCCGACAGGGGCTGGGACGACACCGAGGGTGCCGCGGGTACGCCGCCAGAGGTCCCTCCGGGGGCGCTTCCGCCGCCTTGCAGGATCAGCTCGCGTTCGCGGGCATATTGGCTGGACACCGAATAGCTGCTGCCGCCGGTCGGTTCGGTACAGGCCGCAAGTCCCAGAAGGGCCAGGGCCGTCATCACTTTGCGCATCGAGGTCACTCTGCTCTGCTGTTGCCGCCCAGATTGCCCTGCGATCGCGCGGCCCGCAAGGCCGCGCTGCGCCCGGGGCGGCAGCTAGGCCTAGCGCCTTACCACCATTTCGCGGGCTTGGAAACAAAGCCTGCGGCCTGCTCCAGCGCATAGGCGGTGTTCAGCAGATCGCCTTCTTCCCAGGGCCGCCCGATCAGTTGCAGCCCCAGCGGCAGGCCCTGGCGGTCGGTCCCCGTCGGCACCGCGATGCCCGGCAGACCGGCCAGATTCACCGTGACGGTGAAGACATCGTTCAGGTACATCGCCACGGGATCGGCGTCCGCCATCTCGCCCAGCCCGAAGGCGGCCGAGGGGGTCGCCGGCGTCAGGATCGCATCGACCCCGGCGGCGAAGACATCATCGAAGTCCTTCTTGATCAGGGCACGGACCCGGCGGGCGCGGTTGTAATAGGCGTCGTAGAAGCCCGCGCTCAGGACGTAGGTGCCGACCATCACGCGGCGCTGGACCTCGTGGCCGAAGCCTTCGGCGCGGGTCTTTTCGTACATCTCGGTGATGCCGTCGCCCGCCGCCAGCTTGGCGCGGTGGCCATAGCGCACTCCGTCATACCGCGCGAGGTTGGAAGACGCCTCGGCCGGGGCAATCACGTAATAGGCAGGCAGCGCGTATTTCGTGTGCGGCAGGGAAATGTCGCGGATCGTGGCACCGGCATCGGCGAGCATCGCCTTGCCTTCGGCCCAGAGGGCGTCGATCTCGGCCGGGATGCCGTCCATCTGATATTCCTTCGGAATACCGATGACCTTGCCCTTGATGTCCCCGGTCAGCATCGCCTCGAAATCGGGCACCGGGATGTCCGCGCTGGTGGAATCCTTCGCGTCATAGGAGCACATGGCCTGCAGCATGATCGCCGCATCACGCACGTCCTTGGTCATCGGACCGGCCTGATCGAGAGAGCTGGCAAAAGCCACCACGCCCCAGCGGGAGCAGCGCCCGTAGGTCGGCTTGATCCCGGTGATGCCGGTGAAGGCGGCGGGCTGGCGGATCGAACCGCCGGTATCGGTGCCGGTGGCCGCAAGGCAGAGGTCGGCGGAAACCGCCGAAGCCGACCCGCCCGAGGACCCGCCCGGCGTCAGCGCGGTTTCGTCATCGGCGCGCCGCCACGGGTTCACCGCATTGCCATAGCACGAGGTCTCGTTCGACGAGCCCATGGCGAATTCGTCCATGTTCAGCTTGCCCAGCATGACCGCACCGGCGTCGAACAGGTTTTGCGTGACGGTGGATTCGTATTCGGGCTTGAAGCCCTCGAGGATGTTCGATGCAGCCTGGCTCGGCACGCCCTTGGTGCAGAACAGGTCCTTGATCCCCAGCGGGATGCCGCACATGGCCGGCGCGTCGCCGGCCTTGATGCGGGCGTCTGCGGCGGCGGCCTGGCGGCGGGCGATGTCGGCGGTGTTGTGCACGAAGGCGTTCAGCGCCCCGGCGGTGTCGATCGCGGACAGGCAGGCCTCGGTCAGCTCGGCAGAGGTCACATCGCCCTTGCGCAGCGCGTCACGGGCCTCGGCGATTTTCAACGTGTTCAGTTCGGTCATGTCGGTGCCTTTCGGACGGCAGGCAAAGGGAGGGGTCGGAGCAGCCGGGAGTTACTCGACAACCTTGGGCACGGCGAAAAAGCCTTCGCGGGCATCGGGCGCATTGGCCAGGATCCTGGCCTGCTGGCTGCCTTCGGTGACGACATCCTCGCGCCGTTTCAGGCGTTGCGGCGTGACCGAGGTCATCGGCTCCACGCCCTCCACATCGACCTCGTTCAACTGTTCGATGAAGCCGAGGATCGTGTTGAATTCTTCCGCCAGCGCGGGCAGCTGGTCTTCCTCGACCTTGATACGGGCCAGTTTCGCCACCTTGGCGGCGGTTGCGGTGTCGATCGACATCGGAGCCTCTTTCTGGTTCGGTTGGGCGCTTCTGATCGGCATGGGTTTAGCGCCCGGAAGCCCGGCCCGCAAGCACGTGACGCCGCCACCTGCCTGCATTTGCGGGGCGAGACGCCGCAAGGCAGTCCAGGTGGCGTGCCCCCGGTCAGTGGGCGCGCATGTGGCGGCAATAGGTGGCAATCATCCAGCCCAGCATCACGGCGTTCAGGATATGCCACAGGAAATGCGTGCCAAGCCCACCGGTCAC
This sequence comes from Pseudooceanicola algae, assembly GCF_003590145.2. Classification (NCBI taxonomy): domain Bacteria; kingdom Pseudomonadati; phylum Pseudomonadota; class Alphaproteobacteria; order Rhodobacterales; family Paracoccaceae; genus Pseudooceanicola; species Pseudooceanicola algae. The sequence continues at coordinate 3,566,451 of NZ_CP060436.1, read as the reverse complement.
GTCGCAAAGCGGGTGGTCGAGAGAGCGGAAAGTGAGCGACAGCATCAGCAGCCCCGCGCCGATACCGAGATCCCGCGCCGTACGGGGCGCGCGCCGGGCCAGCAGCGCGGCGTAAAGCGCGATCAGCAGCGGCACCGGCATATAGGCCGCGCTGACCCCGTAAAGCGGCAGGCGGGCGAACAGCGGCGTTGTCACCATCGTCAGCGGAATGAACGCCAGCGTGGCCAACGCGGCGCGCACCGTAGCCTGCCGGTGCCCGGCGGCCAGCATGTCGCGGGTCGCGGCAAAGATGTAGAGCAGGATGAAGATCAGGATCGGCAGGGTGTCGGCCGCCGCCGACCATGGGGTCGCGCGGCTGTGGAACAGACCCGAGCCGATGCCGATCAGGCCCAGAACAAGGCAAAGCGCGCGGGCCAGCGGCAGCCCGGCGCTGCGCCGCCACATCATCGTGGCGGCCAGCAGGAAGGCGAGGTTGGTCACCGCATTGAACGGCTCGGCCCAAAGGCCCGGCCCCAGACGTTCGCAATAGGCATTGATCTGAGCGTCCATAAACAGAGGGCCTTTCACGGGGCGAAAACTGGGCTAGGCTCCGGCACACAAGATAGGAGGCATATTCATGAAAATCATCTGGCTTGGCCATGGGTCGTTTCGCATCGAGATCGCCGGAGAAGTCCTGCTGATCGATCCCTACCTGACCGGCAACCCGGTCTTTCCCGCAGACCGGCGCGCCGAAGCGGTGGACGGGGTGACGGCGATCTTCGTCACCCACGGGCATGGCGATCATACGAGCGACGCGGTGACACTGGCCCGCGAAAGCGGCGCGACGATCTATTGCATCGCCGATCTGGCCTCCTATTGGGCCGGAACGGGCGTGGATTGCGTCGGGTTCAACAAGGGCGGCACCGTATCGGTCGGCAAGGTCGCCGTGACCATGGTGCAGGCCTCGCATTCCTCGTCCATCCCGAGCGAGGGCGGACCGGTCTACGTGGGCACGGAATCAGGCTTCATGATCGCCGGTGAAGGTCATGTGATCTATTTCTCGGGCGATACGGATGTGATGGCAGACATGCAGGTGTTCAACGATCTGCATGCCCCGGATATCGGCATCCTGAGCGCCGGCGGGCATTACACCATGGACATGAAGCGGGCGACCTATGCGGCAAAGACCTTCTTCGATTTCAAGGTGGTGATCCCGATGCATTACCGTACCTTCCCGCTGCTGGAGCAGAATGCGGAGGTGCTGAAGGCCGGGTTGCCGGGCGTGAAGGTGATCGAGCCAGAAGTCCTGGAAGCGATCAAAATCTGAGCGGCGGGGGTACGGGGGGCTCTGCCCCCCGGTAACCGTCGGGACGGACTGCGGCGCGGCACCGCCCCCCGGGATATTTTCGACAGGGAAACTTGGCAGAACGACAAGGGCCCTGCGCATGCGCAGGGCCCTTTTTCTGTCAGCGAATGATGCAGAGATCACTCGATATAGTTTGCGTGATCCGGGTCGAGGCCGATGTGGCTGCCCATGGCAACCATGTCGGAGAGGAGCTTGGCCGAATGGGCCACCGCGTTGTCGTCGGTGGCGTCCTTCCAGGCCTTGCGTGCCTCGACAACCCAGTCGTTCAGGATCTCCTGGGTCATTTCCTTCTGGTGCAGTGCCTTTTCGGCGAGGATGGTGACACCCTCGGCCGAGATCTCGGCGAAACCGCCGGTGACGACGTAATCGTCTTCACCATCGGGCCCGCCCGAGATGTGCAGCACACCCGGACGAAGCGTCGTGATCATCGGGGCGTGGCCCGGCATTGCCGTCAGGTTGCCGTCCGCACCCGGGATCTGCACGGCTTCCACCGTCCCGGAGACGAGGCTCCGTTCGGGGGAAACCAGGCTGAAGTCCATCGTGTTTGCCATCAATCAGCCCCTTACGCGGCTTCCGCGGCCAGCTTCTCGGCCTTGGCGATCACTTCGTTGATGCCGCCGACCATGTAGAAGGCTGCTTCGGGGAAGTGATCGTATTCGCCAGCCACAACGGCCTTGAACGACGAGATCGTATCTTCGAGCGGAACCTGCACACCGTCGGAGCCGGTGAAGACCTTCGCAACGTCGAAGGGCTGCGAGAGGAAACGCTGGATCTTCCGCGCGCGGGAGACGCTCAGCTTGTCCTCTTCGGACAGTTCGTCCATCCCGAGGATGGCGATGATGTCCTGCAGCGACTTGTAGCGTTGCAGGATCCCCTGCACGTCACGGGCCACCTGGTAGTGCTCTTCACCGACGATGGTCGGGTCCATCAGGCGCGAGGAGCTGTCGAGCGGGTCAACGGCGGGGTAGATGCCCAGTTCCGAGATCGCACGGTTGAGGTTGGTCGTCGCGTCGAGGTGGGCGAAGGTCGTCGCAGGTGCCGGGTCGGTAAGGTCATCCGCAGGAACGTAGACGGCCTGGATCGAGGTGATCGAGCCGTTCTTGGTCGAGGTGATGCGTTCCTGCATCTGGCCCATGTCCGTCGCCAGTGTCGGCTGGTAGCCAACGGCCGAAGGAATACGGCCCAGAAGTGCGGAGACTTCCGAACCCGCTTGAGTGAAGCGGAAGATGTTGTCGACGAAGAACAGGACGTCGGTCCCGGACTGGTCGCGGAACTGTTCGGCCAGGGTCAGGCCGGTCAGTGCAACACGGGCACGCGCCCCCGGAGGCTCGTTCATCTGGCCGTAGACCAGGGCCACTTGGGACTCTTCCAGGGCATCGGGCTTGATGACGTTGGATTCGATCATCTCGTGGTAGAGGTCGTTCCCTTCACGGGTCCGCTCGCCGACACCGGCGAAGACGGAGTAACCCGAGTGCACCTTGGCGATGTTGTTGATCAGTTCCATGATCAGGACCGTCTTGCCCACACCGGCGCCGCCGAACAGGCCGATCTTGCCGCCCTTGGCGTAGGGGGCCAGCAGGTCGATGACCTTGATGCCGGTGACCAGCACTTCGGATTCGGTCGATTGCTCGATGAACTCGGGTGCGGGCTGGTGGATCGAGCGGAATTCGTCCGCGTTCACGGGACCCTTTTCGTCAACCGGCTGGCCGATGACGTTCAGGATCCGGCCCAGGGTCGCGTTGCCGACCGGAACCATGATGGGCCCCTCGGTGTCGGTCACTTCCTGGCCACGCACGAGGCCTTCGGTCGCATCCATCGCGATGGTGCGGACCGTGTTCTCGCCGAGGTGCTGGGCAACTTCCAGAACAAGGTTGTTGCCGTGGTTGTCGGTGGTCAGTGCGTTCAGAATTGCCGGCAGGCCGTCTTCGAACTGCACGTCGACCACGGCGCCGATGACCTGGGTCACTTTGCCTTTAAATGCCATGTCGTTGTCTCCGATTCCCTTAAAGCGCCTCGGCGCCCGAAATGATTTCGATCAGCTCGTTGGTGATCACGGCCTGGCGGGTGCGGTTGTACTGGATCGACAGCTTGTCGATCATGTCGCCCGCATTCCGGGTCGCGTTGTCCATGGCGGACATCCGCGCGCCCATTTCCGAAGCCGTGTTTTCCAACAGCGCCGCGAAGATCTGCGTCGCCACCCCACGCGGAAGCAGATCAGCAAGGATCGCCTCCTCGTCGGGCTCGTAGTCGTAAAGTACCGCTGCGGCCTCTTCTTCAGGCGCCTCGAACTCGGCCGGGATCACCTGCAAGGCCGTCGGCTTTTGCGAGATCACGGATTCGAACTTGGAGTAGAAGATCGTGGCCACGTCGAACTCTTCCGAGTCAAAGCGTGACAGCAGATCGCGCGCAATGTCCTGAGCGTTCTGGTAGCCGATCGTGCGGGCCCCGGAGAGGTCCACGTGATCGACCATCAGGTCGCCGTAGTTGCGCTTGAGCTGCTCGCGGCCTTTCTTGCCGACGGTGAGGATCTTCACCGTCTTGCCTTCGGCCTTGAGCTTTTCGATATGGATCCGCGCCAGCTTCACGATGTTTGAGTTGAAGCCGCCGCAGAGGCCGCGCTCGGCGGTCATGACGACGAGCATGTGCACGTCGTCCTTACCCGTACCGGCCAGCAGTTTCGGCGCCGTGCTCGACCCGCCCACCGAGGCGGCAAGCTGGCCGAGAACCGCTTCGAACCGCTCGGCGTAGGGCCGGGCGGCCTCGGCGGCCTCCTGCGCGCGGCGAAGCTTCGCCGCGGCAACCATCTGCATGGCCTTGGTGATCTTGCGGGTCGATTTGACCGACGCGATCCTGTTTTTTAGGTCCTTCAGAGAAGGCATCTGTTACCCCCTAGGCTTCAGGCGAAGTCAGCGGCGAACTCGTCGAGCACTGCTTTCAGTTTGTCAGCCGGTGCGCCCTTGATCTTGGGATCTTCGTCGGTGATCCACTGCAGGACATCGGCCTTCTTGGTGCGCAGGAACGACAGAAGCTCGGCTTCGTAGCGGCCAACTTCCTTCACCGGGACATTGTCCAGGTAACCGTTGGTGCCGGCGAAGATGACGCAGACGATTTCCGCGTTGGTCAGCGGGCTGTACTGCGGCTGCTTCATGATCTCGGTCAGACGCGCACCACGGTTCAGCAGACGCTGGGTCGAGGCATCGAGGTCCGAGCCGAACTGCGCGAAGGCGGCCATCTCGCGGTACTGGGCGAGCGACAGTTTCACCGGACCGGCGACCGAGGACATGGCCTTGGTCTGGGCCGACGAACCCACGCGCGAAACCGACAGACCGGTGTTCACGGCAGGACGGATGCCCTGGTAGAACAGCTCGGTTTCCAGGAAGATCTGGCCGTCGGTGATCGAGATCACGTTGGTCGGGATGAAGGCCGAAACGTCGCCGCCCTGGGTTTCGATGATCGGCAGAGCCGTCAGCGAGCCCGAGCCGAAGTCTTCGTTCAGCTTGGCGGAGCGTTCCAGAAGTCTGGAGTGGAGGTAGAAAACGTCACCCGGATAGGCTTCGCGGCCCGGCGGACGACGCAGCAGCAGGGACATCTGGCGGTAGGCCACGGCCTGCTTGGAAAGGTCATCATAGATGATCAGCGCGTGGCGGCCGTTGTCACGGAAATATTCCGCCATCGCGGTCGCGGTATAGGGCGCCAGGTATTGCATCGGCGCGGGGTCCGAAGCAGTCGCCGCGATCACCATCGAATATTCGATGGCACCGGTTTCTTCCAGCTTCTTCACCAGCTGTGCAACGGTCGAACGCTTCTGACCGACGGCAACATAGATGCAGTAGAGCTTCTTGCTTTCGTCGTCGCCGGCGGCAGCATTGTAGGAAGCCTGGTTCAGGATCGCGTCGAGGGCCACGGCGGTCTTGCCGGTCTGACGGTCCCCGATGATCAGTTCCCGCTGGCCACGGCCGATCGGGATCATGGCGTCGACCGATTTCAGGCCGGTTGCCATGGGTTCATGCACCGATTTACGCGGGATGATGCCCGGCGCCTTCACGTCCGCAACGCGGCGTTCGACACCTTCGATCGGGCCCTTGCCGTCAAGCGGGTTGCCCAGACCGTCCATGACGCGGCCCAGAAGGGCGTCGCCGACGGGCACGTCCACGATGGACTGGGTCCGCTGGACGGTGTCGCCTTCCTTGATGTCGCGGTCGGAACCGAAGATCACGACGCCGACATTGTCGACTTCGAGGTTCAGCGCCATGCCGCGGATCCCACCGGGGAATTCGACCATCTCGCCGGCCTGCACGTTGTCCAGACCATGGACACGGGCAATACCGTCACCGACGGACAGCACCCGGCCGACCTCGGCCACTTTGGCTTCCTGGCCAAAGTTCTTGATCTGCTCCTTGAGGATAGCAGAGATTTCGGCAGCTTGGACACCCATTATCCGACCTCTTTCATGACATTCTGGAGTGCGTTCAGTTTCGAGCGGATCGACGTATCGACCATGCGCGAACCCACCTTGACGACGAGACCACCGATGAGACTTTCATCGACGGCCGTGTTCAGTTTGACCGTGCTGCCGATCGTCTCGGCCAGCATGGCGGAAAGTTTTTCCGATTGTTCCGCGCTCAGCGGCGTGGCGCTGGTGACCTCTGCGGTCACTTCGCCCTTATGGTCTGCAAGCAGTTCATTGAGGCGCGTCACAAGCTGCGGCAGGGCGAACAGACGGCGCTTTTCCGCCATCAGACCCAGCGTGCTGCTCAACGCCCCCGTGAGACCCAGCTTGGCGGCAACGGCGGTAATCGCCTTGCCCTGCTCCGAGCGGCTGATCAGCGGAGAGGCAATCACCTCGCGCAGATCCTCGCTGGCCTCAAGCGCAGCCGCGAGATCGTTAACGCTCGTTTCGAGGTCGGTCAGCTCACCGTTCTCTTTCGAAATCTCGAAAACGGCCGAGGCATAGCGCGAGGCGATGCCATAGGAGATCGAAGCTGGTTCGGACACGTCCACCCTTCCGATATCTGGCCCTGCTCCAAGGATTTGGACTGGCGCAGGGGGTTTGCTGCCTTGGCGCTGCCAAAGCATCGAAATCGGCGTCGGTCTAGCAGAGCGATGCCCGCCCATCAACCCGCTTGAAGGGGTTATCGCTGCCTATGGGACGCGCGGTTTTTCAACAATTTCAGACACTAACACGGAAACCCCCCGGTGATGCGGCACCGCTTTTCAGGCAAAGCTTCGGATATTGTTCACCTTTTTGCGATTTCGCCCAAAGGGAAAAATTCTGCATTCTCAAGGATTCGCCGAAGCGATTTTTTTGCATCCTGCGGTGTACCTGCGACGAAGGGTGCCACCTGACCGGCCCGATGCGGCCTTCCGGCCCCGAATTCCGGGCCGGCTGTGGAGTACCGGCGGGCTTCGGAACGCGCGATTTCAGCCGCAGGGGAAAGGCGTGCCGTTAAGACTTTCCCGGGCGCGTAAAGACCCTGGCAAGATTCTGTTGAGACAATGTTAACGACGATCAACGATCCAAGGACCAGCCCGAGCTGCTGCCCTCGGGTCCATGAAACACCTTTTGGCCCGCCTTCATGGCCGTCTTGGGCTTGGGTGCGGGGGTTGCAAAACCTTCCAGCACCCGCAGTCCGGCCCGACGCTGTTCCCTTTCGCCCGGCCCCAGCGGCGCCTGAACCCGTTTGCTGGCCTCGACCATCAGAACCCCGCCCGAGACGATCATGGCCATGGAGCCGCCAAGCTTTTCCCAGAACCCCGCCGTCTTACGCCAGAACCGACGATGCGAGGGCGGCTGGTACAGGGTATGGACGTGACGTTCGGGCAGGAAGGCATGCGCCTTCAACTGGGTTTCAAGCTGCCCCTGGCTATAGGGCCGCCCGAACCCGAAGGGCGTGCGATCCGACCGCGACCAGAGGCCCGCGCGGTGCGGAACGATGAACAACGCCTTGCCCCCGGGCCCCAGCACCCGGAAGCATTCCTCGAGCAGTTCACTGGGCCGTTCGGTGGTCTCCAGCCCGTGCATGACGATCAGCTTGTCGACCTGTCCGGTATCCAGCGGCCAAAGCGCTTCTTCGCACAGGGTCGACACATTGGGCATCCCCGCCGGCCAGGGCATCACCCCCTGCGGCCCGGGCATGAGCGCAATGACCCGCCGGGCCTCGGCCAGATAGGGGCGCAGCAGCGGCACGGCGAACCCGTAGCCGACCACCGTCTGCCCCTTGGCCTCGGGCCAGAGTTGCAACATCTGGCCGCGCACATTGGCCTGGGCCGCGCGCCCCAGGGTCGAGCGGTAATAGAAGTTACGCAGGTCCTGTACATCCAGATGCATTGAAAGCCGGCCTCCGATGGGTTTCACTTGCAGAGAATAGCAACGAAGAGCGAATTTGCCATGGCCCTCGATCTTGTCACCATCCCCTGCCGAAGCGACAACTACGCCTATCTGGTGAACGGACCCGAAGGTAGCTGCATCGTGGATGCCCCCGAGGCCGCGCCGATCATCGCCGAGGCCGAGGCCCGTGGCTGGACCCCGGCCACCCTGCTGATCACCCATCACCATGGCGACCACGTCGAAGGCATCGACGCCCTGCGCGCCCGCTTTCCCGGTCTGACCGTGATCGGGCCGCAGGCGGAAAAGACAAAAATGCCGCCGATGGACCGCTATGTGTCTGGTGGGGACAGCTTTGGCAGCGGGGCGATGCGGGTCGATGTCATCGACGTGCCGGGCCATACCCTTGGCCATATCGCGTTTCACATGCCGGGTGCCGGGTTCCTGTTCACCGCCGACAGCCTGATGGCGCTTGGCTGTGGCCGCGTCTTCGAGGGCACGATGGAGATGATGTTCGACAGCCTGACCCGGCTGGCGGCCCTTCCGGGCGACACCATCGTCTGCTCGGGGCACGAATATACCGCCGCCAACGGTCGTTTCGCCCAGACCATTGAACCGGAAAATCCCGCACTTATATCTCGTATCGAAGCGGTCACCGAAGCCCGCGCCGCAGGTCATCCGACCGTGCCCTCCCGCCTTTCGGAAGAGCTTGAAACGAACCCGTTCATGCGGGCGCATCTGTCTTCGGTCGCCGCCGCCGTCGGTCTGGACGGCGCCGCCCCCGCCGCTGTCTTTGCCGAGCTTCGCCGAAGAAAGGACAGCTTTTGAACGCCTTTTCGCGCCGCGATATCCCTGAAACGGCGCGATTGTGATGACCAAGCCAAAGAAAAGCCTTGAAGCCGGGGCAATCTCGACCAAACCTTAAGACTAAGAGGCCATGGTCGGAACCGGGGCCGATTTCACCCCGCTCCGACCCAGATCGAAAAGGAGCACCGCAGTGCCTTCATTCTCGACCACCCTGGAACAGGCAATCCATGCAGCCCTCGCGCTGGCCAATGCCCGTAACCACGAATTCGCGACGCTCGAACATCTGCTTCTGGCCCTGATCGACGAACCCGATGCCGCCCGCGTCATGAAGGCGTGTTCGGTGGATACCGAAGAATTGCGACAGACTCTTGTCGAATTCGTCGACGAGGAACTGTCGAACCTCGTGACGGATGTCGACGGGTCCGAAGCCGTGCCGACCGCCGCCTTCCAGCGCGTGATCCAGCGCGCCGCCATCCACGTCCAAAGCTCCGGCAGGACAGAGGTGACCGGGGCCAATGTCCTTGTCGCCATCTTCGCGGAACGTGAATCCAACGCGGCCTACTTCCTGCAGGAGCAGGACATGACGCGCTACGATGCGGTCAATTTCATTGCCCATGGCGTGGCCAAGGATCCCTCCTATGGCGACAGCCGCCCCGTAACCGGGGCCGCCGACGAAGACCGCCAGAACACCTCCGGCAGTTCCTCCACGACCTCGAACGAGAACGAGGGCAAGGAATCCGCGCTGGACAAGTATTGTGTCAACCTGAACATCAAGGCGCGTCAGGGCGATGTCGATCCGCTGATCGGCCGCGCTCATGAAGTCGAGCGCTGCATCCAGGTGCTGTGCCGCCGTCGCAAGAACAACCCACTGCTGGTGGGTGACCCCGGCGTCGGCAAGACCGCCATCGCCGAAGGCCTGGCGCGCAAGATCATCAGCGGCGAAACCCCCGAGGTCCTGTCGGAAACCATCATCTTCTCGCTCGACATGGGCGCGCTGCTGGCCGGCACCCGCTATCGCGGCGATTTCGAGGAACGGCTGAAATCCGTCGTCTCCGAGCTTGAGGCGCATCCCGATGCGGTCCTCTTCATCGACGAAATCCACACGGTGATTGGCGCCGGCGCAACATCGGGCGGGGCCATGGATGCCTCCAACCTGCTGAAACCCGCGCTTCAGGGCGGCAAGCTGCGCTGCATGGGCTCCACCACCTACAAGGAATTCCGTCAGCACTTCGAAAAGGACCGCGCCCTGTCGCGGCGCTTCCAGAAGATCGACGTGAACGAACCTTCTGTCGAGGACACGGTAAAGATCCTCAAGGGCCTGAAACCCTATTTCGAGGAACATCACGGCATCAAGTACACCAATGACGCGGTGAAGACGGCGGTGGAATTGTCCGCCCGCTACATCAACGACCGCAAGCTGCCCGACAAGGCCATCGACGTGATCGACGAAGCCGGCGCCGCGCAGCATCTGGTGGCCGAATCCCGGCGTCGCAAGACCATCGGCGTGAAGGAGATCGAGGCCGTTGTCGCCAAGATCGCCCGCATCCCGCCGAAAAACGTCACCAAGGACGATGCCGAGGTGCTGAAGGATCTCGAAGGCTCGCTGAAACGCGTTGTCTTCGGTCAGGACAATGCGATCGAGGCGCTGTCCTCGGCCATCAAGCTGTCCCGCGCCGGCCTGCGCGAGCCTGAGAAACCTATCGGGAACTATCTGTTCGCGGGCCCCACCGGCGTCGGCAAGACAGAGGTCGCCAACCAGCTGGCCGATACGCTCGGCGTCGAATTGCTGCGCTTCGACATGTCGGAATACATGGAGAAACACGCGATTTCCCGTCTGATCGGCGCGCCTCCGGGCTATGTCGGCTTTGACCAGGGCGGTCTGTTGACCGACGGCGTCGACCAGCATCCCCATTGCGTGCTGCTGCTGGACGAGATCGAGAAGGCGCATCCGGATGTCTACAACATCCTCTTGCAGGTCATGGACCACGGCAAGCTGACCGACCACAACGGCCGGACCGTGAATTTCCGCAATGTGATCCTGATCATGACCTCGAACGCGGGCGCTTCGGAACAGGCAAAATCGGCCATCGGCTTTGGCCGCGACCGACGCACCGGCGAAGACACCGCCGCGATCGAGCGCACCTTCACGCCGGAATTCCGCAACCGTCTGGATGCGGTGATCTCCTTCGCGCCGCTGCCGAAAGAAGTCATCCTGCAGGTGGTCGAGAAGTTTGTCCTGCAGCTGGAAGCCCAGCTGATGGATCGTGGCGTTTCCATCGAATTGACCCGCCCGGCGGCCGAATGGCTGGCGGACAAGGGCTATGACGACAAGATGGGCGCCCGCCCCCTGGGCCGCGTGATTCAGGAATACATCAAAAAGCCCCTGGCCGAGGAGCTGCTGTTCGGCACCCTCGCCAAGGGCGGTGTGGTCCGGGTCACGGTCAAGGACGGGGCGCTGGCGCTGCAGATGGACGGGCCGGACAAGCTGCAATTGTCGGGCAACAAGCCTCCGCTTCTGACGGCCGAATAAGGCACCAGACGACCGAAATCGAAAAGGGCGGGGATTTCCCCGCCCTTTTTCGTCAGTCCCCGGTGCCCGAAAACCTTATCGCTCGGTGAACTTCAGCTCGATTCGCCGGTTTTGCGCGCGGGCGTCCGTGCTGTCGCCCTCCGCGATCGGCTGATATTCCCCAAAGCCGTTGGCCGACAGACGTTGCGGCGGAATTCCGAGCGAAATCATGTAGCGCACGACCGAGAGGGCCCTCGCCTGGCTCAACTCCCAGTTATCCTCGAAGGCCCCGCCAGAAATCGGCACATTGTCGGTATGCCCGTCCACCCGGATGATCCAGTCGATGCCATCGGGGATCTCGTCCGCGATCTCGAACAGCAGCCCGGCCACCTTGTCGATCTGCGTCTCGCCTTCCGCCGCAAGGGTGGCCTGCCCGACATCGAAAAGTACCTCGGAGGAAAAGACAAAGCGGTCCCCGACAATCCGCACGCCGTCCTGCCCCGACAGGACCTCTCGCATCCGTCCGAAGAAATCGGAGCGGTATCTTTCCAGCTGCTCGGCCTCGGCGGCCAGCCGCTCTGCCTCTTCCTGAAGCCGCTGACGTTCCTTGCGTTCCGAGGCGGCGACCTGCGCCAACGCCGCGTTCAGGTCCTGCCCCAGCGACTGGATCTGCACCTGCGCGGCCGCATCGCGACTTTTGTAGTCATCCAGCAGCGACTGAAGGCTGCCAAGCTGCGTGCGCAGCGCCGCGACCTGCTGGTTCAGCACGGCTGCGCGGCGCTGGCTTTCAGCCGATTGCGCCGTTTGCTGTTCCAACTCACGGTTGGCCTGCTGCAGAAGAATGCGGCGCTGCTCGGCCTCGTCGAGGCTCTCATCGCTGGCCTGTTCTGCCGCCAGTTTCGCGGCCAGGGCAGCGGCCAGCTGACGGCGGACTTCTTCCTGATCCGCTTGCGTTGCGGCAAGGTCTTCCTCGGCCTCGGCCAGTTGCCCTTGCAGCGTCGATAGATCTTCACCATTCGCCAGCGCAGTCTCAAGCCGGTCCTGCGCCTGATCCAGCGCGCTCTGCAACTGCCCCGCCTGCCCTTCCAGATCCTGATTGTCCAACAGCGCCGCCGCCAGCCGCGCGTCCAGATCGTCCTGCGCGGATTCGGCGGCGGCCAGCAGGGTCAGCGTATCCTCGGCCTTCTGGCGCTGCGCCTCAAGCGCCAGGGTCATCGCCGTCAGCTCATCCTGAGAATTTTCCAGCCGCGCGCGCAGGGCTCTGGCCGCTTCGGCCTCCGCCATGCGGGCGGCCTCTTCTTCGGAAAGCTGCTGTTCCAACGTGTCGACCTGTGCTGACAGCCCGGCCGCCTGATCCGCCGCATCGGCCTGATCCGCACGCAGGCTGGCGACCAAGGCCTCAAGCGCCTCGCGTCGGGCGGCGGCAAGGCGGGCAGCTTCGCTTTGCGCGTCGACCTCGCTGCGTGCTTGGGCCACAGCCAGGGCCAGCGCATCTTTTTCGTCGACCAGCTGATCCCGCGCGCCCTCTAGCTCGGCCACCGTGTCGCGCGCATCGTTGCGCTGTGACAGCAGCGTCGCAACCTGGGCTTCGAAATCGGTGATCTGCGCCTGGGCGGCCTGCAGGGCCTGCTGGCCCTCGTCACGTTGCTGCACCAGGGAAGCGATCAGTGCGCTTTGTTCGCCCACCTGCCCCGAAAGGTCATCGACCTGCCCGGCAAGGGCTGCGGATTTTTCGCGTTCCAGCCCAAGGGTGCGGGACAGCGCTGCCAGGTTCGCGGCAAGTTCGCCCAGTTCGTCGCGCTGCGAGGTCACCGTGTCTTCCAGCGAATCCAGCGCCGTTTCCTGCCCCGTGATCGTCTGTTGCAGCGCATATTGCATGATTGTGAAGATCGTCAGCACGAACATCAGGACCATCAGCAACCCGGTCATCGCATCGACGAAACCGGGCCAGATATTGGCCTGCAGCCGGGCGCCGGATCTGCGGGACAGGGCCATGGGTCAGCTGCCCTGATCGGGCTGATGACCGGACAGGGGCGTGGGCCTCTGACCGGGTCGCTGCCCTTGCGAGATCACGCGGCTGAGCGCGGCAATATCGGTGCGCAACTCGGCCATGGTTTCGTGGCGTCCGGCGCTGATTTCTTCGAGGATGCGCAGCAATTGCACGTCCATCGACCGCAGCCGCATCCGGCTTTCGGGATCCAGTCCTTCGGCCTCGCCCATCTCGGTCAGCTTGGCCACCAATGCCTCCTGCCCCGAGGCAACGCGGTTCACGGCCTCGGCAATCGGGCTGTCGGCCGCGTTCTGCGCCGCCATCCGGTCGGTCAGCCGTTCGATCGTGCCCGCCAGGGTCGACAGCTTGTCATCCAGCGATCCGCGCGCCTCTTCGGACAGGCGGAACAGGGTTTGCAGCCCCTCCATCTGATCCCCGAGATTGTCCAGCACCGCCGCCAGCGCTTCGGAGCCGGAACTGTCGTCGCCATCCGAAAGGCCAAGCCGCGTGATCGTGGACAGCCATTCCTCAAGCTCGCGGTAGAACCGGTTCTGGCCATGGCCGGCGAACAGCTCCAGCAGGCCGACGATCAGCGACCCGGCCAGGCCGATCAACGACGAGGCAAAGGCGACGCCCATCCCGCCAAGCTGGCTTTCCAGCCCGGTCATAAGCCGGGCAAAGACATTGGCCCCGTCTTCGCCTTCCTGCGGCACAAGGCTCTGGATCGTTTCGACCACCGCTGGAACCGTGGTGGCTAGGCCGTAGAAGGTCCCCAGCAACCCGAGGAAGATGAGCAGCGAGGTCACGTAGCGGGTGATCTCGCGCCCCTCGTCGATGCGGGTGGCGACCGATTCAAGGATCGAGGCTGAAGAGGTCGAGGAAATCTGCATCCGCTTGCGGCGCCCGGCCAGCAGGGTCGCCAGCGGCGTCAGCAGGCGCGGCGCCCGGTCGCCCAGCTCGGTCTGCCCGGAGGTAAAGCGTTCGATCCAGCGGACCGAGGAAATCAGCTGCGCGACCTGCCAGAAACAGGCGATCACGCCCAGCACGAAGACGAAGGCGATGAAGCCGTTCAGATAGGGGTTCGCCTCGAACACCGCCTGCACGTTGGGATAGATCAGCACCCCGCCCCCGGCACACAGCCCGAGGACGATAAGCATGAGGATGATCTGCCGGATGGGCTGCGAGAATTGCGGCCCCGCATCGAGATCGGTCTGCGCCATTCTGTCCTGTCCCGCCATTACGTCCCTGCCCCCGAGTCTAGGAGTTTTGCCCATGCAAGAAAAGGCTTATCGCCCAAGTGCCTCTACCCGACCGGCCAGCCAGGTCAGGTCGTCATCGCCAAGACCCAGACTGTCCAGATGCTGGACGGTATTGAAAAGATATTCGGTATTCGCGCCCATTCCGCCATGGGCACGGGCGATGATGCGGGCCTGTTCTTCCAGCGGCATCCCGCCGCAATATTGCACATGACCGGGGTCGATCACATAGGCCAGCGCGCTGACGTCCCGCCCGTCGGTCAGTTGCAGCGGCACATGGCGTTCGACATAGGCCGAGGACACCAGTTCACGCTCCCGCAGATAGGCCAGCACGCTGTCTTCTTCGCCCTCGGACACGCGCAGGGCAAGGCCCGTGCAGGCCGCACCGCGCACCGCGTCCAACGCCAGCACCAGCCCCGGTTCAGCCTCGGTCCCGCGATGGTGGATCGAGGTCATGCAGAAACTGCGCGCATAGCCCGACAGCCGGGCGACCACCTGTTCGGCAGGTGTGAACCCCGGTTTCCACAAAAGCGAGCCGTAGCCGAATACCCACATAAGCTTCTCTGGTCCTTTTCCTTCGACGCCTTATAAACACAGGCGAGTGCGGGACCGAAAGGGGTATGCCGATGAAACGCCTGTTGATCGTGATCCTTGTGGTCGCAGCCCTGTGGTCCGGCTATTGGGTGGTCGCTTCCAGCTACATCCGGAGCGGGATCGAAAAATGGTTCACTGCCCGCCAGGCCGAGGATTGGCAGGCCGAGTATTCGGATTTCAGGGTCACCGGCTTTCCCAACCGATTCGACATGCTCTGGGATGATCTGGCGCTGGCCGACCCGAAGACCGGAGTCGCGCTGGAACTGCCGCGCTTCGGCTTCTTTGCCCTGTCCTACAACCCGTTGCACATGATCGCCGTTTGGCCGCAAACGATGCGGATTTCGACGCCGCTGACCTCGGTCCTGATCAGCAGCAGCGATCTGCGCGCTTCGCTGAAACTGCACCCGCGCCGGGATCTGCAACTGAAGGGCGCACAGGTCGAAGCCGAGGATCTGGTGATCGAGGGCCCCGCGACCCTGTCGCTTGGCAAGCTGAACCTGGCGATGGAGCAGGTTGGGGATCGCAACACCTATCGCCTTGGTCTTCTTGCGCAGGAGGTCACCCCGCCCGACAGCCTGCGCGGCAGCATCGCCTCGGGCATCGCCCTGCCCGAAACCCTGCAAGAGGCGCGGCTGGATGCGACCGTGACCTTCTCCAAACCCTGGGATCTGAGCGCCATCGACCAGGCCCGCCCACAGCCCCGGCACATCCAGCTCGATCTGGCAAAGGCGCAATGGGGCGAATTGGGGCTTCAGGTCTCGGCCGACCTCGACGTCGACGACGCCGGCGTCCCGACGGGGGAGCTGAACCTGCAGGCGCGCAACTGGCAGGCCTTGCTGAAGCTGGCCATGGACAGCCGCGCGCTGGATCCGCGTCTGGGTCAGGCGGTCGAGGCGGCGCTGAAGATGCTGGCCGGGCTCAGTGGCAATCCCGGCACGCTGGACGTGACCGTGTCCTTCCGCGACGGGCGCAGCTATCTCGGCCCGGTGCCGGTCGGCCCGGCCCCGATCCTGCAGCTGCGTTAACGGCAGTAGCTGCCGTTGCGATATCGCGCGGTGTCGAAATGGAAATGGTTGCGGTGCAGCGCATTTGCCTCCGGGCCAAGCACTGTGCCGAAGGGGCCGCAGGCCGCATCATGGACCTGATGCAGGATGCGGCCCTCGCGCCCGTTCTGCCAGTCCTGAAGCACGTTTAGCTCTTTGCCGTCGGCCAGTTTCACCGCCGCGATATCCACCGCCCGGCCCTTGCCATGTTCGGAAATCCGCGCGCCCTTCTGGTTGTTGCGCGGCCGGCAGGCGTAATGGGCGACGACCTGCAATTGCCGCACCCCACCGCCATAACTGCCCACGGCAGGCTTCAGCCCGCGGTCGATCCAGGATTTCAGCGCCCTGGCCGTGCCGCAATCCATCACCGCATGGGTCGACAGGCCCACGCCGCTGACCGAACTGACGCGCACCGCCTGATCGATCCCGCAGCCTGAATGCGACGCCGAGACCCGCCCGATGGCCACCCCTTGAATCGCCAGATCGCTGCAGACCGCGCCGCTGCGCCGGGTCGCCACGGCGGCTCGCGCGGTCTGGCTGACCTCGGCAGGCCGCGTGCGGGGGCGCGGGGTCCGGGCGACTGTCATCGGGGATGGAGGCTCCGGTAGAACCGCCGTCACGCCGAGCGCGCCCGGATTTGAAGCGCGGGCCGATGTGGCAGGCAGAGCGCTGGAAACGACCGAAGCAGGGCCCTCCGGCACAGAGATCGCAGGCTCCGGAACATCTGCCACCGGCGCATCCGTACCGGGGGCAACCGATCCAGCGGCGCTTCGCGTCTGCAGGAACAATTCTGCCGGTAGCACGGTTTCACCCACCAGCTGTCCGGGGGCGACGGGGCGCAGGCTCTGCTCGGGCGGGTCTGCCCAGGCCGCAAGCGGCAGGGCCAGCCCCAATCCAAGCAGGAGCCGCTTCATTTTCGCGCCAGAGGCGTGCGACCGAAGTCCGGGGCCGAGGTATCCTGACCGGCGTCGATGATCCCCCGCCGTATCGCCCGTGTCCGGGTGAAGTAATCGTGCAGCAGATCGCCGTCACCGGTGCGGATGGCCCGCTGCAGCGCGAAGAGTTCTTCGGTGAAACGGCCAAGGATCTCCAACGTCGCATCCTTGTTGGACAAGAAGACATCCCGCCACATGGTCGGATCGCTCGCCGCGATCCGGGTGAAATCCCGGAACCCGGCTGCGGAATACTTGATGACCTCGCTGTCGGTGACACGGCGCAGATCATCGGCGACACCAACCATCGTATAGGCAATGAGGTGCGGTGTATGAGAGGTGACCGCCAGGACCAGATCGTGGTGATCGGCATCCATCTCGTCCACATGGGCGCCCATGCCTTCCCAGAAGGCGCACAGATCCGCCACCTTCTGGGGATCGCTGTCGGGGCTGGGCACGACAAGGCACCAGCGGTTGTCGAACAGCGCGGCAAAGCCCGCCGCCGGTCCGGAATGTTCGGTGCCGGCCAGCGGATGGGCCGGGATGAACTGCACGCCTTCGGGAATATGCGGGGTGACCGCGTCGATCACCGCCCGCTTGACCGAGCCGACGTCCGAAACCACTGCCCCCGGCTTCAGCCCCGGCGCCACGGCACGGATCGCCGTTTCCATGGCCCCGACCGGCACGCAGAGGATCACGAGGTCCGCGCCCTCGGCGGCTTCGGCAGCACTGTCGAAGACATCGCAAAGGCCGATGGCGCGCGCGGTTTCCCGCGCTTCGGGCGACAGGTCGTACCCCCGCACCTGTCCCGCCAGATTGCCGCGCTTGGTAGCCCAGGCGATGGAAGAGGCGATCAGCCCGAGGCCGATCAGGGCGACCTTCTGGTAGATCACGCCTCGACCCCGGCCTTGAACTGGCCGATCGCATGGGCGACCCGCCGGCAGGAGGATTCGTCGCCCACGGTGATGCGCAGGCAATTGGGCAGGTTGTAGCTGGTCACCCGCCGCACGATCAGCCCGCGGGCACGCAGGAAGGTATCGGCGGCCTCTGCCTCGGTCGGGGAGGCAAAGCGCGCCAGGATGAAATTGGCGCAGGAGGTATCCGAGGGCACGCCATGTTCGGCCAGCGCCTCGGCCAGCCAGGCCCGCAGACGGGTGTTTTCCGCGCGGGATTGTTCGACATGGGCCTGATCCTTGACCGCAGCCTCGGCCGCGGCAAGCTGTGCGTTGGACAGGTTGAAGGGACCCCGGATGCGGTTCAGCACGTCGATGATGTGTTTCGGGCCATAGCCCCAGCCGATGCGCAGCCCACCCAGCCCGTAGATCTTCGAGAAGGTGCGCGTCATGACCACGTTGTCGCGGGCCTCGACCAGACCCGCACCGCCGTCAAAGCCCTGCACGTATTCCGCGTAGGCCCCATCCAGTACCAGGATCGCCTGATCGGGAATACCGGCTGCAAGGCGCGCGACCTCGTTGCCGCCGATCATCGTGCCGGTGGGATTGTTGGGGTTGGCGATGAAGACCAGCTTGGTACGCTCCGAGCAGCCTTCCAGCAGCGCATCGACGTCGGTGACGCGTTCGCGTTCCCTGACCTCGACCGGGGTCGCCCCGGCGGCAGAGGCCGAAATCCGGTACATGGAAAAACCGTGTTCGGTAAACAGCACCTCGTCCCCCGGACCGGCATAGGCCTGATTCAGGAAGTGGATGATCTCGTCGCTGCCGACGCCGCAGATGATGCGTTCGGGGTCCAGACCGTATTGCGCCCCGATGGCTGCGCGCAGCCCGGCATGGTCGGTCGAGGGATAGCGATGCATGTCCTGCCCGGCACGGCGAAAGGCTTCGCGCGCGGCATCGCCAGGCCCGAAGGGATTCTCGTTGGACGAGAGTTTCACCGTATCGTTCACACCCGCGACCTTGGAATCCCCGCCTACGTACAGCGCGATGTCCATGATGCCCGGTTGTGGAATGATCTTGCTGGTCATTTGCTCACCTTTCCCTCGCCGGATCTTCTATCGTCCGGGCCCGACCATGGGAAGCCGAGATTGCGGCGCAGCGGCGATCAGACCCGGCAAAGTTGCCCTGTCGCGCCAGTTCACGGCCCACAGCCCGCCTGCCCCGCGATTTCCATCAATCCGGGCGCCGCCAGTGGTCCGCACAACGAAAAAGGCCGCATCCGAAGATGCGGCCTTTCGATTGCGGCGCTGAACGCGATCCCGTGGGATCAGTTCTGCGCGTAGAATTCGATGACGAGGCTCGGTTCCATCTGAACGGCGTAGGGAACGTCGCCCAGAGCGGGGGTGCGCACGAAGGTCGCGGTCATCTTGGAGTGGTCGGCCTCGATGTAGTCGGGAACGTCACGTTCGGCCAGCTGGGTGGCTTCGATCACGACGGCGATCTGCTTGGACTTCTCGCGGACTTCGACGACGTCACCCTCTTTCACGCGGTAGGAGGGGATGTTGACGCGCTTGCCGTTCACGGTCACGTGGCCATGGTTCACGAACTGACGGGCGGCGAAGATGGTCGCGACGAACTTGGCACGGTAGACGACGGCGTCCAGGCGGCGTTCCAGCAGACCGATGAGGTTTTCACCGGTGTCACCCTTCACACGCTCGGCTTCGGCGAAGATGCGGCGGAACTGCTTCTCGGTCATGTCGCCGTAGTAGCCTTTCAGCTTCTGCTTGGCGCGCAGCTGCAGACCGAAGTCCGACAGTTTGCCCTTGCGACGCTGACCGTGCTGGCCGGGGCCGTATTCACGACGGTTCACCGGGGACTTCGGACGACCCCAGATGTTTTCGCCCATGCGACGGTCGATTTTGTACTTGGCAGACGTGCGTTTGGTCACGGCTGATATCCTTTCTGTATTGCGCCCCTGGCCATCTCGGTCCCGGCGGGTGTTCGGGGAAGATCCCGTCACATCGCCAGTCCCGGTCGGACCCTGGACTGAAAGGGTGTTGTCCTCTTGGCCTTGCGGACCATGACAGGGTTCCCCTTGCGGGGGCCACCAACACCAATGAAGCCGCGCTTATATCCGGGGCTGAGGCGGAGTCAATCGGCTCGGCCTGCCTAAATCGGGGTTTCTCGGGCTTTTTACGCCCATGGCGGCCCGCCAGTGTCCACAGGACTGGTCTGGATGACCCGCCCCACGAAAAAGACCCCCGCGCCGTGGCGCAGAGGTCCGAATGTCATCGTCAACTTTTCAGCTATCCGCCCGGCAGTCGTGAGGGCGATGGGGACGACGGTCTTGCCATCAAGGCGATGGCGTCTGCGCGATCAAGCGCGCACGCCACCGGCCCGCGGACCTGCCAGAAGCCAGATGATGAAGCCGAGAACCGGCAGCACCAGGATCAACAGGGTCCATAGCACCTTGGACAGCACGCTCGCGCTGGATGTCAGGACCTGAAAGATTGCGTAAATATCGAGAACAAGGACGATAAGTCCTAGAATACCAAATTCCATGTTTCCACTCCGGGGTTGCGTCGGGGTCTGCAATTGAACGCGACAACTGGCGATCGGGTTCCCTGCAGCCCCTTCCCGTGCGCTCTGATGCACGAGCGTTCCGGCCCGCTACCGATGCCGAAAGGCAGAGCGGTCGCGACCCTGAACCTTCCCTGTCGCGACCCTGACCCCTCCCTGTCGTGCGACCCTGCAAGCAAGCGGAAACGCGGAATCCGGCCCGAAAGCCAAAGAAGGGTGGAACCATATCCATAGTCCTTTGTTGGATATGCAAGACCGGCTGCAGCCCCCGCCCCGTGGGAAGGCAATGCACAAGACCGGAAACCAAAACCGGACAGCACGAGCAGGCCCGAGGGCCGCCCAACCGGATCAATAAGGACCAGAGCCAATGCGTATCTTCGGACCCCTGACCGTCGCCATCGTCACCGTGGCCCTGCTGGCCTATGCGATGAGCTTTCTGGACATGGAGCTGGCAAGCAATGGCGCGTTGCCCGACCTGCGGCTGAGCATCAACGAAAACAGCCTGCCGAATGGGCCGTCGAACGGCATCTGGTCCGACGACACCCCCGCCGGCAGCAGCTGGGGCCGGACCAGCAGCGCCACGCATATGCCCTCCACCGGCGGATCGGCTGAAAGCAGCGCTCAGGTGCACGTCATTCAGAACATCACCGACTGATCCCAGGCTGAACTGGAACGTCACGCCGCAAACGCAAGGTTGGATTCCCCGGCCTAGCGTTTGCGGCGTTTCACGTTTCCGCCATGCTGGCCCGGACGCCCGGCGGTCGAGCGGCCCCGCGTGCTCTGCGATTTTTCAGACGCAGCCTCGATTGCGGATTGGCGTGCCATGGGATCGGCACCGACAGCCAGTTCGACCGCCTCCAGACGCTTGACCTCGTCGCGCAGTCGCGCGGCCTCTTCGAATTCCAGGTTCTCGGCGGCCTTGCGCATCTCGACGCGCAGCCCGTCGAGGTGGGCTTGCAGATTGGCCCCGACCAGCGGCTTTTCGACCTGCGCCGTGACCCGGTTCATATCCACGTCGCCCTTGTAGAGCCCGGCCAGGATATCATCGACATTCTTCTTCACCGTGGCCGGCGTGATGTTGTGTTCGACGTTGTAGGCGATCTGCTTCTCGCGACGGCGGTCGGTTTCGGCCAGCGCGCGCTCCATGCTGCCGGTGATCTTGTCGGCATACATGATGACCCGGCCGTCGACGTTCCGCGCCGCCCGCCCGATAGTCTGCACCAGCGAGGTTTCCGACCGAAGGAAGCCTTCCTTGTCCGCGTCCAGAATGGCCACCAGCCCGCATTCCGGGATGTCGAGGCCCTCGCGCAGCAGGTTGATCCCGATCAGCACGTCGAAGGCGCCAAGGCGCAGGTCACGCAGGATCTCGATCCGCTCGATCGTGTCGATATCCGAATGCATGTAGCGCACCTTGATGCCCTGTTCATGCATGTATTCGGTCAGATCCTCGGCCATGCGTTTGGTCAGGGTGGTCACCAGCGTGCGGTAGCCCTCCGCTGTCACCTTGCGGACCTCGTCCAGCAGGTCGTCGACCTGCATGCCGACGGGCCGGATCTCGATCACGGGATCCAGCAGGCCGGTGGGGCGGATCACCTGTTCGGTGAAGACGCCGCCCGCCTGCTCCAGCTCCCACTTGCTGGGGGTGGCCGAGACAAAGACCGATTGCGGGCGCATGGCATCCCATTCCTCAAACTTGAGGGGGCGGTTGTCCATGCAGGACGGCAGGCGGAAACCGTGCTCGGCAAGGGTGAACTTGCGCCGGTAGTCGCCTTTGTACATCCCGCCGATCTGGGGCACGCTGACGTGGCTTTCATCGGCAAAGACGATGGCGTTATCGGGGATGAACTCGAACAGCGTGGGGGGCGGTTCGCCCGGCGCGCGGCCCGTCAGGTAGCGCGAATAATTCTCGATCCCGTTGCAGACACCGGTGGCTTCCAGCATCTCGATGTCGAAATTGGTGCGCTGTTCAAGCCGCTGCGCTTCCAGCAGCTTGCCCTCGCCCACCAGCTGATCAAGGCGCTGCTTGAGCTCTTTCTTGATGCTGATGATCGCCTGCTGCATCGTCGGTTTTGGCGTCACGTAGTGACTGTTGGCGTAGACCCGGATCTGCTGGAAGGCATTGGTCTTTTCGCCGGTCAGCGGATCGAATTCCGTGATCGCCTCCAGTTCCTCACCGAAGAAAGACAGCCGCCAGGCCCGATCCTCAAGGTGCGCCGGGAAGATTTCAAGGCTGTCGCCCCGCACCCGGAAGCTGCCCCGCTGGAAGGCATGGTCATTGCGCTTGTACTGCTGGGCCACGAGGTCGGCGATGACCTGGCGCTGATCGAAGATGCCGCCGACCTTCAGATCCTGAGTCATCGCGCCGTAGGTTTCGACCGACCCGATCCCGTAGATGCAGGACACCGAGGCGACGATGATCACGTCATCGCGTTCCAGAAGCGCCCGCGTGGCCGAGTGGCGCATGCGGTCGATCTGCTCGTTGATCTGGCTTTCCTTCTCGATATAGGTGTCGCTGCGCGCGACATAGGCCTCGGGCTGGTAGTAGTCATAGAAGCTGACGAAATATTCCACCGCGTTATCGGGGAAGAAGCCCTTGAATTCGCCGTATAGCTGCGCAGCCAGCGTCTTGTTCGGGGCAAGGATGATCGCCGGGCGCTGCGTCCGTTCGATGATCTTGGCCATGGTAAAGGTCTTGCCGGTGCCGGTCGCCCCCAGCAGGACCTGATCGCGTTCGCCGTCCAGCACCCCTTGGGTCAGTTCGGCGATGGCCGTCGGCTGGTCGCCGGCGGCGGTGAATTCGGTCTGCATGACAAGCCGCTGTCCGCCTTCCAGCTTTTCACGGGTGCGCACATCCGGGGCCGGAGCATGCATCAGCGGCGGTTGCTTGTCGGAATGGGCGTAGGGCATGGGATCTCCGGGAGCGCGGGCAGACCTTTAGAATGGGCTGTTTTCCCGTCAGTGCAAGGGCGCAGCCGCAGGTTGCCCACTGCAGGGCGCTACAAGCCGGGTCCGGGCTGCAAGCGGATCGCCCATGCCGCCGAGGCTTGCAGTCCGTTAAGAAATTCCGGATAAGAGTTGCGGACTATGACATCCATTCACGGAGTGATCCATGCGCGCTCGAATCTATCGCCCCGCCAAGACGGCCATGCAATCCGGCACCGCCAAGACCCGGTCCTGGGTGCTCGATTTCTTCCCCGATTCCGCGCGCGAGGTTGATCCTCTGATGGGCTGGACCTCTTCCGACGACACCCAGAGCCAGGTACGCCTGCGGTTCGACACCAAGGAAGCCGCGCTGGAAT
Source organism: Pseudooceanicola algae (assembly GCF_003590145.2). Taxonomy (NCBI): domain Bacteria; kingdom Pseudomonadati; phylum Pseudomonadota; class Alphaproteobacteria; order Rhodobacterales; family Paracoccaceae; genus Pseudooceanicola; species Pseudooceanicola algae. The sequence goes on along the minus strand of NZ_CP060436.1, from coordinate 3,542,878 downwards.
ATGCCGCCGACAAGGGCATCGAGGCCGTCGTGACGGAGCCGCAATCGCGCAAGACCAACGTCCGCCCCGGCGGCTACGGGGAGAACTTTGCCACCAACCGCCGGAATGTCTGGACGCACTGAGGTTGTAAATCGGGGCAAAGTTGTCGCGAAATCGGGGCAAGGATCCCGCGACGCCAAGACGTTATCTATATGTAGGGCGCCCAGTGGGCGCCCATACCATATGTGGTGTTGGCCTGGCGAGCTCGCTCCGTGGCCCAGGATCCGCTGCAAGACCGCCCCACAAGGACGACGCAGATGGCAGGCAAGCCCCTGAACAAGAAGAACCTCGTCGACCTTGGCGCCGAGACCCTGGCCGATCTGCTGCTCGAGGCGGTGAAGGGCGATGCGGCGCGCCAGCGTCGGGTGCGCATGGTGCTGTCCGCCAACGATGGGCCGGAGGCGATCGCCGCGGACGTGCGCAAACGCTACGCCTCGATCCGGCGGGCGCGCAGCTACATCTCCCGCAAGGCGCAGACCAAGCTGGCGCAGGAGCTGGCCGAGCTGACGCAGCTCATCGAGACCCGCATCGCGCCCGACGCCCCGGATGCCGCCTTCGACCTGCTCTGGGCGCAGCTTCACCTCGCGCCGGCGATCCATGAACGCACAGATGACAGCTGGGGGACCGTGGGCGAGGTCATGGACAGCGCCATGGAGGCGGTTTCGCGCCTCGCGCCAAGACTGTCCACCCCGCCCGAACCACTGGCCGAGGCGATCTTCGAAGCCATAGCGGACGACGGCTACGGCGCGTTCGACCAGGCCGTACCGGCGCTGGCCGAGGCGCTCGGCACCGCAGGCCTTGCCCGGCTCAAGTCCCTCGCCGAAGCGGCACGCGCGGCGCCCCTGGCCGAAGACGACCTCGCCCGCTACGCCTTCATCTCCGACCGCGAGGCCCGCGAAGCCCGCGCCCTGGCGGGCCGCAACCGCACCGCCGAGATGATCCTGCAGGACGTGGCCGACGCCGAGGGCGATGTGGACAGTTGGCTGGCGCAGTACACCGCCGAGCAACTGACCTATCACACCATTGCCCCCTCCGCCGCGCAACGACTCCTGGCGGCCGGGCGCCCCGAAGACGCCCTGGCCCTGATCGAAGCCGCCCTGCCGGGGGGGGCCAATGACGACGATGACACCCCTGACCTGGACGAGGCGCATTTCGCCTGCCTCGACGCGCTCGGGCGCCGCGAGGACCTGCGTGCCGCCCTCTGGCAGCGCTTCGAGCGCCACCTCTGCCCCGCCGCCCTGCGCCGCCACCTGCGGCTACTGCCCGACTTCGAGGATATCGAGGCCGAAGACGCTGCGCGACAGGTCGTCCTGGCCTTCCAGCCGATCGAGATGGCCCTGTCCTATTGCCTGCAGGCCCCGGACCTGCCGCTGGCCGTCGAGCTGATCGAGACCCGCATTGCCGAGATCGACGGCGACGCCTACGAGGTCCTCACCCCGCTGGCCGAAACGCTCGCGCCGTCCCATCCCCTTTCCGCGGTCCTGCTATGGCGGGCCATGGTCGACTTCGCCCTCGTCCGGGCGCGCTCGGGCCGCTACGGCCACGCTGCACGGCACCTGGCGGCCTGCGGCGCTGCCGACGTCGAGATCCTCGATTATGGCAGCCACCTATCCCACGCGGACTACCTTGACGCGCTCAGACGCGCCCACGCCCGCAAGGCTGCGTTCTTGGAGCGCGCCGGGCTGGTGTAGGGATAGGCGTGAGGGAGGCAGGGCGGCGGGCCCTTCCAGGGAAGACCTGTCCTGCAAGCTAAAGAGCACGTACGGCCCGAAGCCGACCTTGATCGCCACACCCGCCGCCGCAGTGCAGTTTCACCAAACCAGCCGTTTGTGCATCGCGCAGCATTTCAGGCACATGAAGGTCAGCAGTGCGGGACTTTCCTGCCGTTCGCTGCACATGCATCGTTCGTCACGAGCAGCGGCAGCAATGCGCAGATAGCTGATGCCGATCTTAACACGCCGCTTCCCACGAAGTCGTGATCTTCCAGCAACTGGAGGGCTAATTCAGACTTGACGACTGACCGCCGAGAAGTGTTTATCGTCGGTGGACGAAAGGAAACTGTGTGCTCGGTAGGTTCTTCATCATTCTTGTTGCATTGCAGCTCGTTGTTACGAGTGCATTCGCGCATGTGATGCCGATGGCCGAACATTGTGCAGAGCCTGTGGCTCAACATGCGCATTGTGAAGAGATACCCATCTTCCAAGATCAAGTGGTCGACGTCGCCTTCGAGACCGAGCAACAACCCAAGCCAATGGGGCTGCTTCATTGCGGCAGCGTTGCTTGCACAGATCAGTCTGGAATTGCGTCAGCTGTCGCCCTGCACAAGGACTTTCGGATCGCGGACCTGAATCCGGCCGAACCGAGCGTGGCTCTGCAATCCGTCCTTCTCTCATTCCTCCGGCCTCCTCTGGCCTGAGCGCGCCTGTACGGCGTTGATTGCGGCGTTGCCTGAGCGGCCACGTCCGGCAATTTGATCATTTACGGCCTTTTTCAGGTTCGAACCTCTGGCCCATCTGATCCTTCTCCCCCCATCACTGCTTAGCAGTGACCTCCTCTTTGCTGGGCCATTTTTTGGTCCGCGTTCACGGAAAACACATGAAACACACGAATTTCCTGCGGCCTCTCGCCGTAGTGCTGGGGCTTGCCCTCGGCCTGCCTGCGCAAGCTGGCACCTATGACATCACCGTCGACAAGGTCCGGATCGACACAGGAACCTTCAAGAAGAACGGGATCGGCTACAACGGTAGCCAGACCCCGACCATCCTGCATTTCGAGGAAGGCGAAGACGTCGTCATCCGCGTGAAGAACAATCTGCGCGAAAGCACGTCCATCCATTGGCATGGCCTGATCCTGCCGTTCCAGCAGGACGGCGTGCCAGGTATCAGCTTCAACGGCATCAAGGCGGGCGAAACCTTCACCTACCGCTTTCCAATCGAACAGGCAGGCACCTACTGGTTCCACAGCCATTCGAGCTTCCAGGAACCTGACGGGGCCTATGGCGCCATCGTGATCTCCCCGAAAGGCGGCGAGGCGGTGCCCACGGACCGCGACTACGTGGTGCAGCTGACGGACAAGCATCCGCACAGCGGATCGCGGATTTTCCGCAACCTGAAGGCTTCGGCAGACTACTACAACCGCGCGCAGCGCACGGCGCAGGACCTGATTGAAGACGCTGGTGCGGATGGTCTGAAAGCCGCACTTCAGGATCGAAAAATGTGGGGTGCCATGCGCATGATGCCCACGGACATCGAAGATGTTCAGGGCTTCACGCCGCTGATCAACGGGGCGAGCACCCAGCAAAACTGGACCGGCATCTTCAAGCCCGGCGAAAAGGTGCGCCTGCGCCTGATCAACTCCTCGGCGACGACCTATTTCGACGTGCGCGTGCCCGGTCTGAAAATGACGGTGGTGCAGGCCGATGGCAATGACGTGAAGCCGGTCATGGTGGACGAGCTGCGCATCGCCGTGGCGGAAACCTATGACGTGATCGTCCAGCCGCGCGAGGCCAAGGCCTATTCGATCATCGGCGAGAGCGCGGGCCGCACCGCAATGGTGCGGGGCACATTGGCACCGTCTGAAGGCATGGTCGGCCCCTACTATAAGATGCGGCCTCAGCCTCTTCTGACCATGGCAGACATGGGCGGCATGATGTCCGGGATGGATCATTCCGGAATGGACATGGGCGGCATGGACATGTCTGGGATGAACCACTCTGGCATGGACATGAGCGGTTTCGACATGTCGGGGATGGATCACTCCGGCCATGATATGAGCGGCATGGATATGTCCGGCATGGACCATTCCGGGATGAATATGGGCGGTATGGACATGTCCGCCGGTACGCCTGTCGTTCCCTCTGAGGGCGCAGCGGGCGCTGCCTTCTATGCACCGGGAAGCGGGCTGATCCCGACGGCGGCGAATGGCGGCAAGTTCCTTGGCTACGAAGACCTGCGCGCGCGCAAACCGCTCTACCGTGATCGCCCTGCAACCCGCGAAATCGAGATCCGCCTCACCGGCAACATGGAGCGCTACATCTGGTCCATCGACGGCGTGAAATACGAGGATGCCGACCCGATCCGTCTGAAATACGGGGAGCGCGTCCGCTTCAAGTTCGTCAACGAAACCATGATGGCGCACCCGATGCACCTGCATGGCATGTGGACGATCATCGACACCGGCAAAGGGGCCTACGACCCTGTGAAGCACACGGTCAGCGTGGCGCCGGGGACGACGCTTTACACCGAGACCGAAGTCGACGCCCCCGGCCAGTGGGCCTTCCATTGCCACCTCTCCTACCACATGGCCGGCGGCATGTTCCGCAAGGTCATCGTCGAAGGCGGGCCGTCCTGATGGACGCGTATTCCAAGGAAACCAATCATATGAAAAAACTGCTACTTGGAACGGCCCTCGGGCTTCCGCTTGGGCTGGCTTTCGCAACTTCTGCGATGGCCGAGGTGGGCGTTTCCCCGACGGTCTGGGGCGTGCGGACCGACAAGCTTGAATACCGGATGGGCGATGAAGAGAACTCCTTTGCCTGGGAGTTCGAAGCCTGGACAGGCAATGACGAGCTGCGGCTCGTCTGGAAGAGCGAAGGCGCAAAGATCGAAGGCGGCGACTTCGAAGAGATGGACAACCAGATCCGCCTCCAGAAACCGATCACTGATTTCTTCGATGGCTTCATCGGGATCGCCGCCTCCACGCCGGACGGCACGCCCGAGCGCTACTATGGCGCTTTCGGCGTCACCGGCCTCGCGCCGCAATGGTTCGAAGTCGAAGCGGCGCTCTACGTTTCCGAATACCCCTACCTCGGGGCGGAGGTGGAGTATGAAGCTCTGCTGACCAACCGGCTGATCCTGACGCCGTCTCTCGAAGTCAGCCTGCCGCTGGCGGATGATCCCGCGCGCGAAATCGCGGCGGGCGGCGGCTCTGTCGAGCTGGGACTGCGACTGAGCTACGACCTGATCGGCCGCAGCGTGTCGCCCTATGTCGGCGTGAACTACGAACGCGCCTTCGGCGGCACAGCCGACATTCTGCGCGATCACGGCCATGAGGTCGACGAGCTGACCGGCGTCGTCGGCATCAACTTCATGTTCTGATTTTTCTGCGCCCTCTCGGCTACTTCGAAGCCGCGGAGAGGGCGCAGCCTTTTCAACCTGAACCAACCAAGGGAGCACCCCAATGAAACTTCGTACTATCCTGACATCTGCCGCACTGTCGGTCAGTCTGGCCCTGAGCGCAGGCGCTGCATCGGCACACGGTAAGGGCATGATGACCATGCCGAGCAATGGCCAGACGGTCGGCGCGGACACCAAGGTCATGCACTTGATGTTCACCGATCCCATGCAGATCACCACCGTCACGATGGCCGCGCCTGATGGTAAAACCTACAAGATCAACGGTCCGGCCGCAAACCAGGCCGTGAAGACCTGGGAAGGCAAGCTGCCGAAGCTGGCACCGGGCAATTACAAGGTCGACTGGCGTGGCATGTCGCCGGACGGTCACCCGATGAACGGTAGCTTTGCGTTCAAAGTCGGGAAGTAAATCATGGGCGGAGTTCTTGCCGCACTGGAACCGGTGCAGATCACCTCGATCCTCGTCAAGGCGGGGATGTATGTCAGTGTCCTGCTTGCGGCGGGCTCCGTGATAAATCTCTGGCTCCTCACGGAGCTGGATGCCGCTGCAAGCCGTCGCCTCAGGCGGCTTGCAGCATGGTCGGCCATAGTTGGCATCGTGTTCAGCGCACTCAACATCCCGCTGCGGGCGGCCTTCTTCTACGGGGGCTTCGGTGGCGCGCTTGATCCGATGATGCTCCAGATTGCCCTATCCAGTCCTCTTGGGTTGTCGGTTGAGGCCGACATCCTCGGTCTTCTGGCCATCGCGACCATCGTGTTCCATCGCAGTTGGACACGCCCTGTGGCGGTCCTTGGTGTTGTTCTTGTGGCTGTCAGTTTCGCCCTGCGCGGTCACGCCACCGGAGATCCGAGGCTGGCGCTTTCGACGCTTTTCGTCATCCACATCCTTGCCGCGAGCTTCTGGATCGGGGGCTTCTATCCGCTCTATGACATGGCAGGGCGCGGCAACGAGGCAGCGGGGCGCACTGTCGAGCGGTTCGGTCAGGCAGCGCTGGTCATGGTCGGGCTGCTCGTCGTAGCAGGCGTAGTGATCCTGGTGATCCTGGCGGGCGATCCGATCGCGGTCCTGACCCAACCCTGGGGCCAGTTCATGACGCTGAAACTGGCGGTGGTGGCGCTGCTTCTTGGGCTTGCAGGTCTGAACAAGCTTCGGCTGACACCGGCTCTGGCCGAATCTGGAAACGCGGCTCCGCTGCGGATGTCGATCCGTTGGGAGGTCGCCGCCTTTCTTGTGATCCTGCTTGTCACTGCCACCTTCACGTCCACCGTCGCGCCGGAGCACGTCGGCTAAGCCAGAAAGACACCGGGGGCGTCAAGACGCCGCCCCCGTTTCTCGCCTCATACGCCGAGGGCGCGCAGGCCCATCCAAAGGCCCATCACGATCATCATCAGATTCTCGGTCAGGGAGATGAAGCCGAGCGGCACATTGGAGGCACCGCCCACGCAGGCGCATTTCAACTCGCGCTTGTCGATGTAGACCGCCTTGAACACGCTGACCGCCCCAATGGTCCCGATGAACAGCGCAACGGGCGCGGAGATCCATGTCAGGACGCCCGCGGTCATCAGGATACCGGCCAGTGCCTCACCGTAGGGATAGACCTTGCCGTAAGGCACCCAGCGTTTCGCCAGCAGGTCATAGTTCAGGAACATGGTCGAGAACTGCTCGACATCCTGAAGCTTCTGGATCGCAAGCACCGTCATCGACAGCGAGATGAACCACTGGACGCTCTGCCAGGTCAGGATGGTCCCGTATTGGTGCCACGCCAAGCCAAGCGCCAGCAGAGCACAGACCGAAAAGATCGCGATCACAGGGCGGTAGGTTGTATCACTCTGCTCTTCTTTGGGCGGGTCGATGCCGAGGAAGATGCGCAGGTCGTCATGACCCCCTATCCGTTTCCCGTCGATGAAGGTCTGAGGCGTGGTCTTGACATCATGCTCACGCTTGAAAGCCTCTGTCTCGTCCTTGGTCTTCAGGTGGTGGTCTTCGACGACGTAGCCGTTGCGCTCCAGCAGATCTTTGGATTTCAGCCCAAAGGGGCAGGTATGCTCGGGCATGACCATGCGATAGAGGACGGCGGTTTTCGTGGTATCCTTTGCCATGATCATCTCCCTCAATTCGTGCAGTTATACTGGCCGCGGAAACCGGCCTCGTAGTCAGGGCCCGCGCTGATGACAAAGTCCTGAAGGCTGTCATCTTCCGTGTCGCGCACCTCAATCGTGATCGGGTCAGCCGTGAAGCTTTCTCCCGCGCCATCGAGACGGACCAGATCACCGCTGATCTTGACCAGAGCCGTGTCGTTGCCGGACACGAACACGGGCGGGCTTGCCTCGGTATAGGTGAAGCTGCACGCGGCCCCATCCGGGAAGACTTGGGCGATATCTGCCTGCGTAAGGAACTCGGGATCGACCTTGGAAACAACCTCGCTGGACAGGGCGTCCTGAGCGGGTTTCAACTCGGCTGCCGGTTCATCCCCGGCAGGTGTTGCCTCTCCATTCGCCGAAGTGTCGGCGATCAGATAGCGCATTTCGGCGATTTCCTTGTCTTGGGCGTAAATGATGTCATCCGCCAAGGTGCGCACCCTTGGATCGGTGATTTCCGCGCGGGACGAGGTCATGATGGCGATCGAATGGTGTGGGATCATCGCCCGCATGTAGGCGCGGTCTTGCACCGTCACCTGGCTGCGAACCAGCCAGAGTGCTGCTGCGAAGACGATGACGGAGCCGACGAAGATCGCGATGTTGAGCGCGCGGTTCTTGTACATGCCGAGCATGAAAGACAGCATGACGAAGGCCATGACCGCCCCCATGACGATCGCCATGTAGGCACGCGTTTCCGACCAGAAAATGTGATTGACCAGATAGGTGTTCAGGTACATCAGCCCGAACATCAGGGCCGTGGAAACAGCAATCATCAGGAAAAAGCGGGAATAGGCCATCAACACCTCCAAGTTTGTTCAGGGGACTAACAACCTTCCAGTGGGTGGATGTTCCCTATAATTTGGCTTTTCTCGCTTATTTCTGCCCGGTGATCTCTTGTTGATAGTCGCGTTCGCGCTCTGGCCAGATGGATTTGATGTAGTCGAGGATCGCGCGAATTTGCGCATCGCTCAGGCTGCCCCCAAAGCCGGGCATGTCACTTTCATAGCCCCCGCCGACCACTGCGGCAGTCCCATCCCGCGTGATGCGGAACAGGATGTCGTCGCTATGATGCCAGGTGTGGCCCGTTGCATCATGGGGTGGCGCAGGCAGGCGGCCGTCGGGGCCGGGGCTGCGCCAGTCCGGTTGTCCCTGAAGGTCCACGCCGTGACAGGAGGCGCAATTCTGCTGATAAAGCGCTGCGCCTTCCATGCCTTCCTCTGCTCCGGCTGAGTAGGCCACGCCCGAAAGAGCAACTGCGATCAGGGAAAGCAACTTCATAAGACCATGATCCAGTTTGTCATGCCCGAGGCCGCGTGCCCCAGCATGTGACAATGCAGCAACCACTTTCCCGGATTGTCCGCAACGAAGGCAATTTCCGTCGTCTCGTTCGGCATGACCAGCACCGTGTCGCGCAGCGGACCAAGTGCTCCGTCTTCCTTGCGCACCCGGAAATGCATCCCGTGCAGATGCATCGCGTGCGGGAAGATCGTGTCGTTTGTCATGCGGATGCGGGCTGTCTCCCCACGTGACAGGGTGGCAAAGGGCGTCTTTCCCAGCCCGACCTGTCCGGCCAGCGCCCAGAACTGGCCATTCTGGACCAGCTCCTGCCAGCCCATCCTCTGTCCATCGAAGGTCGCACTCTCCAGGCCGCGCATCGCACCGCCTTGCAACGGCATGTCGAGGACAGGCGCCTCATCGACGCCGACGATCTCCATACGCGGATTTCGCGGCAAGGGCTGAGGCGTGCCGCGAGTGACTGACGCGGCACGTCCTTTGACAGAGACTTCCGCCAGCACACGCCAGGTATCATCGGCCGCAGCAAAAAGAAGCCCTGCGGTTTCCCCTTCCTCGGCCGAGACATCGACAATCAGGTCCATGCGCTGCGCGGGGGCAAGCACAAGCGTGTCGGTCACCGGCTCTGGTGCCGCAAGCGGCATTCCGTCAAGAGCCACCGTCCAGCCGGTAAGCCCCTCCAGTTTCAGGCCGAAGATCTGGGCATTCGCCGAGTTGATCAGTCGCAACCGCAGCCGCTCGTTCTGCCGGGCGGGCAGCCTGTAATCGTAGCGCCCGTTCACGCCCACGAGGTTGCCGATCTGTCCGCCGTGGCTGCGCGTCATCGGCGCTGCGAAGTCATCGATAAACAGGCCCGTATCGGGGTCCAGCAACCAGTCGTCGATCATCAGAACCTCGTCCCGATCCACATCCGGCGGTGTTGCCTCTTCGATGATTAGGGCTCCGGAAAGACCCCGCGCAACCTGTTCCATCGAATTGGTGTGGGCGTGATACCAGTAGGTTCCGGCATCAGGAAGATCGAAGGCATAGTCGAAACTCTCGTCGGGCGGCACCGCGTCCTGGGTCAGCCCCGCGACACCATCCATGGCGTTGTCGATACGGATGCCATGCCAATGGATCGAGGTCGGAACCTTTAGCGCATTCACCAGCCGCCGTTCCAACCGGCTGCCTTGCGCGGCGCGGATCACGGGGCCGGGGATTGTGCCATCATAGCTCCAGACCGGCGTGGCCGGATAGCTGGCAGGGGCAAGCTGGACCGTGGTGTCCATGGCTGTCAGGAGGGGTATTTCCTGAGCAAAGGCAGGTCGTGCGAATGGAGCAGAAGCAAGACCTGCGCAGAATAGCCGTCGTGTCATCTTCATGTCAGTTGATCCCATTGGCGCGCTGTACTTCGCGGATATAGGCGATGATCGAACTCACGTCCGCACGCGTCACCTCGGGCTGCGGCGGCATGTCTCCGAATTTCCAATGATGTGCGCGCACGCCATTCGCAGCCGCCATCTGGAAGGCCATGTCGCCATGGTGGGACGGCTCGTAGATCTTGTGGATCAGCGGCGGAGCAAACCCGATTTTCCCGGCGGCATTCTCGCCGTGGCAATCGGCGCAGACGACATCGAAGGCCCGCTTGCCCATGCCCGCCTCGGGCGACAGCGTATCGGGCAGCGTAACGGCAACCATGGGCGCGCCCTCCGCTGGTGCTGCGGTGTCCTCGACAGGGACAGTCTGAGGGGTAGAGCGGGTGAAAGCATAGGCGCCAAGCGCCACGGCAAGAACCGCGGCCCCGGCGAGGGTGATCTTTTTCATGACTGTATCCTGTCCTGCGCAGCTTTCCCTGCCGCGCGTCCTGACAACGGGGCGACCGAAATCGACCCAGGTTCAACGGGTGCAGGATCCGGCGCGAGGAGGAGGCAGGTCCAGCGACAGGCTTATCGTCATGCCATTTCGAGGCTCCGGCCGCACATGACGGAGGTGTGGCAGATCATCGTTCCGGAGCGGCTGACTGCTATCGAGAAGGGCATAGGATGCGCAGGTCACCATATCAGCGCAAGGCGCGTCAGCTTGGTGGTGGTTCGCCGAGGCCTGCTGATCTGCAGAGATCATCGCTTCTGGACAGGCCGCACAGTCATGCATCGCGGGCCCTGCCGCAGACATTTGCGACAAGGCAGCCAGCATAATGAGGCTGGTCAGGAAGATTACGGCGATTAGGCGCATAAAGACTCTCGATTGCAGCGCAAAGGATGGGTTCTGACGACGGCTTGGTCAATCCCAAAATCGCGCCACTTCCCGTGTTCCCAGCCTCAATGGTTACGCAGCCGATAACCGCAGTCCCACCTTAGTGTCGGCGTTTCGTGCCATGCGGCGCGGGAAAGTAATGTCGCGGAGCGGACGAATGCAGCCGCAGCGAAGCTTCGGCATGGTCACGAGTAGTTTGGGCTCGGAGCTGACCTCGGATGCGACGCAGCACCATGTGCTACAATGTCTTGTCAACGTCGGGTTGTCGATGTGGGAGGGCGTGGTGGATCGGAGGATCCATCATGGAAACACCAAACTTACCCGCCATTCGCGCACTGCGTCCGGCCTGGAACAAAGGCCGGATAGTCGGTCAGAAACGGCCGCTCAAGCCCAAACACGTCTGGGCAATTCGGGTCCGGCTGGAGTTGGCCGAGAACCACCGCGATCTGGCCCTTTTCAACCTTGCAATCGACAGCAAGCTGCGCGGCTGCGATCTGGTGAAGATGAAGGTGGTCGATGTCATGGCGTCCGGTCAGATCAAGGAACGCGCGTCGGTTCTGCAAAGCAAGACCCGTAAGCCCGTCCGCTTCGAAATCTCGGAAGGCACCCGCGCATCGCTGGCACGGTGGATGCGGGAGCCGCTCATGATTGGGTCCGAATACCTCTGGCCCGGGCGCTTTCACGAACGCCTTCACATCTCGACCCGTCAGTACGCGCGGATTGTCCGTGTCTGGGTGACATCCATTGGTCTGGAAGCCAGCGCCTATGGCACGCACTCGATGCGCCGAACGAAGGTGACCCAAATCTACAAGAAGACGGGCAACCTGCGGGCAGTCCAACTGTTGTTGGGCCATACCAAGATGGACAGCACTGTCAGGTATCTTGGCGTTGAACTTGAAGATGCGCTGGCTATCGCCGAAGCTATCGAAATCTAAACGCTTGGGCCGTCTTCACTGACGGCCCAGACCGGACCTTCAGTCTGTTAAATTGCCGCATCGCGGCGTTCACCAGAGCGGACATCCGCGATCGGACGCAGCATTTCCGCGGCCCCGGGGTGAGATCGCGTGCCTTTCGGCTTTCGTCACAGTTACAGAATTTTGATCCGCGAAGATGAATGGCTGGTGGTCGCAGCGCCTACGCCGCGTCATAGCGGGCGAATATCTCGGTGCTGCCGTCTTTCCGGATCAGGAAAACATCGTAAGCCTCCCGCTGATCCTCAGGGCCCATGCCCGAAGAGCCATAGGGCATTCCGGGCACAGCGAGGCCGATGGCTTCAGGGCGTTCGTCCAGAAGGCGACGGATGTCAACAGGTGGAACATGGCCCTCGATCATGTAACCTTCGACCTCGCCGGTATGGCAGGAGTGCATCTGCTGCGGGATGCCGTTCTCCAACTTGTGGCGGATCAGGAGCGTGCCCATGCTTGCTTGCGTGGTCACCGTGAAGCCGGCGTTGCCAAGGATCTCCACCCAGGCAGTACAGCATCCGCAGTTGATGTCCTTCACGACGTGGATGATGGGCGCACTGGCTTGGGCGGTGGCAGCGAAGGGCGCCGTGGCAGCGATGCTTGCGACAGAGATGAGCAAGCGGCGGCGAGACATGTGTGTCATCAGTATGGTCCTTGTGGTTACTTCATATATGTTCGTTGACGGCAGGCGCGGTGACGCGACCGAGTGTCGCTGACGCGGTGCCGGTTCGGCCGGATCGGCTTTCCCGCTCTGGCCGGAAGGTCAGCAGCCGGAGCGCGTTGAGCGTCACGATCACGGTGGCGCCGGTATCGGCGAGGATCGCGATCCAGAGGCCCGTGACGCCCAGGAGAGTCGTCACCAGGAACACCGCCTTGAGGCCCAAGGCGATGGCGACGTTCTGACGGATGTTGGCCATGGCCGCGCGGGCAAGCCGGACCAGCCCCGGAATGTCAGCTACACGGTCGCGCAAGACGGCGGCATGTGCGGTCTCCAGCGCCACGTCGGTGCCCGAGCCCAGGGCCACGCCAACCTGCGCGGCGGCAAGCGCCGGGGCGTCATTGATACCGTCGCCAACCATCATCACCTGCGCCTCTTGTCCGAGATCGCGGACCTCGCGCACCTTGTCTTCCGGCAGAAGACCCGCGCGGTGGTCGATCCCGAGACTTTCGGAAATCGCCGCGGCCGTGCGCGCGTTATCTCCGGTCAGCATCACCGGCACGATGCCCAGGGCACGAAGTTGGCGCACGGCTTCGGCCGCGTCGGGGCGCGGCTCGTCGCGCAGAGCGATCAGGCCGCAAGCGGCCTCGTCGCGCCAGACGAGTACGACCGTCTTTCCCTCCGCTTCGAGCATCGCGGCCTGGGCACGAATTGGCTCGCTCAGAACACCGCTCTCTTCCGCCAGCCGGGGCGAGCCAACCGTCACCGTCGCGCCACGGATCACGGCCTCGGCGCCCTTGCCCGGGATGGATCGGGCTGCGCGTGACGCAGGAACAACCGTGCCCTCCGCTTCGGCACGCGCCAGGATGGCCAGTCCGAGCGGATGACTCGCGCCGCTCTCGACACCCGCGGCCAGCGAGAGCACCTCGGCTGACGTTCCCTCACTCGGCAGGATGTCTGTCACGCGCGGCTGACCGGCGGTCAGTGTTCCTGTCTTGTCGAATGCGACATAGGTGATCCGGGCGACGGCCTCGATCACCGCGCCGCCCTTCATAAGCAGGCCGTTCCGTGCGCCTGCCGATAGCGCCGAGGCAATGGACGCAGGAACCGAGATCACAAGCGCGCAGGGGCATCCGATGAGCAGCAGCGCCAGCGCCCGATAGACCCATTCTTCCCATGCCAATCCAAAGGCAAGCGGAGGGACGATGGCGACGAGGATCGCCGCCCCCACAACCACGGGCATGTAGACGCGGCTGAACCTGTCGATGAATCGTTCCGTCGGGGCGCGGGCGCTTTCCGCTTCCTCGACCAGGCGGACGATGCGCGAGATGGTGTTGTCCTCGGCGGTTTTTTCGACCCGCACCCGCAGCGCGGCCTCGGTGTTGATCGAACCGGCGAAGACCAGGCTGCCCGGCTCCTTGAGGCTCGGCACGCTTTCCCCCGTCACCGGGCTTTCGTCGACACCGGACGTGCCGTCGATCACCTCACCATCAGCGGGAATCCGGTCGCCCGGGCGCACCATCACGGTCTGACCGATGGCCAGGCTCTCGGCCGGGACCTCTCGCGTTCGTCCGTCCATTTCCAGAAGCGCCGTCTTCGGCACCAGTTGCGCCAAGGCCCGGATGCCGTTGCGCGCCCGACTGGCGGCGACACCTTCCAGCATCTCGCCAACAGCGAAAAGGAAGACGACGAGCGCCGCCTCCTCGGCAGCGCCGATCACCAGCGCGCCGCTTGCGGCGATAGTCATCAGCATCTCGATCGTAAAGGGCATGCCAATCCGCGCCATGGCGAAAGCGCGACGGGCCACGGGAACGAGCCCGATCAGGGTGGCCAGGACGAACGCCCATTGCGCAATGTCTTCAGAAGCCAGCAGATGCACCGCCCAGGCCGCCGCGAGCAGCACGCCTGTACCGAGCACGAGTCGGCCCTTTGACGTGGCGTGCCAGGCGGCCTGCGCTTCTTCTGCCCGCCTGGGGTGCGCCTGTTCTTCCTCATTTTCGGGTGTGACGGCGTCGGACCCCGGATAGGCCCCCTCGGGCAGAACAAACCCGCCCTTCGGCTTCTCTGGCGCGCTTCCCCGCGGCGAGATCCCGTAGCCGATGGCTCGCACCGCCTTCTCGACCTGTTCAGGTGTGGAGCGGGTTTCATCCAGTGTCAGACGCAGGCGTTCCGTCATCGGTGCGACATCGACATCCGTGACGCCCTGCAACCGCTCGACCGCACCGCGGACCTTGCCCGCGCAGGCGCCGCAGTCCATGCCCGTTACGCGCCACTCGATCTGGTGTCCGTCGTCTGCCATTTCCGTTCTCCTGCCGCGTATGCGAGTCGTTCAGTCACAGAGATAGGACCTCTACCAACTGTAGGTTCAAGCCATTCCTGATAGCAGAGGTCTTGTTGGACCTTGCCCCATAAGCTACAGCGACTGTAGATACAGGAGAATTCTCATGCTTGCCATTGGCACCCTCGCAAAGCGGACCGGCACGAAGGTGCAGACGATCCGCTACTATGAACAGATCGGTCTCATGCCGGAGCCAGGCCGGACAGAAGGTAACCAACGCCGTTACGGCGATGCCGAGCTGGACCGGCTTGCCTTCATCCGACACTCACGACAACTTGGCTTTTCGCTCGACGCGATCCGCGAGTTGCTGGACCTTTCCGACAGCCCTGGCCGATCATGCGCGGAAGTTGATGCCATCGCCCAAAGGCAGTTAAGGGAGGTCGAAATCCGGATCGACCGGCTCGTGACTTTGCGAACTGAATTGCATCGGATGATCGCCGAGTGTGACAGCAACAGGGTTGCGGATTGTCGCATTCTCGAGGTGTTGCGAGATCACGGCCAATGTCTGACGGATCATGCAAGTGCCGAACGCTGATGCCGGCGGCGCTGATCTATCCTTTGGCCGCCCTTGCGGAGATTGCCGGCTGTTTCGCGATCTGGGCCTGGTGGCGCGGCGCCTCACCGCTGTGGCTGCTGCCGGGCGTCGCGAGCCTCGCCCTCTTTGGCTGGCTACTCGCTCAAGTCGAGGCCGGGTTTGCCGGACGGGCCTATGCTGCCTATGGCGGGGTCTACATCGCCGCATCGCTGCTCTGAATGTGGGCAGTAGAAGGGCAGAGGCCGGGCCTCTGGGACCTCACCGGCGCCGGACTGTGTCTCGTCGGCGCTGCCGTGATACTCGTCGTTCCACGCGTCGTCTAGAAATGTCTTGAAGCTATAGTCACTGTAGCAATTACACCTGTCTCGGGATGATTCGAAGGAGACCGGCCATACAAATCACGACACCACTACTCCAGCCCTCGCGGCTGCTCGACTTCACCGTCGGCCCGATTGAGGATCTGATCGCCCGGCGTGGCTGGCGCGATCTCGACGAGCATGACCGCATCGGCGCCGCCTATGATTTCGTCCGGAACGAGATCCGCTTCGGCTACAACCGTCGTGACGATATCAGGGCGTCCGACGTGCTGACGGACGGTTACGGCCAGTGCAATACCAAGGCCACTTTGCTGATGGCGCTCCTGCGCGGGCTCTCTGTACCCTGCCGACTGCACGGCTTCACGATCCACAAGGCGCTCCAGCGCGGCGTCGTGCCGGAAGCCGTGTATGCCATCGCGCCTGCGGAAATCCTGCATTCATGGGTCGAAGTCCAAGTGGACGGGTCGTGGGTCAATCTCGAGGGCTTCATCCTCGACGCCGCCTACCTTTCAAGGCTCCAAGAGGCATTCCCCGAACGACAGAACCTTTGCGGATATGGCGTAGGGACCGACTGCCTCGGCGCGCCACCCGTCGTCTGGCGTGGCAGTGACACCTACATTCAGAAGACCGGCATCGCTCGCGACCTTGGCCTCTACGACAGTCCCGACACCTTTTATCGTTCGCACCGCCAGGACTTCGGTCCACTGCGCGACTGGCTGTATTCCCGTCTGGTCCGTCACTGGATGAACGCAAGGGTCAGCCGGATTCGCGCGGGCAAGGTTCCGTCGATCCCAGGGTTGTCGGAAACCCATCCTGCTCCTCGCCTGTTGAAACTCAATAAAGGGGGGTCCGCTCCCCCGAAAGCCTGAGGAGGGTGCGTGAAACATCTTTGGATCATTGTCGGATTGGCCCTGCTTCCCGGGCTCGGAAACTTTGCCGGAGGCAGGGTGGCCGAGTTTCTACGGAGCTCTCCGCGGCTTCGCATCGCGCTGAATACAAAATCCGGCATCCTGATCGGTGTGGTGGCGATCGAGTTGATGCACGAAGCACTGAACAACCTCGCCGGATGACGGATTGCCGGGGCCTTTCCCGGTGGCAGTTCCGTCTATTTCGCACTGGTCTGCGCCGGATTGGGAACGCTGCTGCAACGAGGGTTCCGCGAAACAGGATGGCGCGGCCCGAAGAGGAACAAGGAGATGATCGATGCCTCATGACCACAGCCACGCGCACATGGACCCGGAATCGGGTGACCGTAGGGTTTCCATAGCGATCTGGGCGAACGCCCTTTTGACCGTGGCGCAGATCGTCGGCGGCATCCTCTCTGGCAGCCTCGCCCTCATCGCGGATGCGCTTCACAACTTCTCGGACATGGCGTCGCTGGTCATTGCCTTCGTTGCGCGCAAGATCGCGCGCAAGCCCGCAGACGAGCGCATGACCTTCGGCTACGGCCGGATCGAGATCGTGGCGGCGCTGATCAACTATACGACCCTGATACTCGTCGGCGTCTACCTGATCTATGAGGGCGTCATGCGGATGATCGAACCGACGGAAGTCGCGGGCTGGACCGTCGTCATCCTGGGCGGCGTGGCGCTGGCGATCGACACGCTGACGGCGTTACTCACTTACTCGATGCAGAAGGGCAGCGTGAACATCCGCGCGCTCTTTCTGCACAACCTGTCGGACGCGCTCGCCTCGGTCGCGGTGATTATCGGCGGAACGCTTATCGTCCTCTACGATCTACGCTGGGTGGACCCGGCCATCACAATCCTTATCGCGCTCTACATTCTCTACCTTGCACTGACCGAGATCGGCGGGCCGATCCATACTCTTATGCTCGGCAGCCCGCCCGATATCGATGGCAGGAACGTCGTCGATGCAGTGCGCGGCATCGAGGGCGTCGATGACGTTCACCATGTGCATCTGTGGCAGATGCAAGAACACGAAGCGGCGCTGGACTGCCACGTCGTCCTGACCGAGGAGGGCTGGACCCGCATCGAGGCGATCAAGTCTGCGATCAAGGACCGGCTAAGAGGGGACTTTGGCATCACGCATTCCAGTCTCGAGTTCGAGAACATCCATCATGCCCATCACGACGCTGAACTCTTCGGCCACACAGGGGCAAAGAGAGAGGATAACAAGCATTTTCCCCGAAACCCTGAAGGATCATGACGATGTCATCGGTATCGTCTGTGACGGCAAGCTCACCAAAGACGGCCTGAGGCGGATGCATGAACTGCTGCATGAAAGGCTGGCCTCGGCCGATTGCCCGGGGCTGGTCGTCGACCTCACAGGCTTCGCCGGTCACGAGGGGCTGGCCGCGATCCAAGAAGATACAAAGGTGGACACCGCGCATCGCAACAACGTCTCCCGCATCGTAGTCGTCGGCGACAGCAAATGGATGGAATGCGGGACATCGTTCGCAGGCGCGCTGACCCGCGCCGAAATGCGGTGCTTCGACAGTGGCGAGACGGCGTCGGCGGTGGAGTGGGCATGGCAGGCGGGACTGGGCGCCACTCGATGGCAACCAGCGCGCAGGGTGCTTTCAGGTACGTCAACCCAGCCAGACGTCGAGGAACAGCATGATCACAAGCCCGATGGCGAGCCCCAGCGTCGCCTTGTTCTGATGCCCGCTACGGTGGGTTTCGGGAATGATCTCGTGACTAATAACATAGAGCATCGCTCCCGCGGCGAAGGCCAGGCCCCAAGGCAGGAGCGGTTCGGACAGTGTGATGATTCCAGCACCGAGCAGCCCGCCGATCGGTTCGACAATACCGGTCAAGGCTGCGATGCCCCAGGCGCGAAACCTGGGATAACCTTCACCCAGCAGAGAGACGGCCACAGCGAGCCCTTCGGGTGCGTTCTGAAGCCCGATGCCGATCGCAAGCGGCAGACCGCCTTCGAATCCGCCGGATCCAAAACCAACACCGACAGCGAGCCCCTCGGGAAAATTGTGGATCGTGATGGCGATGATGAACAGCCAGACGCGCCGAAGCGAGGCCGCTTCGGGACCTTCGCGGCCAGACCGGAAATGCTCATGCGGCAGCTTTTCATTCATCAGCGCCACCGCGCCCATGCCCAGAAGGATTGAGACGCACACGATGGCAGCGGGCATCGCGCCGTTGTCGAACATGGGCTCTGCCGCATCCAGTGCGGGAATGATCAGCGAAAAGAACGACGCCGCCAGCATCACACCGGCCGCAAATCCGAGTGCCATGTCCCGCGTGGACCGCGAGGGCACCTTGCCGAAAAGGACGGGCACGGCCCCGACGGCGGTCAGGGAGCCAGCCGCGAGGCTGCCCAGGAAACCGAGAGCGATTGGAGAGAGTTCGTTCAAGGATTGCTTCCAGTCAGCGCCATGGCGTCGGCAGAACATAGTTGAGAATGACTTGCAAGTGGGGATGTCATTTCTGCGCGAAGGAGGCTTAAAGAAAAGAGAATATCTTCACGAGTCGTGCAAAAACCGGCCAAGCCCGCTCTTTCCCATAAATCTCGAATTTGAAATACTGAATGGAAATAGAAGGATTGCAAGTTATGCTGACAAGACGCCATTTCATCGGCGCGACCGCCGCCATGTTCTCGCCCGCGATATCCGGAGTTGCCGTCGCCAGCTCTTGGCCGACCGACGAACAGAAGGCCGCGTGGGACGCGCAGGTCACTCCTCCAGGCTACGATCCGGCCACGACGAACCCGTGGGGCCTGCATCCGCGCCTGCTGCCGCAGCGGGTCGAGGCCCGGCCCGGGCTTGTGACCGGCGACATCCATGTCGATGCTGTCGCCCGTTACCTCTATCACATCGAAGAGGGCGGCACGGCCATGCGCTACGGCGTGGCAATTGGTAGGGACGGCCTCTACGAACCGGGCACCTACACCATCAAGCGCAAGGTGGAGTGGCCGCACTGGACGCCAACGCAGGACATGGTCCGCCGCAATCCGGAGATTTACAAAGAAGTCGAAGACGGAATGGAGCCGGGTCCGAAGAACGCACTCGGTTCTCGAGCACTCTATCTCTTTGTCGGCGACCGGGACACGTACCTTCGGATCCACGGCACGCCTCACCCCCGCTCGATCGGCAGTCGGGCCAGTTCGGGCTGCGTGCGTATGGTCATGCCCCACATCAACGACCTTTACGAGCAGGTCGAGATCGGGGTCACGGCTCACCTTTACCCGGCTCCTGGAGACGGTCCGGTCACGGCGCATAGCTGATCGGGCCCCAAGCCCGAAGAGATCTTCGTCGCGCCATGGAACAGGCTGCCCGGTCTGTTCATCCGCCTGCGGCCTGCGCCACGCGCTGCGTGCAGATCGGTCGGCCGTCCACCGTTCGAAGGGGAAGCATCGTCGTCTCGACGGGTCCGGCATGGCGATACCAGTAGCAGCCGTCTTCGGGCCGCAAGCGGACCGACTGCAGGTCCTGATAGGGAGCCGCCATCGTTATCAGTTGAGTCATCATCTCCGCCGAGAGGCCCGTATCCGGGTCTGCCGGGCCGGCGACGGGGATGGCACAGGCACCGAGGGTCAACGGGCCCGCAAGCAGGAGAAGCGTCTTTGCCGATATGCGCGATTGGGTCACTGGTCGTATCCTTTGTCACAATTTTTCATTGTCGTCGGCGATTAGCAGACGCGCGAGCCGCTCATCGAGACGGGCTCGCGCGGTGCCGAGACGAGCGAGCGCTGCGCCATCGTCGGCAACTCGTTCCGCCGCTTCGGCGAGCCGGTCATCCGAGAGGGGGTCAGTGGGCAGGCCATTCACACGCACCTCGTAGTGCAGGTTCGGGCCGGTTGCGGTGCCCGTCGCGCCGACGCGGCCGATGAGATCCCCCGCCGCGACACGGTCGCCTTGGGCAAGCCCGTCTGGGACGGCGCTCAGATGCGCATAACGGGTCATGGTTTCCGACCCATGCGCGATCTCGACAACGCGGCCGTAGCCGCCCCGACGACCGATGAAACTGATGCGTCCGGGTGCGGTCGAATAAACTTGGGTGCCGCGGGCTGCGGCGAAATCGACGCCGGTGTGCATCCTTGTGTCGCCGTAGATCGGGTGCGTCCTGCGCCCGAACACGGAACTGAGCCGCGCGCCCTCGACCGGCTGCGCGAATACGCGCATGACCACGCCATTACGGTAGATCGTGGCCCGCCCGGAGCCATCCTCCGGCCAAACGATCTCGAACAGCGTGTCGCCAAGGTCGAGCGCCGCGAAGGTCAGGTCCGGCTGGCCGACGATGTCGTCGCCGACCCGCGCCTCACGCCACATGAGCCGCAGGGTCTCGCCACCCGTCAGGTCGCGACGGAAATCCACGGCGCCACCCAGCATCTGCGCCAGATCGACCGCGAAGCGCGCCGGGATGCCGCCCGCGTCGAGCGCCGCGAAGACCGAGCTTTCGATGCGGGCCTCACCGGCCAGAATGACGGTTTCGGGATCGGGGGCCACCACGCGCGTCACAACCTGCGCGCCAAAGACAGCCTCGATCCGGACGCCGTCGTCCACCTCCAGAACGACGCGGCTTGGGTTGCCATCCGGGCTGGTGATGACGCTTAGGGCATGTCCCGGACGCAAGCGACGCAGGTCGAACTCTGCCGCAAGTGCAAGCGCCACCTCGGCGCGACCCGGGGCGTCGAGACCTGCCTCCGCGAGAACCGCGTCGAGAGTCTCGCCTGCGGCGATCTCGCGTGACCATGTCCGGAGCGAAGGCTCGACCCTCGGAAGCGATGGCGCGACTACGACGGCAGACGGCAGAGCCGACGGGCTGACCATCGGGGCAACATCCGAACGGGTGAGGGTCGGCCCGAGGACCGGCGCCTCAGTGAGTGCCGGCATGGGCATGGCCTCAGGCGTCCAGACTGCAGCTTCGGCAAGACCGGGCGGAACAGGGTCTCGTGTCCAGGTGCCCGAAAGCGCGAGGGCGGTCGCAGACACGCTTCCCGCCGTCACGATTCCGACCGCCAGATACCTCAGCTTCATGTCGCCCCCTTCGTTTCTTCTTCCAGCGCCCGGCGGATCTTCGGCACTGCGAACTCCCTCGGTTCGTGATAGTCGATCATGCTGACGAACCCGCCGGCCGCGTCGAACAGGAAAACGCTCGCCGTGTGGTTCATGGTGTAGTCGCCGCCGTCGGCCGGAAAACGCTCGTAGCTCGCCCGGAACCCTTCCGCCGCGCGTGCTATCTGATCTTGCGCACCGGTCCAGCCGCGGATCGCCGGATGGAAATAACCGACATACTCGGCCATCGCCTCGACGGTGTCGCGGTCCGGATCCACGGTGATGAAGGCCACGTTCATCTGCCCGGCATCCTCGCCGAGCGCATCGAGCCAGCCGGAAATGTCCGACAGTGTGGTCGGGCAGACGTCGGGGCAGAAGGTGAAGCCGAAGAACACCATGGTCGGACGGCCGACCAGGGTCTCCGGGCCAACCGGCTGCCCCTCGTGATCAGTAAGACGAAAGTCCATTTCAGTGAGCGGTAGGGGAAGGCTTGCCACAGCCTTCGGCGCGCCGGGGCCGTCCACCCGCCACCAGCCGACGAACAGCGTCAGCCCCATGGCGCCCAGAGCAGCGGCGCCGTATCCAAGAGCCGTTCGGCGCCGCATCAGCCGTCCGGCCCGCGCGCCGCGATTCCGAGGATCGGCACGTCGACCGCAATGTCGCCACCATCGGAGAAGCTCAGCGTCAGTGGAAAGCTGTCGCCCTCGGTCATCGGCTTTTGTAGCTGCATCAGCATCGCGTGCAGCCCGCCGGGCTCCAGTTCCGCGGCTTCGCCGGGGGCGATGGCAATCTCGCCCGCAGGCGCCATCGAACTGACACCCTCGGCATTGGTCTTGCTCTCGTGGATCTCCGGCATCATGGCGAGCGGCGTGGAAATGCCGGTCAGCGTGACGGCCTCGTCTCCGGTGTTGCGGATCGTCATGTAAGCCGCGCCGGGGCGGTTGACCCCGATGGAGGCGCGCGCCCACGCGTTTTCGACGACCACATCCTCCGACCCGGCAAGGGCGACACCGGAGGTGAGCGCAAGTGCGGTGAGGGTCGCCAGCAACGGGAGGGTGAGCTTGGTCATTCGCGGTTGTCTCCTTGTCATGCGCGCCACGGTCACGAGCCGCTCGCGGCCACTTCCTCTGCCACCAGCGCGCGCAGTTCGGCCTCGCCGAACGGATCGAGCGGCCGGCCGTTGACGAAGAATGTGGGCGTCTGGCGCACAGCCATGGTTTCGACATCGGCGCGGTCCTGGTTCAGGATCGCCACGACATCCGGCGCGAGCATCTGCGTGCGCGCCGCATCCACATCCAGCCCCGCGGTCGCAGCGACCTCCAGGATCAGCCCCGGAGCCGGCGCGCCATGCGAGGTCCATCGCGGCTGCTCGCGCAGGAGCGCCTCAATCACGGGTTCGTAGACGTCCTGCATCCGGGCCGCCTCGAGCACGCGGATCGCCTCCTCCGACGCTTCGCCGTGGAAAGGCGTGTAGCGGATGGCGACGCGCACCGCGTCGCCATGCTCGGCCATGATGTCCTTGACCACCGGATAGAAGGCGCGGCACGCCTCGCAGGCCGGATCGAAGAACTCGACGATGGTGACGGGGGCATCCTCGGGTCCGAGGATCGGGGAGTAAGACCGCAGCAGCGCCTCGCTCTGTTCTGGCGGGACCGTCGCGGTCGCGGCGACGGACGCGGGACGTGTCGTGAACCAGGCCGCTGCGGCGAAGACGGCAACGGCGACGGCAACAACGGAGAGCATGATAGCGCGACGATTCATAGGCGCGGGTCCTTCAGAGAGAGGGCCGACAGGCTCGCGGTGAGCGTGAAGGCGACAAGCGACAGGAGCGGGATCGGAACCCCGAGGATCAATTGATTGGCGTCGGTGCAGGAGGGGCCGGTCGCCGTGCAAGGCTGGATGGGCTCCGGGATGATGCCGACGTAAAGGCCCATGTGCCAGAGCGCGACGGCCCCGCCGCAGAGGCTGAGCGCCAACCCATACCGTCCGACGCGGGCGTCCTGACACCACAGACCGAGGCCCAGAACGATGGGCAACGGGAACATGAAGGCGCGCTGATACCAGCACAGCAGACAAGGCATCTGGCCCAGCACCTCGCCGATGAACAGCACCGAGAGCGTTGCCACGAGCGCCACCACCCAGGCGGCAGTCAGAGCCGCTTCTGCCGTCAATCCCCGACTCATCCGGCGACGCGCCCCCTCAGATCGGCAAGGATCTCCTCGGCCGGGGTGCCGTAGCTCCAGGCTTTCACGTAACCGCCCTCCGGATCAAACAGGAAGAGCTGCGAGGAATGACCCATCGTGTAGCCGCCGGGTGCCGCGGCCTCCTCGACCTTTTCGTAGAAGATGTGAAAGCTGTCGGCGGTGCGGTCGATCTGGTCGGGCGATCCGGTCAGGCCGACGATCCCGGCCTCGAACCTCGGCACGAAATCTGCGAGGACCGTCGGCGTGTCGCGCTCGGGATCGATGGTGATGAAGAGCGGCTGAACCTGCGCCGCATCCGCGCCCAGCCCGTCCATGACGGCGGCAACCTCGGCCAGCGTCGTCGGGCACACATCGGGGCAATTGGCGAAGCCGAAGAAGATCACCATCCAGCGGCCCGCGTAATCCTCCTGCGTGCGGACCATTCCGGTGTGATCCGTCAATTCGAAATCCGCACGAAACGCAGGCTCGCCCTCCGCAGCCTGGTCGGCTCGATAGTCCGCCCAGAGCAGCAACCAGACGAAAGCCAAGGTGGCAACTCCCGCGAGCGCCCAGAGGATCTTTTGAAGAAACGTCAGTTTCAATGCGGATTGCCTGCCCGTGATTCCCGTTTTCGTTTGGGTGTAAACCCTCAAGCCACTGGAGGTTCAACCTGTTTATTCAGTCGTCACAGCAACGTTACGGAGACCGCTTTTCCATCGCATCACCATGAGTTTGCGCTTGCAGAGAATGTCCGGAAACCGCCCCTAGTGCTGCTCACACGACCGGCTCCAGGACATCACGCGGCGGCGCCGCCACGTTCTCGCCCGAACTAGGCGACTGATCGACATGGAAGGGCGTATTTTGTTGAAAAACTCGCCCTTGATCGAAAGTCCGTCTGCTGATTCAATTCCAGTATAGGGTGGGAGGATCCGGCAATGATGGGACCGCGGCAGGAAGCGCAACCGGCGCTGTTCTACGAGTTCTCACTGGAGGATCACGTCCCTCAAGATCACCTTCTACGATCCATTGACCGGTTCGTCGATCTGAGCAGCATCCGCAGCTACCTCGCCGATTTCTACAGCCATACCGGGCGGCCGTCCGTCGATCCCGAGCTGCTGATCCGGATGCTGCTGGTCGGGTATTGCTTCGGTATCCGGTCCGAGCGGCGGCTCTGCGAGGAGGTGCATCTCAACCTCGCTTATCGTTGGTTCTGCCGTCTCGATCTGAGTGACTGCGTCCCGGACCATTCCACGTTCTCGAAGAACCGGCACGGGCGCTTCCGCGAGAGCGAATTGCTGCGGCACCTGTTCGACACGACCGTCGCGCGGTGCATCGAAGAAGGTCTCGTCAGCGGCCAGCGCATGGCCATCGACGCAAGTTTGATCGAAGCGGATGCCAACAAGCAGAACTCGACGCCGAAGGAGGATTGGGATGCGGGGCAGATCGATCCCGCCAACGCGCCCCGGGCGGTTCGCGAGTATCTCGCCACCCTGGATGAGGCGGCGTTCGGTGCCGCCAGCGAGGTTCAGCCCAAGTTCACCTCCCATTCCGACCCCGCCAGCCAGTGGACAGCGGCCCGCAAGGGCCCGGCATTCTTCAGCTATTCCGATAACTACCTGATCGACACGGACCACGGCGTCATCGTGGACGTGGAGGCTACGAGATCCATCCGACAGGCCGAGGTCGGTTCGACGAAGACCATGCTGAAGCGCGTGAAGGCCAAGTTCGACCTCCACCCCGAGCGCCTGATCGCGGACACCGCCTATGGCACCGCCCCGATGCTGGGCTGGTTGGTCGATCAGAAGATCGCCCCGCATATTCCCGTATTCGACAAGTCCGGGCGCAGTGACGGGACCTGGACCCGCGCCGACTTCGAATGGGACGCCGAGAACGACCAATACATCTGCCCCGAAGGTCACGAGCTGAAGCAGTTCCGCAGAAACTACTCAGACCCCAACCGGGGGCCGAGCGGCAAGGGCACGGCCCGCTATCGCGCCCTGAAGGAAGTCTGCCAAGCGTGTCCTTCCAAGCCGAAGTGCTGCCCGAATGCAGATGCCCGAAAGATCACCCGCGAGGAACACGAAGACGCCCGCCAGGTCGCCCGCGACATCGCCAAGACCGACCAATACGTCATTTCGATGAAGCTGCGAAAGAAGGTCGAGATGCTCTTTGCCCACCTCAAACGGATCCTTGGCCTGAATAGGCTCCGATTACGCGGGCCATGCGGCGCGAATGACGAATTCATCCTCGCCGCAACCGCCCAGAACCTCAGGAAACTGGCCAAGGTCCTTCCCGCACCGCAGAAACCGAGAACCGCCTGACAGGAAAGGTGGAGTGCCATGTTCAGCCGGCGATATTCTGCGCTCGCAAACGGGTGTTTTTCCACAGAATCGGCGGTTTGCAGACCTTCGCTGCAAGTGCGCGATTATTGGTTCTCATAGTGCAAAGCCGACATTCCCCCCTGCCTGCGCGGTAGCTCTTGCCGCGACATGCGCCAAACGCGCCCTTTAATGCCGACCCGGAAACCCCTGCGCCAATGCTGCCGCAAACCCATGGAAGAGTGCCTCAATTTCCGTGTCTGGACGCCCCGCAACAATCGCGCCGAAGAAATTCACCGAGAAAGACACATGCATGACCCCAGCGAATAACAAGTCGATATCCATATCTGGTGAAACTTTGCCGTTATCCTGTAACCGTCTGACACGGAATCGAAAATTTTCATCCGCGAGACCATCGGAATGCACACGCCCCTTTTCTCGAAACTCGGCATCGATAGCGGCGCGACTGACGATCAGCCGCACGATGTCCTCGTCCTTCAGATCGTCGCGTAGCTTTTCGTGCAGGTAACTGTATATCTCGTCTTCCAAGGTATCCTGCGGCGGATAGGACAACCTCCCCTCTCGGCGGCCCGCTACGAACTGATCTGTCAACGCAGTCAGCAAACCCACTTTGCCGCCGAAATACCGGCTGATCAGCGATAGGTTCGCTTGGGCCGCTTCCGCAATCTCGCGCAATCCAGCTGCATCGTATCCGCGTCGGGCAAACACGGCGCGGGCCGCGTTGAGAATGCGGGTCTCGGTCGCGGCGCGGTCTTTTACGATGCTGGCTTTTTTCATTGATATCATCTCCGTGTGAACAACTGTTTACACACGTCAAGTCTCGCCGTAAAGTAAACATACGTTTACACAGAGAGATTCGGAGGATCCTTCATGATTGGCCTTATGCGTGCCGCTATTTTCGAGGCTCTGACGCTCCTCGCCCTGTTTTGCGTGGCGATGCCACTGAAATACTTTGCAGGTGTGTCGCAACTCGTTGCTGTCATGGGGCCGCTCCACGGATTGGCCTTCATGATTTTCCTCTGGTTCGTGATCCGATCCTGGGCGGAAGGTCTGATCGGCTGGACAGGGGCCGCGCGTCTTTTTGTCGGTGCGATGATTCCGTTCGGCGGCTTTGTGAATGAGCGCTGGTTGCGCCGAAAAATGGAACAAAAGTAATGCTCTACGACCTCACTAAAGCCGCACATCTGATTGCACTTTTCGTTTGGCTCGGCGGGATGGCCGCCGTCGCTCTTGCCCTGCGATATCCAGCCTTGATCCATATGAAACCGTTGCGGGCCTATGACAGGGCGGTGTCGTCTCCTGCGATGATCCTCGCCTTGCTTCTCGGCATATCGCTTGGGGTTCAGGGCGGCTGGTTTACATCAGCATGGTTGGGGATGAAGATTGTGCTCGTGCTCGGCCTCTCGGGATTGCACGGTGCTCTGGTCGGAAAACTGCGCCGCGCGGTTCAGGACAACGGGGGTGACGCAAAACCCACGGGTGGCCTGTTCCTGTTTGTCGGGCTGGCCCTATTGTCGCTGATCGTCCTTCTTGTGACGATCAAACCATGATTGCGTCGCGTTGCCAGGTTGGGCCTAAGCCCTCTTTTTCGGAAGAGAAAAAGAGCAGACATTCAAATGAGGAAACGCAACGACAGCAAAGTCCTGCATAGCAGCCATCATCATGCAAAACTGAACCAAACAACGTTCACAGTCGCAGCAAACGGCAGGTTTGAGCCCAAAGCGGCTCCGGCCTTTCGACTGGAAACGCGCTTCCGACTCAGAGGTCAGTCGCTACCAGCCTGGATCCGAAGGATCGTGGCGATGACCACTTTGCGGAACCATCTCTGTTCCGGGTCGGTCTCGAATCTTGGATGCCACATCGCCGACACGGCAATCCCGGGAACCGGAACCGGCAAGGGAAGCCCCACGAGATTGCGCCTGAGAACCGAGCGTGGAACCTGCGCGACAAGGTCAGAGCGGCTCGCAACCTCCATCGCATCCGGAAAGCCCGGAACGATGCCAACCACCTGGCGCGTCAGGCCGAGCTCTGCCAAGGCGGCATCGACCGGCCCGACAGCCAGACCTCGACGGGAGGAAACCACATGAAGGGCGGCCGCGAAGCGTGCAGGCGTGACAGGCGACGCAAGCAGAGGGTGCCCGGGGCGCACGGCTGCGATGAAGTCATCCTCGAAAAGCTTTCGGGTCCGAACTTCCGGCGCGAAATCGCCTAGAACACCGATTTCAAGATCTGCCACGCCGTCGCGCAGGGCGGTCGCATCTTTGGTAGGTTTCGGGGCGAGGTGCAATCGTGCCAGCGGCGCATCCGACTGCATCGCCGCGATCAGGGGGGCGGCGAAGCGGTAGATAAATCCCTCGTTCGCGCGCAGCTGAAAGGTCCGATCAAGCGTCGCCGGATCGAAAGTGTCGTCATCCCTCGCCAGAACGGATTCGATATCGGCCAATATGCCTGGTACCCGGCGGGCCAGTGACATTGCGCGCGGCGTCGGGACCAGACGTGCGCCGGCCCTCACGAACAACGGATCCCCCGTGATCGAGCGAAGCCTGCTGAGGCAGCGGCTCATGGCAGAAACGCTCAGTCCCAACCGCGCGGCTGCCTCCGTCACGCTTTGTGTGGCAAGAAGCGCATCAAGCGCGCGAAAGAGGTTTAGGTCCGGTCTGGTCATCGCCAATTGATGGATACTCAGTGCGTCCAACGCAATAACTTCTTGATGGCAGCGCGTATGGCGCAAGCAGAAGGCGCCCCCTAGGTGAAATGCACCTGCAACAAACCAGAAATGGAACGCCTTCATGCAACGTATTCTGATCATTGGAGCCACGCGCGGGATCGGTCATGCCCTGGCCCAAGAGTTTGTCACCCGTGGTTGGCACGTCACGGGAACGGCCCGACAGGAAGCCGGCACGCCGCTGCACGCCCTGGTGACGCCATGAGGATCATTGCCACCGAAGAACACATGATGACGGCCGAGGTTGCGCAGGCTTGGCAGGCGCTCGGCCTCGAGGTGAGCGACCCAGGCGTTGCTTACCACGGAGTCGGAGACATCGGTCCGCGATTGCTAGGCTTGTCCGAACGCCGTATCGCCGACATGGACGCGGCCGGGATCGACGTTCAGGTCCTGTCGCTGACAACCCCGGCCCTGCATGACCTTGGGCCGGACAGCGTCGACATGGCGCGCCGGGTCAATGACGCCATGGCCGCGGCGATCATGCGCTATCCGGACAGGTTCGAGGCCATGGCCACCTTGCCGATGGCCTGTCCGGAGGCCGCGATCCAAGAGTTGGAGAGATGCATCGTCGAGCTAGGATTCTCGGGGGCCATGCTCTGCGGGCGCGCGGGCGCGCGCAACCTTGACCACCCGGATTTCGCACCAGTCTTCGATCTTGCCGGTCGGCGCCGCATACCCATGCTGCTGCATCCCCGCGTGGCCCCGGACGGGGTACGCAACGCCTGGTTCCACGGCCTCGGGGATCGCGTGGAGATGGCGCTTTCGGGTTTTGCGATAGGCTGGCATCTGGATGCTGGGGTCCAGTTCCTGCGGCTGTTGCTGTCGGGGCTCTTTGATCGAAACCCCGACCTGCCTATCATCCTCGGGCATTGGGGCGAGCTTGTCCTGTATTACGTCGACCGCTTGCAGATCCTTGATCGCGTTTCCGGTCTTCAGCAGCCGCTGGAGGCCTACCTGCGTCGCAATCTTTATTTAGGCGCGAGCGGTATGCTGTCCCACGAGCACATGCGCCGCGCCCTTGGGATCGTGGGCCCGGAACGTCTGCTATTCTCCACAGATTATCCCTACCAAGCCGTGAGCCGGGAGGTCATTTGCACTTTCCTAGATGGTTCCGGACTGCCCGATGAACAACGCGGCCGCTTCGCAGCTGGAAACTGGGATTTGCTTACGTCGCAAATCATTCGGAGCTGAGAAACACCTCGACCATTTTCCCTGTCGGTATCTACGAACGGCAGCTTCGTCCGCACTGCCGACCTTCGCCCTTCAAAAAATGCTGCACGATGCACGAATGGCCGGTCTCGGGAAGCCGCAATGTGGCACCAACGCTGGGCATGAAGGTCGGCTCTGGGCCGTATGTGATTATGGGAGCGAGGCGCCCAGGATGCACGCCGAGCGACCGTAAGTCCCCGTCGAGACCAGCATAGACATTGCAGGCTAAGCGCCGCTCAAGCCCAAGTTACCTTGTCGCAAGAGGTCGAGGAAAAGCGTGACGCGTTGGTCGGATGGCGTCGTTTTGAACAGAAGGCGTGACAGCCGGGGAACTATGGCGACCAGCCTCGCGGTATCCTTTCGCCAGGCAAGGGCGTGCAATCCCCTGTGCGTGATTCCCCAAAGACGCCAGTCGCACATCCCATGCGGAAAACACTCGCCCCTTCGCGCCACCATAGCGGGAGGCAGACATCCCTCCGACTCCTCACTTGGTTGCGTATCGAAGAAATTTCATGCCGAACTCCGATGCGAGAACCTGGCCAGATATCATGTCATGGCAAGCCAGGACTGCGGAAACAGCGCGTCGAAAACACTTGAACCCTATTGTTTTCGCAAGACTTTCTGTTTTCCATCCCGCCCGCCTTTGCCTAAAGGCACCGCGGAACACGCGCGTTCATCCTGTACCCCAGATAGCCCGCCCTGCTGCCTCTCCGATGCGGCCGGGATGGCTCCCTCATGCATTGGACTTGAACATGCAACGCGCCTCGCCCTCCCTTCGCACACTCATCGAACTGTACCTCTCCGCATTCCGCGCGGTCCACCGGAGACCTGATCCTGCCCAGTTGAAAACCGAAGCCCCTTGCCTCGCGAACTGGACCGTCGCGACGCGCGGGCGGGAGATCTTCCTCGTCGGCGATGTCACCGGTCACCCACTACTCGGCGACAGCTGGATCCAGACATCGACCCTGATCTTCGTCTCCGAAGACCGGCAATGGGCCCGGACCCTTTCACGCTGGTACAGGCTCAGGTCTGCCTTCGTCCCGCCTCTGCCGGACGAGTATGCCGGCGTCTCCCTCCGGGGGTATCTCGTATCCGTTGATGACGGCATCATCAGCCTGCCGATGCATATGGCCAGGAAATTCATGGTCAGGCGCCCACAGGAGGTTGCCGATCTGGCCTTCAGCGTCGGGTACGACGACCTTGTCCCCGAGCTGACACGGCTCGCGAGGGCCTGGCCTAATATGCCAAACGAAAATCTCTTTCAAGTACCTCAAGCCCTTTAAAAAATTGATTTTTTTGCTCTCAGACCATGTTGCTCCGGAATCTTTTGCCTACTTCACCAACTATCAGAAGGACACAGAAGCTTGCACCGCCGTGCAGGGGAAGAAACCGAGCTATCGCACCAGGAGGAGAGCGCCATAACGATTTTGACCATCACCTGATCCTGACAGCTGTCCCAAGCCCTGGTCCATGACCTGAGCCCCGGGACAGACCGCTCCACAAGATCCATTTTCCGGGCAGATCAGCGCGGAAACCCCTGACCGCACGGCGGATCGGGACCGGAATTTCTGTGCCCAAAGGAAAGACGCAATGAAGAACGACCCGATCAAAACCGATTTCAAGACCCGGAGCATGACGTCCATGGCCGCAGGCGGCTCCCTCGGGGCCCGCACCAGCCTGGGCCGTGACCCCAGCCACGGCAGGCCGCTGCCGAGCCGCGCGAAGCGCAGGATCCCCAAAAGCTCCAAGGGGCACTTCGTCGGGGAGCTGGTGTTCAATCGCGGCGAGGTCACGCAGCGCCTCGGGTTCGCCAGCATGACCGAACACAACACCGCCGTGTGCTTCATCTATCGCTCGGATTTCCTCGACATCGAGGAACAGCTGGAAGCGCTGCCATTCGTCCTGCCGAACGGGAAGGCGTCCGTACACTACTTCGATTTCCGGGTGACCTTCCGGGGCGGTCGCCGCGTCTGCATTTCCGTCAAGCCGGAGCGCATTGCCCAGACCTATCTCTACCGAGCGACGATGGACCGCATCAAGCTCGCCGCGATCGGCAATATTTGCGACGACGCCCTGACGGTCACCGAGCGCAACATCAACCCCATTGAGCTCCACAACGCCAAGCTCTTCCACTCGGCCCGAAATCCGGAACCCACCCTCGACGCCCATGTCCTTGCCGGGTTGACCACCGTCGAGGCCCCGGTCAGCATCACCGCGTTCCTCGCAGGGATCGGCCTCGGCGGCGCTGGTTTCCGCAGTGTGGCGCGGGCGATCCGCTTCGGGCAGGCCCGGCTCTTCAACCATGAAAAAATCACCGGCAGGACCCTGATCATCCGCGGGGATGTCAGCTGATGGCCGCCCCGTTCAAGAAGAAGGTCAAGGTCCTTCTCGAGAAGGACTGTGAATTCCAGATCGGCGTGCGCAAGGGGCGCGTGCTGGAGCTGCGTCCGGAAGGATACTTCGTTTTCTGGGAAGAATGGACCGACCCGGAAGTCGGCGAGTGCCACGACAGCATCGCAGGCATCTACAGCTACGACGCAGTCGTCACCGAGAACAACCAAGGCACCCTCAAGATCCTCAAGCGTCCCCTGGCAAAGCCATTCGACGCCACGACTGTGCGCCGTAGCCACCGCGTTCAGACCGAGATCGCCCGACAACGGTTCCGCAAGCAATTCGTCCTTGCGATCCAGAACATGCTGGACAGGGGACAACTCGAGCCGGTCCGGGACGATTTCGGCGACAAGATTGTCAGCATCGTCGCCAATGGCTCGCAGAGATACCGCGAGTATCTGGCCGCACAGTCCATGCGGACCTCCAAGCGTGGTGGCACCAGGGTTCAAAAGCGCAGAAAGGAGCAGGAACGCGCCGTCGAATTCCATCAGGGCTTCAAGTCCGGACACACCATGTGGAAATGGTACTGGCGGTGGAAAATCCACGGCGACGATGGCCTGTTCGATCAGTACCGTAACTGCGGTCGCTACACGCGCTATGACGACGAAACGTCCAGTTTCATCGAGCGGCAGCTCAATATGCTGTGGGACGCCGAGCGTCCGACTGTGAAATCTTTCGTGGAAAGCGTGCAGGCCGCGATCGATGCCGAGAACGATCGCCGGGAGCGCCTGCCTGTCCCCGCGCCGAAGCTCAAACGCCCCGGCTACGATCATCTTGCCGGCAAGATCCGGGAGCTCGCGCCGATCGAGCACGCCATACGCAGACACGGGCGGGACAGGGCGTACAAGGATCTTCACACTTTGGGGATGGGGGTCGAGACCTCGAGAGCCTTGGAGCGCGTGGAGGTCGATGAATACACGGTCGACCTTTTCGTCCTCATGCGAGACACCGACCTCTTCGATCATCTTCCGGCCTCGATCAAGCAGGTGATCGGCTTGGACGGTAACGCATGCAGGGTTACACTATCGGGCGCGATTGACGTTCATACCAGGTCCTTTCTCGCCCTGCAGATCGTGCCTCAGGCAACTGACAGTCCACTCGCCCAGACGCTCGAGATGATCTACATGGACAAGTCGCCGATCGCTGATGCGGTTGGCGCGAAGTTCGGCTGGCCGATGGGCGGCGCGCCCGAAGCGATCGTGTTCGACCGTGGCGACAAGTACATCACCGATGACGCCTACGACATCCTGGCGGATCTGGGGATTACCAATCTAGGGGCGCCCGCCGGAAAACCTTGGCTGAAGCCGTATATCGAGCGCGTCTTCCGGACGATCCACAAGGATCTGCTCCTGCGCTTCTCCGGGCGCGCCTTCAGCAACGTTGTCGAACGCGGCGAGAACGACGCCGGTGCGCGGGCGACCCTGACACTGGAGGCCTTCCTCTGCTGGCTCGTTCGGTGGGTTGTCGATGCCTATCATACCAAGCAGCACTCTGCGCTCGGCATGTCCCCGGCCAAGGCCTGGGAGAAGGCCATCCGGGAATGCCGGCTGCGCTCGCTGACCAGCGAGGAGATGCGTGAGGCCTTCGGCGTGAAGGTCCGCCGCAAGCTCTCCCGCAAAGGCTTCCGGGTTCGGCATATCGACTATCATTCCGACCGGCTCATGAGGAAGTTTCTCCGGGAGAAAGTTGATCAGGTCGAGATCCTTTGGTGGAACGGAGACATCGGCGGCATTTCCATGCGTGCCGACAATGGCCCCTGGCACACCGTCCCGGCCTGCGATCCGTTCTGGATCGGCAAGACCGAAGTGGATCTGAACGCCTGGTTGGCCGAGCGCGACTGTGAGGATGACGCCGAGCGCGCTGCACGGCGTGATTTCACCATCGCGGCCAACGCCGAATCCTACCGCCTGAAACGACTGGCGGGACTGATCTCCTTTCCGAAAACCGCCGAAGACCTCGACACCGAGACGGACCGTTTCATGCGCCATGCCGATACCGCAGAGCGCCGTCACGCTGCCGGGCCCTATCGCGATTTGATGGGAGATCTCGGTGCTGGCCCCCCTGAGGACACCGAAATGCCCCTCCCCCGCCCCATCGCGGGTGCCGGCGTCGAAGACGACGACCGGGATCCCATCGAAAAAGACACCATGGAGTAACAGAGATGACGTCCAGCCCGCCCGACAAGACCCCGATCACCCTCACCGAGAAAACCGCCTGGCTGAAGGACCGCTACTGGCGCTTCGGCATGGAGGAGGTTCTGGAAGACCATCTGCATGATCTCTTCGAGATCGATGACGAAGGGGAAATGACCGTGCAGCCGCGCATCGATCCTCTGACGGGTGAGAGCAAAGGGCTCATGGTTCTCGGGCGCTCCGGGGATGGCAAGACAGCCCTCCTGAAGCGCACGCTGCGGGCAAGCTCGACTTTCACCGAGAGGACCGATGATCAGGAAGGGAACACCCTCTACATCACCGTTCCGCCCGAGGCGACGATCAAGAAAATTGCCGAACTGATCCTGGCGAAAACGGGGTATCACAAGCTCGACCCAAGGGCGCGCTCGGCCGATGCCTGGGAAATGGTCATGCATCGTCTTGGCCTGGCCGGGATCCGCATGATCGTGATCGACGAATGCCACCACATCTTTCGGAAGGGTTCAGGGCGTGACGTCATGGGGGCGATCCAGTCGTTGAAGCACATCATGCAGTCGGCGGGCGGCGTGGCCCTTATCATCGCCGGTGTTCCCAGCCTGCGTGGTGAGATCCTTTCCGAACCGTCTGGCGAGACGTTCCGCCGCTTCCAAGAGTTCCATCTCAGCGACATTCGCCCCGGCACCAGGGAAGCGAAACTTTTCGAGACGAACTTCGGAAAGTCTGCCGCAATGCTCGGCATCGAAGTACCCGATGAGGCGTTTCTTCCCGAACGCATCCTGTTCGCCAAGCACGGACAGGTCGGCCGGAGCATCGAACTGGGCAAGGCGATCCTCCACGATGCGGTCGCCCGGAAACGCGGCGTGCTGTCGTTTGAGCGGGCCGAGGCGATCTATCGCAAGAGCAGCAGCGGTTTCGACATGACGCCTTTCCACGCTGCCGAATGGGGCGCGGTCCAGCAGGAGCTTGAGGCCCTCGGGTGGGGCCAATGAGGGCGCTGTGGCCAACACTTGCCCTGGATCCCGAGGAAACCCTCCTTTCCTACGCCGACCGTCTCTCGATGCTCCATACCGGTCGCGGCATGGAACGGTTGCTGAAGGACTACGGCATCCACCGTGAGCACTTCGTATCCGGGCGCCCCGACGCCGTGGCGGCCCTGGCGGAAGCGACCGGCCATGCCCTGGAGGACGTGGGGCGGGCGGCCATCCGGGTCTCTCGGTGGGGTGGTGAGTTTCGCGGCGAGGATTGCTCGAAGTCCTTCCTCTCTCCGCAAGCGAAACGGTATTGCCCGGCCTGCCTGGAGGAGGATGGGGACTACACCGATTGGCGTTTCCGCCTCGTGTGGGGCTTTCGCCACGTGCAGCGCTGCGACAGGCATGGACTCTGGCTGGCACCGGCATCCCGCGGAACGGCGACGAACCTCAGGGTCGCCCTGAACGATGTGACTCCGGCCACGCCGGCAAGGGCCGACCCCGCCTCCCCCGAATACCTCCCCTGGCTCGATAACCGCCTGCAGGGACGCACCGCCCAGGAAACGCCCTGGATGGCCGGCCAGACGCTGGAACAGGTTCTGGCGGCCTCCGAAATGATCGGTGGCATCTTGCAACACGGCCACGATGTGCCCCTGACGAAGCTTTCCCCGGCCAAGACCGAGGAGGCCACCGACATCGGTTTTTCCATCTACAAGGAGGGGCGCACCGCGATCGAAGAGGCGCTGGACACGATCCGTCAGTCATCTCAGGCCTCGGCGGTCCAGGCCGGCCCCCTCGCCTATTACGGCAAGCTGTTCGACTGGCTCGATCGGCGCGGCAACGCCATCGAGCCCGGTCCGATCCGGGACATCCTGCGCGATCATATCGTGAAGCATTCGGCGGTAGAGCCCGGCACCAAGGTCCTCGGCGTCGAGATCAAGGAACGGCACTGGCATACTCTCCAGAGCCTCTCTGACACCGTTGGCATCGAACGGAGACGCCTGGCCCGCCTCCTGAAAAGCCTCGGTGAACTCCCGTCCGATGCCACCGAAACCGAGAGCGGAACCATGGTGTTCGATGCGGTCACGACCTTGCCGCTGGTGGAGGCCTTCGGGACCGCAATCCCCCTGCGTGATCTCCCCGTGTATCTGGGCGGGACCAGGTCTCAGTTGGAGGTGCTGTACCGCAACGGGACCGTTCAGCCCCTGATCCCGAGAAAGAAGCGCGGCTCCGTTCGCAAGGTCGTTTTTGCCCGTGCCCATCTCGACGATCTTCTGGGCCAGATCGCCCGACTGCCGGAAATGGCCGCATCTACGCCCGGTGATCTGCACCCGCTTTCCTATGCCAGCCAGCGCGGCGCCGGACGGTTCGAGGTCCTGTTTGCGGCGTGTCTCGCCGGGAACATCCCTGCTTTCCGTCATCCGCGAAAAACTGGGATCGGGTCGATCACCGTCAATGTCGGGGAGTTGCTTGCGGCAAAAGCTGCCAACTGATCGCTTCCGGATACCGTCTTGTCCAAGCCCGCCTCGGCGGGCTTTTTTGTTGCGATATCTCCGCCTTCGCGGGATCTTACCCCAATTCTCGCGGGATCTTTGCTCCGAGGCGGACATGGAGGAAATCAACCTATTGTTTCTGAACGATTTTTCAGGCTGTCTCGCGACAACTTTGCTCCGATTTTCAGAGGTTTGTAAATCGGGGCAAAGTTGTCGCGAAATCGGGGCAAGGATCCCGCGACGCCAAGACGTTATCTATATGTAGGGCGCCCAGTGGGCGCCCATACCATATGTGGTGTTGGCCTGGCGAGCTCGCTCCGTGGCCCAGGATCCGCTGCAAGACCGCCCCACAAGGACGACGCAGATGGCAGGCAAGCCCCTGAACAAGAAGAACCTCGTCGACCTTGGCGCCGAGACCCTGGCCGATCTGCTGCTCGAGGCGGTGAAGGGCGATGCGGCGCGCCAGCGTCGGGTGCGCATGGTGCTGTCCGCCAACGATGGGCCGGAGGCGATCGCCGCGGACGTGCGCAAACGCTACGCCTCGATCCGGCGGGCGCGCAGCTACATCTCCCGCAAGGCGCAGACCAAGCTGGCGCAGGAGCTGGCCGAGCTGACGCAGCTCATCGAGACCCGCATCGCGCCCGACGCCCCGGATGCCGCCTTCGACCTGCTCTGGGCGCAGCTTCACCTTGCCCCGGCGATCCATGAACGTACAGATGACAGCTGGGGGACCGTGGGCGAGGTCATGGACAGCGCCATGGAGGCGGTTTCGCGCCTCGCGCCAAGACTTTCCACCCCGCCCGAACCACTGGCCGAGGCGATCTTCGAAGCCATCGCGGACGACGGCTACGGCGCGTTCGACCAGGCCGTACCGGCGCTGGCCGAGGCGCTCGGCACCGCAGGCCTTGCCCGGCTCAAGTCCCTCGCCGAAGCGGCACGCGCGGCGCCCCTGGCCGAAGACGACCTGGCGCGGTACGCCTTCATCTCGGACCGCGAGGCCCGCGAAGCCCGCGCCCTGGCGGGCCGCAACCGCACCGCCGAGATGATCCTGCAGGACGTGGCCGACGCCGAGGGCGATGTGGACAGCTGGCTGGCGCAGTACACCGCCGAGCAGCTGACCTATCACACCATTGCCCCCTCAGCCGCGCAACGTCTTCTGGCGGCCGGGCGCCCCAAAGACGCCCTGGCCCTGACCGAAGCCGCCCTGCCGGGGGGTGCCAATGACGACGATGACACCCCTGACCTGGACGAGGCGCATTTCGCCTGCCTCGCCGCGCTGGGGCGCCGCGAGGACCTGCGTGCCGCCCTTTGGCAGCGCTTCGAGCGCTGCCTCTGCCCCACCGCCCTGCGCCGCCACCTTCGGCTACTGCCCGACTTCGAGGATATCGAGGCCGAAGACGCTGCGCGACAGGTCGTCCTGGCCTTCCAGCCGATCGAGATGGCCCTGTTCTATTGCCTGCAGGCCCCGGACCTGCCGCTGGCCGTCGAGCTGATCGAGACCCGCATTGCCGAGATTGACGGCGACGCCTACGAGGTCCTCACCCCGCTGGCCGAAACGCTCGCGCCGTCCCATCCCCTTTCCGCGGTCCTGCTATGGCGGGCCATGGTCGACTTCGCCCTCGTCCGGGCGCGCTCGGGCCGCTACGGCCACGCTGCACGGCACCTGGCGGCCTGCGGCGCTGCTGATGTCGAGATCCTCGATTATGGCAGCCACCTGTCCCACGCGGACTACCTTGAAGCGCTCAGACGCGCCCACGCCCGCAAAGCGGCGTTCCTGGAACGCGCCGGGCTGGTGTAGGGATGGGCGTGAGGGAGGCATGGCGGCGGGCCCTTCCAGGGAAGACCTGTCCTGCAAGCTAAAGAGCACGTACGGCCCGAAGCCGACCTTGATCGCCACACCCGCCGCCGCAGTGCAGTTTCACCAAACCAGCCGTTTGTGCATCGCGCAGCATTTCAGGCACATGAAGGTCAGCAGTGCGGACGAAGCTGCCGTTCGTAGATACCGACAGGGAAAATGGTCGAGGTGTTTCTCAGCTCCGAATGATTTGCGACGTAAGCAAATCCCAGTTTCCAGCTGCGAAGCGGCCGCGTTGTTCATCGGGCAGTCCGGAACCATCTAGGAAAGTGCAAATGACCTCCCGGCTCACGGCTTGGTAGGGATAATCTGTGGAGAATAGCAGACGTTCCGGGCCCACGATCCCAAGGGCGCGGCGCATGTGCTCGTGGGACAGCATACCGCTCGCGCCTAAATAAAGATTGCGACGCAGGTAGGCCTCCAGCGGCTGCTGAAGACCGGAAACGCGATCAAGGATCTGCAAGCGGTCGACGTAATACAGGACAAGCTCGCCCCAATGCCCGAGGATGATAGGCAGGTCGGGGTTTCGATCAAAGAGCCCCGACAGCAACAGCCGCAGGAACTGGACCCCAGCATCCAGATGCCAGCCTATCGCAAAACCCGAAAGCGCCATCTCCACGCGATCCCCGAGGCCGTGGAACCAGGCGTTGCGTACCCCGTCCGGGGCCACGCGGGGATGCAGCAGCATGGGTATGCGGCGCCGACCGGCAAGATCGAAGACTGGTGCGAAATCCGGGTGGTCAAGGTTGCGCGCGCCCGCGCGCCCGCAGAGCATGGCCCCCGAGAATCCTAGCTCGACGATGCATCTCTCCAACTCTTGGATCGCGGCCTCCGGACAGGCCATCGGCAAGGTGGCCATGGCCTCGAACCTGTCCGGATAGCGCATGATCGCCGCGGCCATGGCGTCATTGACCCGGCGCGCCATGTCGACGCTGTCCGGCCCAAGGTCATGCAGGGCCGGGGTTGTCAGCGACAGGACCTGAACGTCGATCCCGGCCGCGTCCATGTCGGCGATACGGCGTTCGGACAAGCCTAGCAATCGCGGACCGATGTCTCCGACTCCGTGGTAAGCAACGCCTGGGTCGCTCACCTCGAGGCCGAGCGCCTGCCAAGCCTGCGCAACCTCGGCCGTCATCATGTGTTCTTCGGTGGCAATGATCCTCATGGCGTCACCAGGGCGTGCAGCGGCGTGCCGGCTTCCTGTCGGGCCGTTCCCGTGACGTGCCAACCACGGGTGACAAACTCTTGGGCCAGGGCATGACCGATCCCGCGCGTGGCTCCAATGATCAGAATACGTTGCATGAAGGCGTTCCATTTCTGGTTTGTTGCAGGTGCATTTCACCTAGGGGGCGCCTTCTGCTTGCGCCATACGCGCTGCCATCAAGAAGTTATTGCGTTGGACGCACTGAGTATCCATCAATTGGCGATGACCAGACCGGACCTAAACCTCTTTCGCGCGCTTGATGCGCTTCTTGCCACACAAAGCGTGACGGAGGCAGCCGCGCGGTTGGGACTGAGCGTTTCTGCCATGAGCCGCTGCCTCAGCAGGCTTCGCTCGATCACGGGGGATCCGTTGTTCGTGAGGGCCGGCGCACGTCTGGTCCCGACGCCGCGCGCAATGTCACTGGCCCGCCGGGTACCAGGCATATTGGCCGATATCGAATCCGTTCTGGCGAGGGATGACGACACTTTCGATCCGGCGACGCTTGATCGGACCTTTCAGCTGCGCGCGAACGAGGGATTTATCTACCGCTTCGCCGCCCCCCTGATCGCGGCGATGCAGTCGGATGCGCCGCTGGCACGATTGCACCTCGCCCCGAAACCTACCAAAGATGCGACCGCCCTGCGCGACGGCGTGGCAGATCTTGAAATCGGTGTTCTAGGCGATTTCGCGCCGGAAGTTCGGACCCGAAAGCTTTTCGAGGATGACTTCATCGCAGCCGTGCGCCCCGGGCACCCTCTGCTTGCGTCGCCTGTCACGCCTGCACGCTTCGCGGCCGCCCTTCATGTGGTTTCCTCCCGTCGAGGTCTGGCTGTCGGGCCGGTCGATGCCGCCTTGGCAGAGCTCGGCCTGACGCGCCAGGTGGTTGGCATCGTTCCGGGCTTTCCGGATGCGATGGAGGTTGCGAGCCGCTCTGACCTTGTCGCGCAGGTTCCACGCTCGGTTCTCAGGCGCAATCTCGTGGGGCTTCCCTTGCCGGTTCCGGTTCCCGGGATTGCCGTGTCGGCGATGTGGCATCCAAGATTCGAGACCGACCCGGAACAGAGATGGTTCCGCAAAGTGGTCATCGCCACGATCCTTCGGATCCAGGCTGGTAGCGACTGACCTCTGAGTCGGAAGCGCGTTTCCAGTCGAAAGGCCGGAGCCGCTTTGGGCTCGGAGCTGACCTCGGATGCGACGCAGCACCATGTGCTACAATGTCTTGTCAACGTCGGGTTGTCGATGTGGGAGGGCGTGGTGGATCGGAGGATCCATCATGGAAACACCAAACTTACCCGCCATTCGCGCACTGCGTCCGGCCTGGAACAAAGGCCGGATAGTCGGTCAGAAACGGCCGCTCAAGCCCAAACACGTCTGGGCAATTCGGGTCCGGCTGGAGTTGGCCGAGAACCACCGCGATCTGGCCCTTTTCAACCTTGCAATCGACAGCAAGCTGCGCGGCTGCGATCTGGTGAAGATGAAGGTGGTCGATGTCATGGCGTCCGGTCAAATCAAGGAACGCGCGTCGGTTCTGCAAAGCAAGACCCGGAAGCCCGTCCGCTTCGAAATCTCAGAAGGCACCCGCGCATCGCTGGCACGGTGGATGCGGGAGCCGCTCATGATTGGGTCCGAATACCTCTGGCCCGGGCGCTTTCACGAACGCCTTCACATCTCGACCCGTCAGTACGCGCGGATTGTCCGTGTCTGGGTGACATCCATTGGTCTGGAAGCCAGCGCCTATGGCACGCACTCGATGCGCCGAACGAAGGTGACCCAAATCTACAAGAAGACGGGCAACCTGCGGGCAGTCCAACTGTTGTTGGGCCATACCAAGATGGACAGCACTGTCAGGTATCTTGGCGTTGAACTTGAAGATGCGCTGGCTATCGCCGAAGCTATCGAAATCTAAACGCTTGGGCCGTCTTCACTGACGGCCCAGAGCCGACCTTCATGCCTAGCGTTGGTGCCACATTGCGGCTTCCCGAGACCGGCCATTCGTGCATCGTGCAGCATTTTTTGAAGGGCGAAGGTCGGCAGTGCGGACTTTGCCGCCGTTCGCTCGACTGCTCAGATTACGCTGCCCCTGAGCAGACACGCGTGAGAAAGGCGGACGGAGCGGGCGCTTTTCCAACCCCACTCACCACGACGTGCCGCCACTTCTCCGACTATGCCTTCTCCTCGATGATCTCGGTTTGCTCACCCACGAGGATGAGCGTGTTCTCATGGTCGAGGAAGGTTTTCTCGTCGGGGAAAACCTTCTGCTCATAGGTTTCTGACCCGAGCACGGTTTTCATCCCCTCGGGGCTGTCGAACCAGATTTCGGCGGTGCCATCGAAGTCGGCCTGCGGGACAGGAAATTCACCTTCGGTCGGGTGGGTCTGGATATAGCGAAGCACATGGGTCTTCGCCTCCGGGATCGAACGGAACAGCGGCCCGTGCGTTTCGCGATGGTGCCGCACGAAGGCCGCGTGATCGATATCCGGATTGCGCTTGAGCAACATTGTCATCTTTATCATGGTCTTGGTCCTTCAGGGTTGTGGGGTCCAGCGGGGAGCCGGGGAGTCCGTGGGCAGGTCGATGCCGCCGGGATAAGTCAGCAGCTCGAACAGCGTGCCCCAAGGGGCTCGGCCGTAAATGCCTGCATTGCCGTCTTTGTCTTCGTTGTTGGCCAGCGGATGCGGGCCCTTCAGGAGTGTGCCGCCAGCGGCCGTGAAAGCGGCGCACGCCGCAGCGATGTCGTCGACGTAGAGGCCAAGATGCGTGAGCCCCAGATCCTGAAGACGCGCAGGATCGGACTGTGCCCCGCCTTCCATGCGGAAGAGTTCGAGGCACGGCCCATTCCCGATCCGCACGAGGCGCATGTGGATGATCCGCGTGTCCGGGGAGAGGCCAAGTTCTTCCTGCGGACCCTCGCCTTCCATGTCGGGCCCGTCCTCCGGCAGCACGTCGTAAAGCGTTACCGCCCCGAAAGCGTCGGACAGGAAACGGGTCGAGGCCTCGATGTCTGGCACCGTAAGGCCCGCATGGTCCACGGCCCGAATGCCCGGGGCCGAGACCTGTGCGCTGGCAAAGCTGGCGAGGTCGGTCACGGACGATGCGCCTCCGGTGGCAACCTCCGCGAGGGCAGCATTGAACTCCTTGGTGTGGGGCTGGGCCAGATGCGCTTCAAAGGCCGCGTCGTCGCGATATTCCTCGAGCATCAGCACTGCACCGCCACCTTCGCTGAAGGCCTCGAAGCGGATGTTGCCCGCCTCGCGGCGCACCTGCCGGGCCAGCGTCTCCACCAGTGCTGCCAGCCTTTCGGTCTGGCCGACCTTGGGCGTGGCCCTTGCGATCATCGTGCGTGTCATGGTCGTCTCCGTCTTGGGATGCTGCGCTGCGGCAGTCACTGGGCCAACCCGTCCCCGACGCGCGCCGTTCCCTTGGAATCTGGAACAAGTGAATATTTCATCTATATTTATACAAAACTTCAGCGATGTGGAACTTTGCTCGATGATCCAGTCCGTCACCCGTGCCCTCGAGATGCTCGATACGATCGCCCATGCAGGCGGTGCTGCCTCTCTCGGAGAGATCGCCGAAGGGGTGGGCCTGAAGACGACGACTGCACATAACATCCTCAGAACCCTCCAAAATGCAGGCTACATCCGACGCCGCCCCGGCGACATGCGCTATCATCTCGGGGATCGCATCCTGAACCTTGCCCGGGTGGTGGGCGATGACGATGCCCTGCGCCGCCGGTTGCGCCCCGCTCTGGAAGAGATGGCGACCCGAACCAGTGAAACAGTATTCCTCGCCGTCCCTTCCGGTGACGAGGTTTACTTTCTTGACGCGATCGAGAGCCCGCGCACGCTGCGCGCCTCTAGCCAGCGCGGGGAGCGCCAGCCGATGGCAGGCTCGGCCATCGGTCTTCTCTTTCTAGCATTTCTTCCGGCCCTGCGCCGCCGGATGTTCGAGGTCCACGCGCCCCGCATCGGCCCGGGGATCGCGGCCGAGATTGACGCCATAGCCGCACAAGGCCACGCCCTTGACCGAGAGAACTGGTGCCCCGGCCTCAATTGCGTTGCCGTTCCTTGGCACGACGATGGCGAAGTCCGCGCGGGCTTCGGTCTCGCCGGACCGAGCAGCCGCCTGACTGCCACGCGGCTGGACGAGATGGCGCAAATCATGCGCGAACTTGCATCAGACGCGTCCGCTCCGTGTCGGGGCTGATACATGTCGCAAAGGGCTCAAACCTGCCGTTTGCTGCGACTGTGAACGTTGTTTGGTTCAGTTTTGCATGATGATGGCTGCTATGCAGGACTTTGCTGTCGTTGCGTTTCCTCATTTGAATGTCTGCTCTTTTTCTCTTCCGAAAAAGAGGGCTTAGGCCCAACCTGGCAACGCGACGCAATCATGGTTTGATCGTCACAAGAAGGACGATCAGCGACAATAGGGCCAGCCCGACAAACAGGAACAGGCCACCCGTGGGTTTTGCGTCACCCCCGTTGTCCTGAACCGCGCGGCGCAGTTTTCCGACCAGAGCACCGTGCAATCCCGAGAGGCCGAGCACGAGCACAATCTTCATCCCCAACCATGCTGATGTAAACCAGCCGCCCTGAACCCCAAGCGATATGCCGAGAAGCAAGGCGAGGATCATCGCAGGAGACGACACCGCCCTGTCATAGGCCCGCAACGGTTTCATATGGATCAAGGCTGGATATCGCAGGGCAAGAGCGACGGCGGCCATCCCGCCGAGC
Source organism: Pseudooceanicola algae (assembly GCF_003590145.2). NCBI lineage: Bacteria > Pseudomonadati > Pseudomonadota > Alphaproteobacteria > Rhodobacterales > Paracoccaceae > Pseudooceanicola > Pseudooceanicola algae. The sequence goes on along the minus strand of NZ_CP060436.1, from coordinate 3,498,006 downwards.
CAAACGAAAAGTGCAATCAGATGTGCGGCTTTAGTGAGGTCGTAGAGCATTACTTTTGTTCCATTTTTCGGCGCAACCAGCGCTCATTCACAAAGCCGCCGAACGGAATCATCGCACCGACAAAAAGACGCGCGGCCCCTGTCCAGCCGATCAGACCTTCCGCCCAGGATCGGATCACGAACCAGAGGAAAATCATGAAGGCCAATCCGTGGAGCGGCCCCATGACAGCAACGAGTTGCGACACACCTGCAAAGTATTTCAGTGGCATCGCCACGCAAAACAGGGCGAGGAGCGTCAGAGCCTCGAAAATAGCGGCACGCATAAGGCCAATCATGAAGGATCCTCCGAATCTCTCTGTGTAAACGTATGTTTACTTTACGGCGAGACTTGACGTGTGTAAACAGTTGTTCACACGGAGATGATATCAATGAAAAAAGCCAGCATCGTAAAAGACCGCGCCGCGACCGAGACCCGCATTCTCAACGCGGCCCGCGCCGTGTTTGCCCGACGCGGATACGATGCAGCTGGATTGCGCGAGATTGCGGAAGCGGCCCAAGCGAACCTATCGCTGATCAGCCGGTATTTCGGCGGCAAAGTGGGTTTGCTGACTGCGTTGACAGATCAGTTCGTAGCGGGCCGCCGAGAGGGGAGGTTGTCCTATCCGCCGCAGGATACCTTGGAAGACGAGATATACAGTTACCTGCACGAAAAGCTACGCGACGATCTGAAGGACGAGGACATCGTGCGGCTGATCGTCAGTCGCGCCGCTATCGATGCCGAGTTTCGAGAAAAGGGGCGTGTGCATTCCGATGGTCTCGCGGATGAAAATTTTCGATTCCGTGTCAGACGGTTACAGGATAACGGCAAAGTTTCACCAGATATGGATATCGACTTGTTATTCGCTGGGGTCATGCATGTGTCTTTCTCGGTGAATTTCTTCGGCGCGATTGTTGCGGGGCGTCCAGACACGGAAATTGAGGCACTCTTCCATGGGTTTGCGGCAGCATTGGCGCAGGGGTTTCCGGGTCGGCATTAAAGGGCGCGTTTGGCGCATGTCGCGGCAAGAGCTACCGCGCAGGCAGGGGGGAATGTCGGCTTTGCACTATGAGAACCAATAATCGCGCACTTGCAGCGAAGGTCTGCAAACCGCCCCTAGTGCTGCTCACACGACCGGCTCCAGGACATCACGCGGCGGCGCCGCCACGTTCTCGCCCGAACTAGGCGACTGATCGACATGGAAGGGCGGAGAGCGGCCGTTCGCTGCGTTTTCCAGCAAGGACCGCTTCGCGGGACCTTGCTTCCATTCGCCTTCCAGAACCGAAGGTCTGCTTCAATCGAATTCAGACACAATCCAATCAACGATCCGTTTGATGCGCGTCTGGCCCAAATGGTCCTTTGCCCACGAGATATAGAGCCCATCATCAGAGGGGCCGGGATCGATCCAAATCTCCACCAGTTTCTTTGACAGAAGATCGTTCTCCACCATGTAAGTCGGCGCGATGGCAATGCCGTGACCACCGATAGCAGCATCGAGAGCCAAGGCAGATCGGTCAAAGTTGAGCAGTTTGTGTGTGTCACCGTACCCGGTTTCCTGGATCAGCTTTTCCCACCGCCGATGCGCATCCTGAAGTAGCGGCAGCGTCAGCAACGTCTCCAGCCCCATTGGCCAATCCGGTCGCAGAAAATCAGGACTGCATACTGCAACCAGGCGGATATCAGCCAAGCGGTGCGATCGGTGAGCTGGATTCATGTCGCGGGCTTTGCCCGGCCAAATCGCGATTTCGTTCCGGCCGAGACTGCGCGCCAGAATCTGCTCGTGGACCTGTGTGGTCAGGGATACGTTCGGAAATTTGGCCGAGAAAACGTCCATCCGGGGCATCAGCCATTTCGTTGCGGTGGACGACCCAAGGTGAAGTGTGATGCGATCACTGTCCTCGCCGATGCTCACCAATGCAGTGCCCAGTATAGCGAGCGCTTCTTCCATCGCTGCATGACAGCGCTCACCCTCCGGGGTCAGCGAGACGCCGCGTGCGCCACGCACGAGAAGAACCACCCCCAGCTCGATTTCGAGCTGCTTGATCCGTTGAGAGACCGCACCACGCGACAGGTTCAGCTCCTCAGCCGCGCGTTGCAGGTTCCCGTGCAATGCGACGACGGAGAACACTCGAAGCGCATTGAGGTTCACGTTCTTCATTCGATACCTTTGAGGCGATAGTTTTTCTAAACGATGCTGTAATTATCTTGCTTTGTCAATTCAGTGCAGGCGGCCGATACAAACGGGCAAGCAGCACTAGCTAAACGAGACCGAGCAATGACCCAGATAAACCGACCAGCGACACCTGACGACATTCCGCGCCTGGTCGATCTTCTTATGCTAGATGCGCAGGAACGTCATGCAGAGGATGCCATCCTCTGGAAGATGGCAGATGACGCGCCCACGCAGATCGAGAAGGCGCTGACATTTGCGCTGACGGCCGAGCAACAACCCTTTCGACAGTTTTGGCATGTCGCGGACGATGGGGGTCAGATCACGGGTGTCATTCATGCTATGATGCTGCCGGTCCCTCCAATCTATGCAGGCCCGTTCGGCGAGCCGGGACTGATCTTGCCAGACTCCTTCGTTGCTGCCAATGCGGCGAGCGGCACTGTTGACGACCTATTGGTCGCAGCCGAGGACGCACTTCACGAAGCTGGTGCGCGGATCAAACTGGCATCCTACGTGGCGGGCGAAGCTTGGCGAACCGCGTTTGAGGCGAGCGGCTATGAGCCTCTGACACTTTATCTGTCGCGCAGTGATCTTGGCGATCAGGGAATGCCAGTCGGTGTTCGACAAGCGACGGAAGACGATATTCCGGGTATCGTTGAGTGCAGCGCCGAGAACCGGCAGGTTCTTTTTGACATCGACCCGTTTTGGGAAATCCATCCTGACGCTGATCCCCGATTTTCGGTGTGGATGACGCGGAGCCTAACGCTTCGCGATCGGGACATGATGGTTCAGGGCGAGTCCGAGGATTTGCAGGGCTACATCATCGCACAGCCCGCCTCACGGCTGCACTTTCCCCCTGCCCACAACATCACGGGGACGGGAGTGATTGACGATTTCTACCACTCTGAACTGGCCAACCCGGTGGCTCTCAACCACGGTGGTGAGGGTGCGAGCGCGCTATTGCGAGCGGCTGAGGCGGCATTCGTGAACCGTGGGATAGGAGCCGCGTTTGTCGTCTGTCCGGCGGGTTGGGCTTCCAAGATCGAGTTGCTGGAATCTGCTGGTTACGAGACCGCAATGGTCTGGTCTATCAAGCGATAGCAATCCGCAAAGCAGCCTTTGGGGTGTTGTGCGGCATTCGGTCAAAGTGGACTCGAAGCCGACCTTAGCTGCGCAGCGTGTGAAGGTCCGGTCCGGGCCGTATGTGATTATGGGAGCGAGGCGCCCAGGATGCACGCCGAGCGACCGTAAGTCCCCGTCGAGACCAGCATAGACATTGCATGCTAAGCGCCGCTCAAGCCCAAGTTACCTTGTCGCAAGAGGTCGAGGAAAAGCGTGACGCGTTGGTCGGATGGCGTCGTTTTGAACAGAAGGCGTGACAGCCGGGGAACTATGGCGACCAGCCTCGCGGTATCCTTTCGCCAGGCAAGGGCGTGCAATCCCCTGTGCGTGATTCCCCAAAGACGCCAGTCGTACATCCTATGCGGAAAACACTCGCCCCATCGCGCCACCATAACGGGAGGCAAACATCCCTCCGACTCCCCACTTGGTTGCGTATCGAAGAAATTTCATGCCGAACTCCGATGCGAGAACCTGGTCCGATGTCATGTCATGGCGAGCCAGGACTGCGGAAACAGCGCGTCGAAAACTCTCGGAGCCTATTGTTTTCGCAAGACTTTCTTTTTTCCATCCCGCCCACCTTTGCCTAAAGGCACCGCGGAACACGCGCGTTCATCCTGTACCCCATATAGCCCGCCCTGCTGCCTCTCCGATGCGGCCGGGATGGCTCCCTCATGCACTGGACTTGAACATGCAACGCGCCTCACCCACCGCTGCCACATCCTCGAGACCGGAAACGACAGCTACCGCTTCAAAGCCAGCTCCGAGACAGCGAAAAAGAAACGGAAGGATACAGCGCCATTGACCACGTCATGAACCAGAAGACATAACAAACGGGCGGGTCAGTTCTCGGTGACAATGCTGGGTCAGTTCTGAGTGACATCCAACAGGCCATTCGCCTCGTATGCTCGGTATCGCCGCCGCAATCAGTCAGTTTATGATGCTATCGCCCTAGGTGATTGATCCCACGGTTTGATGGTGAGATCTTTCCTATGTCTTGGAAGGAAGCACTATGGGACAAGTTCGTCACGTGAGCGCCGCGACCACGTGCGCCGTCAAAGCTACAATACAGCGATCGCAAGCTTCGCTAGCGCAGTTGAGCAAGGAACTGAGCATCAATCCCAAGTCCGTCGCGAAGTGGCGCAAGCATGCGACGGTGGAGGATCTGGAGACTGGGCCTGACCTGCCCCCCGCCCTGCGATACTTCCTTCGGCTGGACATTCATTAAACTGGGAAGACCCGGAAGCCTTCAAAGCAGAGGTTCTGGCGTTTCTGGCGGACGTTGACGTTCCGAGATGGCAAAGTTCTGAGGTGGGGGCGATAGTCGGCGCCCCAACACCCAAGTCCGCCTGCGCCATTGATGCGCTTTCCTTTGAGTCATTTGGCGGAATCCCCTGACCGAGATGGCTGGGAGAAGCTGCTTACTTTGCACTACTCCTTAGTCACGAGCCCTTGGAATGGAAGGCGAGGTTATTCGTCGCATTCCGGGCCTTCAGCGCCTGAAGATGATGGCGAAATGTGCGTCGGGCTTGTAACACGCAATAATGGAATACCGCGCACGCCATATCGTAACCACATTGTTCGCCGTACTGCTTCTGGCAGTCGGTAGCATCGCTTCCGCACGGATGATGGCGCCTGATGAAACCACGATCATGCGTGCCGAAGTCGCAGCGCTTGGTCTGTCCCTTGACGACATCTGCGGTGACCATCTCGGACACGAGCATCACTGCCCGTTCTGCCATCTGACCCCGGATACGCCCTTACCGGCTCCAGTCGGCATCTGGCGCGTTTTCATTCCGAGCACCGGCTGGAAGGAGAGCGCGCCTCTCTATCGCGAAGCACAGGCACGAAACCACTGTCATGCGCCTCGTGCCCCTCCTGAAATGAGCTGAAGTGGCAATACCGGACGCGATAAGTCACGTCCGGGTTTACCTTCCTACAGCATGCCGGTGGTCTGACGACGTCCGCTGACGTGGCATTTTCATTTCGGAAACTCCATGAAACACCCCCTGAAGCTGGCCGGGCTCCTGCTCGCCAGCACATCCCTATGTGCTACCTCTGCCCATGCCCAAGAGGTCACGGACCTCGGGACCATCGCTCTCGATCCGATCATCATTCAGGGTCTGGAGAACGGCGCAGTCATCGACGGCTACCGTGCCGATGCGATTTCAAGCGCAACGCGCACCGCAACCCCCCTTCAGCAGACCCCACAATCCGTTCAGGTCCTGTCGCCCGAGCTGCTGGAGGATCAGGCCGTCACCACCATGTCCGAGGCGCTTGGCAACGTCAGCGGGGCCCAAGGCACGATCCCGCTTCAGACACCCGCCTTTGAATCCACCCTGTTGCGAGGTTTCCCGGCCGAGTTCTACCGGGACGGCATCACAAGCTATATCAACACGGGCGACGCCAACGCTATGGCAGGCGTCGAACGGATTGAAGTGCTGAAGGGGCCGAATGCCATCCTCTACGGCGGTGGCGTGGGCACTCCGCTCGGCGGGGTGGTCAACATCGTGACCAAAAAACCCAAGCCAGAAAACTTCACCGAGCTTGGCCTGACATTCGGGACGAACCGCTACGTCGAGCCTTCCTTTGACATCAATCGGCAGTTGTCGGACACCGTATTGTTCCGCATGAACGGCAGCTATGGCCGTTCCGAGGCGGACCAGAATGTGATCGAAACGGATCGCTACTCGCTCAGCCCGTCCCTGACCTTCGGATACGGGACAGATACCCGCCTGACGGTCGAAGGGTATTTGTCCCGCTGGGAGCAGCAGGAATATCAGGGCCTGCCCGCAGTCGGCACGGTGGCAGGGGGTTTCGACATCGACCGCGATCTCTACATCGGCGATCCCGACATTCCCGACAGCCACACGGAAACGCGCAAGCTGACCTTTACGCTGGAGCATGACTTCAACGATCAGTGGTCCAATCGCACCCAGTTCCGCTACGGCAAGAACGAGGTCGAACAGATCACCCAGATTATCCTGTCCAACGCGCCTGATGCAGGACCGACCGACTGGAACCTCTATAATTCCTACGTGCCGGGCGAGCAGACCGAATACAGCTTCAACACTTCCTTCGAGGGGCATTTCAGCACTGGGGGTTGGGACCACGTGCTTCTCTTCGGCGCGGATTATTCGCTGATCGAAGATTATTCGCTGATGTACATGGACTACGCCGGGAGCAACGATCTGGCGAACCCGGGCGCATGGCCCGCGTGGAGCATGCCCTCGACGCTGGCCATGGGCGAAGGCAACGGCACCTACACGACCTCCGGGGCCTTTGTGCAGATGCAATCTTCCGTCGGACGGCTGCACCTCCTTGGCGGGCTGCGATTGGCACATCTGGAGACGGTCTACGATTCCGCGGGCTACAGCCGACGCGACACGCTCGAAGCAACAAGGCTCCTGCCCCGGATCGGCGCGGTCTATGACCTTACGGATCAATGGTCGGCCTTTGCCAGCTACAGCGAGGGAATGAAAGCCAATGCCTTCTATTTCTACTCGTCGATGCCGAAGCCGGAGTTTTCCCGCCAGACCGAGATCGGTCTGAAATACGATGGAGGCGCGGTATCCGGCAGTATCGCCGCCTTCCGGATCGAGCGCGAAAATGTGCCCGTCACCGATCCGACCGACCCGACATACCTGACGAGTATCACCGAAGGCCAACAGCGCTCGCAAGGCGTCGAGCTGGATGCGGTTTGGCAACCAGGCGGCGCATGGAAAGTCACGGCGAACTATGCCTATACCGACGCCGAACTGACGGCAGACATCCCGCTGGGCGCACCTGCCGGGTCAAAGCTTCCCGGCGTACCGCGCCATTCCGGCGGCATCTGGGCGGACTACGATACGCGGACGACCAGCGGTGAAGGCTGGCGCGCAGGTGCCGGACTTCACGCGGTCTCGTCCACCCCGCTCGATCAGGCAAACACCTATGAGACAGGTGGCTATGCAACGGTGAACGCCTCGGCCAGCTATACGCAGGGTGGCACGACCTATGCGCTGGCGGTAAAGAACCTCTTGGATACGGAGTACGACCTGCCGATGTATGGCTACATGGGTGGTCGCGTGGTTCCCGGGGCCGAGCGGCAGATCCTCTTCAACATCAGCAGGAGGTTCTAAGGTGATCCGCATTCTTGCGCTTTGCGCTCTCCCAGTGCCGATGGCGGCAATGGCCGACACAGTCATATCGCTTTATCCGGCAGGCACGGTCGTGCCTCTGCCCCGCCCCGAAAGCCAGGACCTCGTAGAGGGCCAGATATTCGTCTTCAATATCAGCGCGCCGACGCTGGAGGTCATCCGGCCAACGAAAGAGGCGGCGAACGGCACCGCGGTGATCATCGCGCCCGGCGGCGGTTTCGTCGGACTGGCCTATGAGCAAAGCATGGCGGTCGCGCGCCGCCTTGCCGATCTTGGCGTGACGGCATTCGTCCTGAAGTACCGCACGATCGAAAGCCCGGACGACGGCACGGCGGCCTTCATGCGGCGCCAGCCAAGCCATGTCTCGGTCGACCCAGATCAACATCGAGCCGCGCATGCGCAGCGTTGTAGCTGGACCAATTCTTAGTGCGGTAGCGGGTGGAAGGAGGCTTGCTCATACGCCCCGTCTAACCGCCTAGATTCCTGTTGTGAAACGTCTGCAGTCAAAGTTCTGCAACAACGCCCTCCTGAGCAGCCCCGAACCTCAAGGCGCAGATCCCGCGCTGGACGCGCCTCGCCGGTGCGGATCTCCAGAACACCAAACGACCTGTTCCGGGCTCTTATTAAACTGATTCGCGACGGCCGTTTTGGGCCGGGACGAGTTATGGAACGGCACGCAGAATTGGCAACTAGATCTGAAGAAACGACCAGCCGGACATTCAACTAAGCTTTTGCAGTTACTCGAAATTTACCGTTTATACAAAATATTGTTCACTCTAACAAATTTCTGTGTGAAACTCTAGATGGCGTGCAACAGCCAATCTTGGCCGAATTCACGGCCCCCAATTCGACGGAGACTTGTCCTTGACCGAAACGATGTTGGCAGCCGTCCTCGTGAACTATGGATCCCCGCTTGTCGTGAAGCGGATACCCCGACCCGAACCGGGACCCGGCCAACTTCTGATCCAGCTCGAAGCTTCCGGTGTCTGCCATTCCGATGTCCACATCTGGGAAGGTAGCTATCACACCGGCAACACGCCCGACCCCTTCATCTTGGGCCATGAGGGGGTAGGCACCGTCGCGGCTATAGGCGAGGGTGTGGAAGGCTGGGCAATCGGGGATCGCGCCGGCGCTGCTTGGCTGCATGACACCTGCGGCACATGTATCGAATGCCGCGCGGGGCTGCACAACTTCTGCCAGTCCCAGCGGGCGCACGGCTTGGATGTGCCCGGCACCTTCGCGGAATACGTCGTAACCAATGCTGCTTTCACGGCCCGCGTGCCGGGCGGCGAGGCCTCGGCGCTGGCGCCACTGATGTGTGCGGGGCTGACGGCGTATGGCGCGCTCGACCGGGCCCAGCTCGAGCCGGGCGAATGCTGTGCCGTGTTCGGTTGCGGTGGCCTTGGACAGTATGCGATCCAGTTCGCCAAGCGCCGCGGCGCCCATGTCATCGCCGTCGACCGCGATCCATCGAAACTGGCGTTGTCGCAGGCCAATGGTGCCAGCCTCGCGGTCAATGGTGCCGATGCCACGGAGATCGAGACCCTCCGCGCACGCGCCGATGTCTGCATCAATTTCGCGCCCACCACGGGCACCTGGCAGCCGATGCTCGACATGGTCCGCCCGCTGGGTCGAGTCGTCGCCGCCGCCATGGTGTCCGAACCGGTGCCGCTGAACCAGGAATGGCTGACCGGCTCGGGCATCACCATCACTGGCACATCGGTGGGGACCATGCAGCAGATGGATGCGCTGATGCAGATACAGGTCAAAGATCCGCTAACCTCCACCGTCACCGAAATTCCTATCCAAGACGCCGGGCGCGCACTGCGCGAACTGGCCGAAGGCCGGGCTCCAGCCCGTTACGCGATCCGGTTCTGAAACGGACCGATCGGATAACGCAAACAAGAACAAGAACAAGAACAAGAACAGGGAAATAAATGATGAAGAAACGCACGCCCCACACCGCCGCCTCGGCCCTTGCCATCGGCGCCATGTTGACTACGGGCGCCGCCATGGCGGCCGAGCTGGGCGACACGCAGGACCCGATCAAACTGGCCGTTCTGGAATGGACCGGCGCGCAGGTTTCGACACAGATCGCTGGAATGGTGCTGGGAAAGGCAGGCTACACCGTCGAATACATCACCGCCGGTAGCTTCCCGCAATATTCAGGCTTGTCCGACGGCACCCTCAGCGCCACGGTCGAGATCTGGAGCAACAACGTCGGCGACATCTATCCCCAGGCGCTGGCAGCCGGCGACATCGAGAACATAGGATCGCTCGGCCTGGAGACCCGCGAGGGTTGGGCCTACCCGAAATTCATGGAAGAGATCTGTCCCGGCTTGCCAGACTGGACCGCGCTCAAGGATCCGGCCTGCGCCGCTGCGCTTGCGACGACGGATACGCTGCCCAATGGCCGCCTGCTGGATTATCCCGCCGACTGGGGCTCGCGCAGTGGCGAGATTATCGCCGACAACGATCTGCCTTTGATGGCCATTCCCGGCGGATCCGAAGGTGCAATGCTGGCCGAATTGCGCGCCTCGGTTGCCACGGAAAGCCCTCTGCTGCTAATGTTCTGGGCGCCGCATCATGTGCTGGCCGAAATTGATCTCGGTTGGCTCGACATGCCCCCCTGCGCAAGCGACGATCCCGACAAATGCGTGCAGCTTCCCCAGGTCGAGAAGGTGGTTTGGTCGGGCTTTGCCGACAAGTGGCCGGCCGGCTACGAGATCCTGAAATTGCTTCAGGTTTCCTCTTCGGCGCAGGAACAGATGATGTCCGCAATCCTCGAGGATGGACAGCCCCTGGAGGAGGTCGTGGCAGCTTGGGTCGAGGCCAACCCCGATGTCTGGCAACCTTGGATCGACGCCGCCGTCAACTGAAGACGCCGTTCCGCCGCATCAGCCACGACAAACGGACAGCCCATGCCCCCATCAAGCGCCGCGCAAGCCAATCCACGCCCGATCAAAATCTCCTGCCGGAACCTCTGGAAGGTCTACGGATCTCCCCTCCGTCGCGTCCAGACGCCGGGGCTGGCAAAAGGGAGTGAGGCGTTTGCGCGGCAGCTTCGGGAGTCCGGTCGAATACCGGCGCTGGTCGATGTCAGTTTCGAGGTACAAGAGGGCGAGATCTTCGTGATCATGGGCCTGTCCGGGTCAGGCAAATCTACGTTGATCCGCTGCCTGACGCGGCTGATCGACGCCGAGTTCGGAGAGGTCCGGCTGGATGGCAAGGATTTGCTGTCCGTCTCTCCGCGCGAATTGATCGAGATCCGGCGCCACAAGATGGGCATGGTCTTTCAGAACTTCGGGCTCATGCCGCATTTGACCGTCTTGGGAAACGTTGCCTACCCTCTGAAACTGCAAGGCTTGCCGAGGGCCGAACGGGAAGCACGAGCCCGGCAGATGATTGAGCTTGTCAGCCTTGACGGGCGCGAGAATGCCTTTCCGCATCAGCTCTCTGGCGGTCAGCAGCAACGGGTGGGCATCGCCCGCAGCCTGGCGGTGGAGCCCGACTTGTGGTTCCTCGACGAACCCTTCTCGGCGCTCGATCCGATGATCCGCCGGCAGATGCAGGACGAGTTCCTCGACCTTCAGCAGCGCCTGCACAAGACGATCGTCTTCATTACCCACGACATTGCCGAGGCTTGCCGGCTGGCCGATCGCATCGCCATCCTGCGCGACGGCCGCGTTGTACAGATTGGCAGCCCGGCGGATCTGATCCTTCGGCCCGCCGACGATTACGTCGCCGATTTTACCGCCGATGTCTCGCCGGCCGCGGTCCTGCGCCTTGGGGACATTGCCATGCCGGACGACGCCGAGGCGGGCGCTCGAGAGGTGGACGGCGACCGGACTGTTGAGTCCCTTCTCAACGATATCGCGACCGGCGCTACGGGATTCACCGTGCGGCCCAAGGGCAAGTACGGCGGCGGTCAACTTTCGGCCGCGCGGGTTCTGCGTATCCTCGGGCAGCATGGCCGCCAGGACAATGACACGGGGCGCTGAAATGACCAGACTTGCCCGCCTATCGCTCTGGGGTGCCGCCTTTGTCGCCTGTTTCCTGCTGGTCCTGGCCGCACCGCATCTGCCCTGGGTCTCAGCCTTCCCCCAGTCATGGCAACTCCCGCTGGCCGATTGGCTGAATCTCATACTGGACCCGGCCTTTGAGACCTTGCAACCGCTGGGCCGCGGCCTTGCCACGCTGATCGCCGTGCCGCTGAGGTGGCTGCGCCAGGTTCTGCTTTTCGTGCCTTGGCCGTTCTTCACCCTGGTGCTGTTTCTGCTGGCCCTGCGGACCGCTGGACGCGGGCTGGCCTTCTTTGGCGTTGCCATGCAACTGTACATCGTTACCGTCGGGTACTGGCCGCAGGCGATGAACACCTTCGCAATCGTGTTGCTGTCCTTGCCCCCGGCAATCCTGATCGGCTTCGCCCTGGGCGTGGCGGGCCACCTCTGGGCGCGGATCGAAGGTGTACTGACGGTCATCCTGGACCTGATGCAAACCTTCCCGGCCTTCGCCTACCTGATCCCCCTTCTGATTGTCTTCGGCTTCGGCCCCTCGGCGGGCATGATCGCCAGCGTGATCTTTGCCATCCCGCCGATGGCGCGGAACACGATCGTGGGCCTGCACGGCGTACCGCCCGTCATCCTGGAAGCCGGGCGAATGAATGGCGCTACCCCGGCTCAGTTATTCTGGACGGCCAAGCTACCCGCCGCGCGGCGCCAGCTTTTGGTCGGGGTCAACCAAACAACCATGGCCTCTCTGAGCATGGTGATCATCGTCGCCATCATCGGTGGGTTCAACGATATCGGATGGGAGGTCCTGTCGGCCATGCGCTCGGCCGAACTGGGCCGCAGCCTACTGTCCGGTGTCGTTATCGTGGCCATGGCCATCGTGCTTGACCGGATCACCGGCGCGCTGGCCACCGGGTCGCCCCGGGGCGTTGTCCTTGCCCCTGATCGCTGGCTGGTGCCGGTGATGATCGCCATCGTCGCGGCCGGGGCACTGGTGCGCATCGCCTTCCCCTCGCTTGACATCCTTCCCCGAGGCTTCGGCTTTGCCGCAGCCAAGACGCTGGACGCTTGGCTGCTTGTCTTCGTTGGCTGGAGCGATCCGTTCTTCTCGGCCCTGCGCAACGGCCTCAATTACGGAATAATCCTTCCGATGCGCATCGGTGTCATTGCCTCGGCCAGCCCGATGGTTTGGGGCTTCACGGCCCCACCATGGTTTATCCCGGCCATTGGCATCACGGTGCTGGCGCTGGCCGGGATCGTTGCCCGCCGCCAGTTGGGCCTGGCCCTTCTGGTCCTCTTCACCGGCCTCGTCCTATATTCCGGCCTTGCCCGCTTCCCCTGGCCCTGCATTGTGATCATCGCTCTGCTGGCCGCCAGCCTGCAGCGCGGTGCGGGCCTCGCGGCAACGGTGCTGGGCGCGCTGGCGCTGATCCTGCTGTCGGGCATGTGGCAACCCTTCGTGCAATCGCTCTACTTGACGGGGATCGCGGTGATGCTCTGCATATTGATCGGCGGGGCCATAGGCGTCGCCGCCGCCGAAAACGACATGATTTCGAAGATCGTCCGCCCCATTGCCGACGCGTTGCAAACGCTGCCGCAATTCGTCTTTCTGATCCCCGCCCTCATGCTCTTCCGCGTGGGTGAGTTCACAGCGCTGATCGCGATCATGGTCTACGCGGTTGTCCCGCCGATCCGCTATGTCGAACACGGGCTGCGCGGCGTGCCACCCCACCTCGTCGAGGCGGCCCGGCAGATGGGGGTCACCCGCTGGCAGATGCTGACCGACGTAAAAATCCCGCTGGCCGGCCCCGCCATCCGACTTGGCGTGAACCAGACGATCATGTATGCGATCTCGATGCTGGTCATCGCGGCACTTGTCGGCACGCGTGATCTGGGGCAGCAAGTCTATATCGCGCTCGGAAACGCAAATGCCGGTCTTGGCCTTGTGTCCGGTCTGTCGATTGCCTTGCTCGCCATGATCGCGGATCGCATGCTGAGGCGCAATTGAACCTTGAGGTCGAGAATGGCGAAGACACGGGCCGCAAAAAAACCCGGCCGGACACGCATCGAGGACCTGCGGCGGCAGGAACTGATCGACGGGGCGCATCGTGTCTTCCTGCGGCATGGCCTGTCTGGTCTGACCACCACGCGCATCTGCAAGGAGGCTGGGATGTCTCAGGGCATCCTGACCTACTATTTCTCCGGTAAGGACGAAGTCCTCTTTGCCATGGTGCGCCAGAACAACAGGGTTTTGGTAGAGCAGGTCGTCGATAACATGCGCCACGCCACGACCCGGTGGGAGCGGCTTGCCGGTATCATCGAAGGCAATTTTCCCGACAGCCATTTCGAAGAAAAGATCGCCTGCGCTTGGCTATCCATCTGCGCCGCCTCGGGGAGCGACCCCAGGTTCGCGAAGCTGCAGAAGCTGTTCTATGCGCGGCTGTCGTCGAACGTGGCGTCGGCGGTGCTTCCGATTCTATCAAAGGATGAAGCCGCCCAGTTGAGCTATTCCATCGGGGCTCAGATCGACGGCCTGTGGCTGCGGCGTGGGACCGACAAGACCATGTCGAGGGACAAAGCCCTGTCATTGACCTTTTGGACGATCGAAAGGGTCATTGGCCGCGATCAGCTCAATGCGCTGAGGTCCATGCCTGCACGCTGAACTGAGGCTTGGCCGAAGCGTTGAGTTTAGATGGGATTGCCAACTCGTTCGCGGCGCGTGGTTTTGAGTCCAGAGCCTAGACGCGCCATCAGCGCATCGCCCAGCCAGAAGAGATCAGACATATCACCGCTCAGTTTTCGCGCGGTGAACCATGCCCTTCCTCTGAAATCAATGGGCCCTGAGCCTAGGTTGTGGAGGTAATACCAAGAATAACCCACGCCGATGCGCACTTTGCGGATTTTGCGCATCGGGTTATGGGTCAAAACATCCCGGGCCTCCATTTTCTCCCGAATACTGTCAGAGACCGAGACCCAAATGGCTCTGTTGCACGAATCCTGTGAGGGATTCATCTCGTGAATTCAGCATGGTAGCTGGTATGCATGAGCAGACCTACATCCCCGACCTACAAGACAAAAAACTGGCCAGCCTACAGTGAAGCGCTCAGGCGCCGGGGCTCGCTGACTATCTGGTTCGATCCCGAGATGATCTGGGAGGCCGCGCCGACAGGCAAGCGTGGTCGCCAGCAGACTTACAGCAATTCTGCCATTCAGACTTGCCTGACAATGAAGGTGTTGTTCGGCATGGCGCTGCGGCAGACGACCGGGTTCGTCGAAAGCTTGTTGCGCCTGGTCGGCCTTGACTGGTCGGTGCCCGACTTCAGCACGCTGAGCCGTCCCATTGCCCGGCAGGCGATTGCAAAGCAATCTGCCGAGAGGGGCCAGAAGACCCTCGCCGTCAACATCCCTTATCGTGGCTCCAAAGGGCCGTTGCACCTGCCAATCGACAGCACGGGCATCAAGGTTGTCCTCCGGATCAAATCCGCAGAATAGCCGGGCATGGACCTTCTGATTTCCAAGCATCGCAAACCCTTCAGATCCCCAAAAATCAAGGGAACCAGACGCCACAGTCCAGATCAAGCATAGGGCTTTTCAACAGAATCCGCCCCTCGTTTCGATGATTGCGGGACTTCAACCTACCCGTTGATGCCGAAGAAACCGCTCAACGGTTAGCAGGCCAGCCCCCGGCCTCGCAGCCGGCAAAACACGTCTCAAGACTCCAGCTTCAAACAGTCCGGCGGCCGGCAGGAAGGGCGGCAGATCATCTAAAACGTGAAGAAAATATGACCAACTGCCGCCGTGTTTGCCCGAAAAAATACCATTTCTTATATTTATTATCATTAATTGTTGCGTCACTGGACCCCGACCATGCAGGCTTGGCCGCAAGCAAAGTCTGGAGTGCCAATGACAGCAAACTTGTTGGAAGTCAGTCAAGCGACCGTCCAGTTTGGCGGCGTTGTCGCGCTTGACCGTGTCGACCTTACCGTAAGGGAAGGTCAAACCATGGCCATCCTCGGCCCGAACGGCGCCGGAAAGACCACCCTTTTCAATGTGGTGGCCGGGGTGGTGCCTCCGTCGCAGGGATCTATCCGCCTGGGTGATACGGACGTGACGAAGGCGACCTCCAGCCTTCGAAGCGCGAAGGGAATCGCGCGGACATTCCAGATCACGCAGCCCTTCAGCGGGCTGACGGTGATCGAGAACGTGATGGTCGCCATCGTGTCGCGCGGGCAAAGCATGGCTGCCGCCCGCGACGAGGCTGCCGAGTACGTCGAGTTTGTTGGCCTGAGCGCCAAGCTTGACGAACCCGCGCGCACGCTCAGCACCGGGCAGCGAAAGCGACTGGAACTGGCCCGCGCCCTGGCGACAAAACCCCGTCTGCTTCTTCTCGACGAGGTCACCGGCGGCGTCGATCGGCCCAGCATTCCGCAGATCCTCGACCTGATCAGACGGCTGCGCGAAGAGCGTGGGATCACTGTCCTGGTCGTTGAGCACAACATGGAGGTGCTCTTCGGCCTCGCCGACGAGGCGATCTTCCTCAATCGCGGAAAGGTCCTCGTGACAGGCACCATGCAGGAGGTCGCCGAACACGCGGCCGTCCGCAGTATCTATCTGGGAGATAGCGATGCTTGAGCTGAAGGGTATCAATGTGCATTACGGCTCGACGCAGGTCCTTTGGGACGTGTCGATGTCTGTCGGGCGCGGCGAGATCGTTTCGGTCATGGGGCCAAACGGATCGGGCAAGAGCACGGTCCTGAAAGCGGCCATGGGGCTGAAGAAGGCATCATCGGGCGCGGTCATCCTGAACGGCACCGACCTGCAGGGCAAATCGGCGACCACGCGGCCGCGTCAGGGCATGAGCATCGTGCTGGAGCGCCGCCGGCTTTTCCCGCGGATGAGCGTTCGTGAGAACATCCTTCTTGGCGCCTTTACACGGCCGCAAAAGGACGCGCGCCGGGCCTTCGACGAGGTTCTGGACACGCTTCCGGATCTCAAACCCCACCTGAACGCAACCGCCGGAAAGCTGAGCGGCGGGCAGCAGCAGATGGTGGCGATCGCCCGCGGCCTGATGGCCGATCCGCGTGTGCTGCTGATGGACGAGCCGTTCCTCGGCCTGTCGCCGATCATGGTTAAAACCGTGTCGGGCATCATGAAATCAATCAACGAAAGAGGGGTCGCCATTCTCTTCAATGAACAGAACGCCAAGCTCTCCTTCGCGCTGAGCCACAGGGGATACCTGCTGGAAAGTGGCCGCGTGGTGCTGAGCGGATCGGGCGAAGAGATGCTGGATCACCCCGAAGTGAAACGCGTCTACCTGGGTGTCGGAGCAGCAGCGAAATGAGCAGCGTGATCGAAATTATCCTGAACGGACTGATAACGGGGTCGATCTATGCCCTCGTGGGATCCGGCATCGCGCTGGTCTACGGCACGACCCGCGTTCTGAACTTCGCCCATGGCGAATTGATGATGATCGCCGGTTACCTCGTTCTGTTCTTCGCCGTGACGCTCGAGCTAAACGTGGCCCTCGCCTCGTTCCTGACTCTGGTGCTTGTCGGCGGGGCCGGGGCGCTGATCCAGCGGGCCACGATTGCGCCGCTGCTGGCGCGCAACGACTGGGCCTTTCAGGTCATCGCCGCCACCATAGGCCTGTCGATCGCACTGCAAAGCGCCGCGCAGCTAGTCTGGGGTGAGCAGTTCCGCACCCTGCCCTACTTTTTCAGCGGTGTCGCGGTCATCGGCGACATTCGGATGCCATGGCAGCGGATCGCGATCCTTGTTTTTGCTGTGCTGATCATGAGCCTGTGCGCCTTCGTTCTGTATCGCACCCCCCTTGGCCGGATGGTCCGGGCCACGGCCCAGGATGCAGAGGCGGCGCTGGCGGTGGGCATTCCTTCGGGGCTGGTCCATACTGCGGTCTTCGCGATTTCCGCCGTCCTGGCCGGAGCCGGCGCGATCCTGCTTTCGCCGCTCGTGACCGTGAACCCGTGGATGGGCGTCGCCTATCTGCTGAAGGGGTTCGCGGTGGTGATCCTTGGCGGGCTGGGATCCTTCGGCGGCGCTGTCGCGGCGGGCTTCCTGCTGGGCATGATCGAATCCGTGGGCGTCGCCTTTGCGCCGACCGAATGGCGGGACGTCATCGCCTTCACGTTCCTTATCATTGTCATCTGGTTCCGGCCGAACGGTCTCTTTGCCGGAAGGGAGGGCTGATCCATGCTCGAAGTATTTGGACGCCGCCCCTATCTGGTGCTGCTCGGGATCGCGGCCTGTCTGCTTGTCGTGCCGTTCCTGCCGCTGAATGACTATATCCTTCACATCCTTACGATCTTTCTGATCTTTGCGATCTTCGCCAGCGGCTGGAACCTGACGCTGGGAATGCTTGGCCTGAAGACACTGGGGCATCATGCCTTCTTTGCGATCGGCGCCTATATCTCGGCCATCGTCGCCTATTACGGTGGTATCAGCCCCTGGCTGACGATCTGGGTCGGGGCACTGACCGCTGCCATTGCGGGGGTCATCATCGGCTTTCCGATCCTGCGGATTCGGTCGATGCCCCACGTCGCGATCGTCACCCTCGCCTTTGCCGAAATCGTGCGGCTGATCTTTTCGAATCTCAAGGAAATCACGCGCGGCGAACTGGGGTTCTGGGGCATTCCGACGTTCGACCCCATCCACATCGGTGACATGACGCTACGGTTCGGCGTCGGCAACGCGGTCGGTTCCTATGCGCTGGCGGCCGTCTTCTTCGTCACGGTTCATATTGCGTTGCTGGCGCTGCTGACCTCGCGGACCGGTCTGACCTTCTTTGCCATTCGCGATGCCGAAGCTGCGGCGGAAAGCCTGGGCGTGCATCTGTCCCGGTGGAAGATCTTCGCCTTCGCGCTGAGCGCGGGCGTGGTTGGCCTGAGCGGGGCGATCTATGCGCATTACGTCATGATCCTGACGCCAATCTCGGTTGCCGGACCCGAAATGCTGATCACGCTTCTGGCGATGATCATCGTCGGCGGCGTCGGACGCTTCTTCGGGCCGGTCTACGGGGCCCTTCTTCTTACCGTAGCGTCCGAGATGCTGCGGGAATTCGGCGATTTCCGCATGCTTCTTTACGGTACGGGCATCATCTTCTTCGTCTTCGTCGCGCCTCAGGGACTGGCCGCCCTGAAGCTCAGACAGCGACGTGGCACCACGTCCCGGACATGAACGGACCAAATTCAAAAGAAGTCCGCCGTCCTGGCCAATTCACCTAGTCCTTCCAACTGGAGATAGAACATGACCACCACGACCAGGAAAATACTGACCGCAGGAATCCTCTCTGCCGCGCTTGCCAGCGGAGCGGCGTCCCTCGCCTCCGCCCAGGAGGTCACGATCGGCGTCATCG
Organism: Pseudooceanicola algae; assembly: GCF_003590145.2. Classification (NCBI taxonomy): domain Bacteria; kingdom Pseudomonadati; phylum Pseudomonadota; class Alphaproteobacteria; order Rhodobacterales; family Paracoccaceae; genus Pseudooceanicola; species Pseudooceanicola algae. The sequence goes on along the minus strand of NZ_CP060436.1, from coordinate 3,479,160 downwards.
GACCGATGACGGGCCCTGCCGCGAATACCGGTGCCGCCCATCGTCAGGGCATGGAGCTTGCGGTGAAGGAATGGAATGCCGGCATGGTGGAAACGGTGTCCGACACCCCGCCGACCGCCACCCTCGTCTTCGAGGATTCCAACTCCAAGCCCGAGGTTGGCATCAGTGCGGCCCAGCGTCTGATGACGCAGGATTCCGTCGACATGATCATCGGCGACACGCTGCACAGCCACGTCACCATGGCGCTGATGGAGATGGCTCCGCAATACGGTGTGCCGATCCTGAGCGCCGAGCCGGTGTCCTCGGCCATCGCGGACAAGGTCCTCTCCGACCCGGAGCGGTATGAATATTACTGGAAGGGCAACTACAACAGCGACGGTTACGGCCAGGCGGTCCACGGGTTCTACAAGTGGGCCTTCGAAAACGACGTGATCGAGGAAGGCAACAAGCAGATCGCCTTCGTGGTCGAGGATACCGACTATGGCCTCGCCAATGCGGAACAGATCGGAAAGCTGTTCGAGGAAGATGGCTGGGAGGTGATCGCCACCGAAACCACGCCCACCGGCACGACCGACTTCTACCCGCAGCTTTCGAAACTGCGCGGCCTTGATCCCGATGTCCTGATCTCGGTCTTCACCCTTGCCAACTCGGGCACCTCCTTCGTGCGCCAGTTGGACGAGCAGGCGCTGGAAGCCTCGCACCTTGCGATCTTCTACCCGACCCGACCCGAGTTCATGGAAGTGGCCCCCGAAATCGCCGACGGTCTGATCTGGGCAGCCCTTCAGTTCAGCCCCGAGATCACGCCGGCCCACCAGGAATTCAGTGACCGCATCGAGGCCGAATTCGACACCCCGGCCAACTACAGCCATGCGCACGCCTATTGCACCATGCTCGTAGCCCTGCGGGCCGTCGATGCGGCGGGCTCCACCGAGGCGGCCGCCATTTCAGAAGAGATCGGCAAGACGGATTACGAGTGCCTGATCGGACGGATGCAGTTCGGCGAAGATCACACGGTGCGGTCTGGCGCCGATGCGATTCCCGTGCCTGTCGCCCAGATGCAGGACGGACAGAACCAGGTCATCTGGCCCGAAAACGTCGCGACCGCCGACGCGAAATAACCTCAGGGCCGGGGGCCAGACCGGCCCCCGGCTGTATCCGAACCATCAAGGACAGGAATCTCATGACATCGACGCAGGACGGGGAGGGGCGCAAGAATTCACGCCGATTGAGCCACCTTCTTACCCGGACACCCAAACGGTCGTCGGTCATTGCGGGCGAAATCCGGTCATGGATCATCACCGAAGGGCTTGAACCCGGTGATAGCCTGCCCGTCGAAAAGGAAATGATCACCGCCTTCGGCGCCAGTCGCGCCACCATCCGCGAAGCCCTGAAAGAGCTGGAAGTTCAGGGGCTGGTGCGGATGAAGACCGGGCCCAATGGCGGTCCAATCGTCACCGGCAGCAGCGTTCTCGAGTCGATCCAGGCCGTGCAGAACTTCTGCTATTTCGAGAAAGTGACGATCGACGACATTTACGAGCTGCGCTCCACGATCGAGGTTCAGCTGATGTACTCGGTCGTCGGGCACATTGACGAAGAGACCTTTGATAGGCTCGACGCCCAGATCGAGCTGTCATCGATACCCGCACATGACGAGCGCAGCCGTCGCCGCCAGCGCGAAGCCGAGTTCGAATTTCACACGATCATTGCCAGCTGCGTTCCAAACCGGCTGTTGCTTCTGATGATCGAGGTCATCGTGGGGATCCTCGTCAATGCCACGGCGCGTGAAAGCGCTGCCCATGAACTGCACGGTGAATGGTCCCGCGAGAACAGCCGCTATCACGCCGATATCGTCGCTGCCCTGCGCAGGGAGGATGCGGAAACGGCAGCCCGCCTGATGCGCGAGCACATGGAGATCGCACATCGTCATCTCAAGCTGATGTATGGCGATCTTTCGCTCGAAGCCATTGCACTGACCGCGCCAGAGAGAAACTGAATGTACACACCCGCCCCCTTTTCCGAAACGCGGCCCGATCGCATTCTCGGGCTCGTCGAAGCGTATGATTTCGCCACCCTTATCCATGCGGGTGGAACGGATGTCTCGCTGACCCACGCTCCGGTGTTCCTGCGCGACCCCGAGCACGCAGCGAGCGCCACGCAGGTCGACGGTGCGACGCTGGAACTGCATCTCGCCCGCGCCAATGCCATGTGCCGCCGCCTTGAACAGCTGCCAAAACTGACGGTCGCGATCCTCGGGCCGTCAAGCTACATCACGCCAAGCTGGTATGAGACGCCCGGCGTCGTCCCCACCTGGAACTACGCGGCGGTCCACCTGCATTGCGAGGTCCGGCCCTTCACCGATCCCGAACGCCTTCACGCGCTGTTCGACCGCACGGCGCGCGCCCACGAGCCCGGCGTCGGCGGGACCTGGAACCGGGACGGTGATCGCCAGAAAATGGTCGACAGCCTGATCCGCGGCGTCGTCGGCTACCAGCTTACCGTCACCTCGCACGAAGCCATCTTCAAGATGAGCCAGAACAAGTCTCAAGCCGATCGCGGCAACGTCATTGCCGGTCTTTCCGGCCTTGGGCGCGATGCGACACAAGACGTCGCGACGATGATGGCGGCCTACAGTCAAGAAAGGGATTCCAATGCCTGAGACTCCGATATTCCTCGACCGGGACGTCGTGTCCTACCACTGCGGCAAGGACGTGGCGCCGCGCGTCACCGTCCCTTCGGGCAGCCTGGTCACGGTCGCGACACATGACGCGCGAAGCGGCAAGTTGAAGCGGCCCGAAGACGTGATGCCCACGGCCCCCGATTTCGACGCGCCAGGTCACCCAAAGACCAATCCCGTGACCGGCCCCATCGCTGTTGAGGGCGCCGAGCCGGGCGACGCGCTGGCGGTCACGATCCTCGACATCGCGCTGGACGCCGAGGGATTCATCATCGCCCGGCCCGAATGGGGCGTGGTCCGGAACAGCGTGCCGCATCAGGTTGCCAAGATGCTGCCGGTCGATGGCGATGCGATTGTCTTCGACAATGCGCTGCGCATTCCGCTCAGGCCCAATATCGGCACCATGGGCACTGCCCCGGCCGGAGAGGGCGTCAGCAGCATCCATTGCGGACGTCACGGCGGGAACATGGATTCCAACGCCGTGCGCGTCGGGACCACCGTCCACCTGCCGGTCAACGTCGACCTCGGCCTCTTGTTCATCGGCGACGTCCACGCGGTGATGAGCGATTCCGAAGCCGTGGGCACGGGGTGCGAAATCGGCGCGAAGGTGACCGTGAAGGTCGAACTGGTGAAGGGGGCTGCGCGGACCTGGCCTTGGATGGAATCCGACACCAAGATCATCAGCTACGGCGCGGCGCCCGAATACGAAGACGCGGCCGCCATCGCCATGCAGGAGATGATCAGCCTGGTCGCCGCCCGGCATGATCTGAATGAGGCCGATGCCTTCATGCTGATCGGTCTGGCGGGTGATCTGCGGGTGAACCAGTCCTGCAACTCGCTCATCGATATCAGCGTCAGGGTCGAATTCCCGAAACATCTGGCAGCGGCTCAATGACAGAAACAGATCCCCTGAACGGCCTCGTTCGCCCCGAACTTCTGGCGTTGGCCGATTACAACGCCGGTGTATCGCTTGAGAAGATGCGCAGCGAGCTGGGGTTGGAGCGCGTGATCAAGCTCGACAGCAACGAGAACCCGCTCTCCTGCTCGCCTCGGGTGGCACCTGCCATCGCGGCGGTGCAACCGGGCATCTTCCGGTATCCCGATCGCGAAGAGCTGCGCCTAAGAGAGATGCTGTCGAAGGATCTCGGCGTCACGGGCGACCGGCTGGCCTTTACCGCCGGGTCCGAGGATCTTGTCTCGATCCTGTTCCGCATGGTGCTGCGCCCGGATGACGAGGTCGTGACCGTCGTCCCGGCGTTCGGGCTTTACGAGATCTGCGCCCAGCACGCGTCGGCGGTGACCCGCAAGATCCCCTTCACCGCAGACTGGCGCTTTCCCGTCGAAGAGATCGTCAGCGCCCTTGCCGGGCGACCACGGGTGTTCGTGCTCTGCTCGCCGTGCAACCCGGTCGGCGTCTCCATTGCGCTGGAAGACTTCGACCGGGTGCTGAACGCCGCGCACCCGGACACCCTGATCGTTCTGGATGAGGCCTACGGCGAATTCGTCAAAGATTCCGAACGCGGGCGCCTTTTCGAACGGCTGAAACGGCACGACGGCCCGTGGATCGCACTTCGCACCTTTTCAAAGGCCTACGGGCTGGCGGGCCTGCGCATCGGATACGGCATCGCGTTCCATTCCGCCTTGGCCGAAGCCATCTACAAGGTCCGCTCGCCGTTCAACGTCAGCGCGCCCGCGCTTGCCGGTGCCGAGGCCGCCTATCGCGATCAGGACCATGTCGCGGCAACCCGCGACTTCGTTTCGCGCGAACGGCAGCGCGTCGCCGGCGCCCTGCGCGACATGGGGCTGCCCCCTGCCCCGTCCGACGGCAACTTCCTGTTCTTCGATTGCGGCCGCCCGGCACGAACCCTGGCGCAGCGATTGCGGCAGAAGGGAGTGCTGATCAAGGCCTGGACGGAAGCAGGCTATGAAAACCACGCCCGCGTCACGATCGGCAACACCGAAGACAACGACAGCTTCCTGACCGCGCTTCGCGAGGCTCTGGACGGAGAAGCGGAATGACAGAGCGCAGGGCGCAGCCCCCCCGGGACGAACCCGCGTCCTTCGATCCGCTGGCGACGCTGGACCCCGATATCGCAACCTTTGTGCGGCAGATGACGCAAGATGCCGCCGCGCATCCCCGCCGTGACAGGGTGCCGGTGACACAGGCCCGCGAGATTGCCGAAGGCGTGCGCAAGCGTTGGACGGCGGGTGGCCCGGCCATGGCAGAGATCTCGGATCACGTCGTGCCGACCCGCCACGGCGATCTGCCCATGCGGCTTTATCGTCCGAACGACAGGGCGACGGGGCCTGCGCTGGTCTATCTGCCCGGCGGCGGCTGGACCCTGTTCAGCATCGACACCCACGACCGGCTGATGCGCGAATACGCCGCGCGTACCGGCATGGTCGTGCTGGGGCTGGATTACAGCCGCGCGCCCGAAGCGAAGTTTCCGCAGGCCATCGAGGAAATCCGCGATGCCACCTTGTGGCTCGGCACGGCGGGGGCCGCCCTCGGGATCAATCCCGATGCGCTTTTGATCGGAGGCGATTCTGCGGGGGCGAACCTTGCCGTTGCGGTCTCGTTGCACCTCAGGGACGAAGGTCAGGATGCGTACCGCGGCATGGTGCTGAATTACGGCGTCTTCGATCCAAATTCGCTGCGCGCATCGGGCCTGCGCTTCGGGGCTGGTGATCTGCCGCTCTCAAGTCACCTGATGCAGTGGTTCACATGGCAATACATTCGCTCGGACGCGGATCTGACTGATCCCCGCCTGCGGGTGCTGAGCGCAGATCTTTCCCACCTGCCGCCCGCCATGATGGTGGTTGCCGATCACGACATTCTGCTGGACGAGAACCTCGACATGGCGCGCGCCCTGAAAGCCGCTGGCGTTTCTGTTGAGCTGAAAGTCTACCAAGGCACGGTGCATAGCTTCCTTGAAGCCATGTCCATCGCTCCGGTCGCGGTCCGGGCACTCGACGACACCGCCCGCTGGATCAAGGACATAGCGGCCCTGAGGGCCTGGGAATATTCCGATGAAATCTAACCTGCCCGAAACACCCCTCGGCCAAAGAGCGCTGTCCCATACCCAAAGAATGGTGGCCTGCCGCAGTGTCAATGGCACCAGCGGCGAGATAGGATTTCCCGACGAGGTGCGTGCGATGCTCATGGGCATCGCGTATTTCGCCGCCCGGCCGGACCACATCTATGAGAGCGATGTGCCCGGAACCCCTCAAGGACGCCGCAACATCCTCGCGTTGCTCAAGGGCAATGGGTCCCGGACCGTGGTTTTGACCGGTCATTTCGACACGGTGGGGGTCGACGACTACGGTGCCTTGCGCGACGTGGCCACCGACCCGGCCGTGCTTGCAGAACGCATCATTGCGCAGCTTGAAGACAGCGGCCGGTCTCCCGAAGCTCTGGCGGACATCCAGTCAGGTACGTTCATTCCCGGACGCGGCATGCTGGACATGAAGTCGGGGTTGGGCGCGGGGCTGGCCGTCCTCGAAGCTTTTTCCGCCGATCCCGATTTTGACGGCAACCTGATCTTCCTTGCCTCACCGGACGAGGAAAACCAGTCGGCGGGAATGCGCGCCGCAGGCAGCCTTCTCAACCAGGTCGCGCAGGATCATGATCTGGAGTACGTGTTGCAGATCAACATGGATGCCCTGCAGGACGAAGGCGATGTGGCCCGGGCCCAGGCCGTCGGGACGGGATGCATCGGCAAACACCTCGTCACGGCCCTTGTCGTCGGACGCGAGGCCCATGCCTGCTATCCGCTGGATGGATTGAATGCGCTGTTTCTCGCCTCGTCCCTAGTGCGGGAAATGGAATGCCACCCGGCGCTTGCAGAAGGCGACCACGGGGATGCGTCCGCGCCCCCTGTGGCACTGGTTCAGAATGACTTGCGCGCGCATTACGACATCACCACCCCCGCCAGGGCCTGGTGTGCCTGGAACATGATCACTCGGACGCGCACCGCCGGGGAGGTGCTGTCGCAATGCACCGCCATTTTCGCAAAGGCGCTGGACGAAGCGGTGGCGCTTCATGGCGCCCGCGTCCGGGCGACCGGAGCGGCGGTCCCGGACCGGGAAATCCCGATCTATACCTTCAAGGACCTGGAGGAACAGGCGGCGGCTTCCCCAACTTATGAGGCGCAAGAACAGGTGCTGGCTGCCCAGTTGAGAGAGCGAGAGGACCTGCCCATGCCGGCACGGGCGCGCCTGTTGACCGAGCTGGCTTGGGATCACGCGCAGCTTGCAGGCCCTGCCGTGGTTATCGGGTTCGGCGGGCTGTCATATCCCGCCGTCCCCCCCCTCGCCTCACGTGGCGAACAGGCCTTGGCGGCCTTGGTCGCACGAGCGACCACCAAGGTGTCCGCCGCTCACGACACGCCAATCGGTATCCTCAACTGGCTTCCGATCGTGACGGACATGAGCTTTGCCGGACAGGACGATGCCGAAGGGTACCACGCCGCCGCAGACAACAACCCATTATGGGGATGCGGTATCGAATGGGACGTCGACGGTTTTCCCCGCATGCCAGCCATCAACGCGGGTCCTTGGGGCCGCGATTATCATCGAAGCCTTGAACGGGCCAATTTCAACTATGCATTCACGGTCCTGCCGGAATTGCTCTGCGAACTTGTCCGAGGAAGCCTCGGCGACGTCCAAGCTGATCGGCCATGATATTGTCCTTAATCTCGGATCAGGCACCGGAGCCAACGTTTTCCGCGTTTCGGCGAAGTTCATCGCACGAAAACGAGCGGTGACACGTCTGAGATTGGCGAGCCTGGCCCCTTCGGAAGGCGACCAGGCACAGGCAGACTGCGAGCCCCGCCGCTGCGGCTTCGCCTTGGTCGTAGGTGACACATATGACGATCGCCGCCTTGACCAGAAGGCCGCAATGACCCCGATGGCTCATACTATCCAGCAAGGCCCAGGTGTTTCTTCTCTCAGGCGCCTGAGGCCAGCCGCATCAATTCACGGGTTCGATCGATGATAAGGTCCGGTTTTCCCACCAATGCCGGATCCCGGCAAACGCGTTCGCCGATTTCTTCAGCGGCGTCAGGCGTAATACCATTCTGCATAAGGGTTTCCATGAATTCGGGGTTTGCCTTATCCCAGATGACGTCTTCCCACGGCCCTCGGTAACAAGAGGCGAGTACAGGATAGACGGTCTCAGCCAGCATCGTTCCTGGGGACAGGGAAAAGGTCAGTGCAAGGGTACAGGCACACAAGAATTTGGACGACATAATGGCTTCCTTTCCACAAGTGTTCCTACTCAGATATTATCGATACGGCACCCAAGCTTACCTATCACCATTCTTTACCTACAGCAGCAACCGTTAGTTGCCCCCCCTTCCGCCATTCGTATGGGGCACCAGTCACCTGAGGTAGGGAATCTGCCATGCATTTCCGGGCGGTTTCCTCCGGCAAGGGCCGGTTCAGTATGAATTTGCGGTGATCAGGCAGGCCGGCAGCACCTTGGTCAGCCTCTGTGATCTCGGTCCCGACATAGGAATGCTCGACAGGAAGACCGTTCGCAAAGATCACTTCATGTCTGGGCAAGCATATGTCGTAAATCCGATGCCCCATCGTGCAAGATATACTCTCACAGCCAGGGAAGCTTGATAAGCGCCAGGCTGGAATGAATATTTCCTTATCAAGTACAGATTTCGGACACCCCAAAAGACTCCAATGCAGGCGATGGCTCCGTGTGACCAACAACCCACGTTCCGGTTGAGACCTCGCAAAGGCGTCCTTACCAATGAATATGAAGTCGCTGCATGTCCTGTCTAAAGGCCCGCACCATTGTACTGGTTGATAGCCACTATCCATGGTCATCACAAGATCTCCGCGCTGAAGATCTTCTAATGACACCTCTCCTCTAGATGTTTTGACAGATGTTTTAGGATGAAAAGCCATCGCCACTCCACTCGACTAAAAGGTGGACGTTGCAAGACATGCAACAAAAGGATACCGCCGGGTGCCGAACTCAGTGAATCCCCTCTGGACTTGAGGTATTCGAAGGCAAAATTTCGTTATTAGACACCACCTTCTACCGGCTGCCATGTCGGACCATAATTTATTACTTCAGCTCTGATATGCTTTCACGAGTCCAATGGGGAGTCTACAGGCAATACCAGTCATCGGCCCAGATTTTCAGAATCACTGAGTAATGAGCAGTGATATATCAGTCTAAGCCATTCACCTATGAGCGTCAGTGATGTCATAATTTGGCAGGATCCAAATAGATATGAGTAACGATTTGTTAAATTTGGAAGTCTCTCGGAAGGTTTCTTGAACTACCACCATGGGTGGTGGTGGGTGCTTAGGCAAAGTGCTTGGAGATCACGGGATTCTGGGACCCTCCCCGCCTCAAACCCTTAAGTTAAAAGAATAAATGACCAGTATCACAGCCCAAAAATTTGACTTTTCTAACATTTTTCTCATCGCCACCGAGGGCCGGAGACCCACAAATATGGTGGCTGACTGCCGTTTCGGTTGCGCAGAAATGTTGACATGAAAAAATCTATCTGGGTACTGTTGGTTAATGGGTTTGACTGACGCTGAAAAAGGAAACCCCAAGTAATCCGTTCTGGAATGGCTCCACGTTCCTGAACGTCCAACTCAATTCGTTTGCGTGCCAGCAATCGGACCGGAGATTTTTTCGTAATCGACTTGCCGAGTATCAGGTCGGGAAAGAGGGGCGCCATGGCTGTCGTTGACGTTAATCTTGCTGGCGGTGGGACAACAACCATATCCGAGTCCGATGCGAATGATGGAGATCTCCTGAACATTACCGCGTTGGGGGATCACACTCTGATCGTGGACAATGTGAACGTCTCCATTCAGTCTATTCTGGGCGTTGAACTTGCTTCGTCTCCAACGTTTCAGGCCCAGAATGGTGGAAGCCTTACGCTTGACCAGGGTCTCCTGAATATATCTGCGCTGGACGCCTTTACATTCAATATAGTTGACGATGGAGAAATCATTCTGGATGGCTCCGGATTGAGTGTCGGGAGCGGCATCACGAATTTGCTGAGCAGTTATCATGTCGATTTCTCTGGTGCGACGGTCGGACGGTTCGAGTATGACCCACCGGGTCTTTCCGTGCTCGGCGCGATCAATTTCAACGTTACTGGAATGCAGGCCGGTGATGAGCTGGATCTTGGTGGTGAATCCTGGGCAGGTTCCAGCTACAATGCCGTAACCGAGGTATTGACGTTGGAATACGGCACCGGTTTCGGCGGGGCGCTTGACCAAAACGTCTATGCGCATATTGAAATGTCGCCAGCTGACTATGCTATCTTCTCGGCCAGTGAGGGCACCTACTTGTCGGGGGGAGATTTCACCTACCCCGGTATTATCGTTTGCTTCGGCTCTGGAACGCGCATTCTCACCATAGATGGATATCTGCCGGTAGAAAGCCTTCGGAAGGGGATGTTGTTGCGCACTTATGACGGCAGCCTGGCGCCAATTGTTTGGGTCGGCTGTAGCACGTTGGATGCGTATGCTCTCGATCTATTGCCGAATATGTGGCCTATCCGGATAGGGAGAGACGCGCTTGGGACAGGTTTCCCCGAGCGAGATCTGGAAGTTTCTCCGCAACACCGGATTTTCGTCAACGGGCATTCAATACACAGCGTATCCGAGGCTCCGTTCGGTTTATTGGCAGCAAAACACATGACGGACCTTCCAGGTATCGATGTTGTCAGGAAACCCGCCGAGGTGACCTACTACCATATCCTGCTGGAAAATCATGAGGTGATCTGGGCCGAGAACCTCCCAACCGAGAGCATGTATATCGGTCCCTATACCGCCCGAAGCTTGAACCCTGGAACGCGGTCTGAAATTGAGCAATTGATTCCGGAGTACGCGCGCCGGTTCAAATCGGGAGCGGATACGAAGTATTCCTTGCTCAAAAAGAAGGATGCCTTTGCAATCCTGAAAAATGCGGGTGCCAAGCGCAATGAGTTTTTCGCGCCTGGAAAGATCCGGCAACACCAAAAGCGCGTGATGAACGCAGAGAAAACGACGGGATTTGAGGCATCAAAGGAGCCTGCTTTACAAAGCACGTGACGGATTCATCTCGTGAATTCAGCATTGTAGCTGGCAGGCATGGGCACCCCCCCCCCGCAACCGACAAAACGACGAACTGGCCAGCCTGTAACGGGGCCCTTGAATGCCGGGGTTCAACTCCGCATTGTCTTCATGATCGGATATACCGCACGCGGCATACCCGATCATGAAGGCCGTGGGTTAAACGAGCCTGAAGACAGGGGAAGTCCGGTCCCCGCTACATTGCGCAGCAAGGCAGGTCACCGCCACCCCCCTGATATCATTGCACCCCTCGTTGAGCTCGATCAGCGGTTCCCCTATGCAGATGATACCGCATTCGCGCATGGGGTCAGTGATTGTTGCGCGGCAAGCTGCGGTTTGTGATGTCGCGGTATTCGGTGGCACCTTCAAAAACCATACCTTCCGAGAATGGGCGTACTTTCTCGCGGAAGATCTCTTGCCAGGGGGACTGGCTGTCTGGTTGCGCATAGCCTCCTGCGGCATCGAGGGCTGCGCGGCGCGCGGCAATCTCGGCTTCCTCCAGCAACACGTCGACGCGGCGCTGTTTAAGGTCGATGCGGATCGGGTCACCGTCTTTCAGGATCGCGAGCCCGCCGCCATCCGCAGCTTCGGGCGAGGCATTGAGGATCGACGCCGAGCCGGAGGTCCCCGATTGCCGGCCATCCCCAATGCAGGGCAAGGCCCGGATACCCTGTTTGATCAGGTAACTTGGAGGGCGCATGTTCACGACCTCGGCCCCGCCGGGGTAGCCCTTTGGCCCTGCGCCGCGCATCACCAGTACGCTGTCGTCGGTCAGACCCAAGGCCGGGTCATCAATGCGGGCGTGAAAATCCTCTGGCCCGTCGAACACCGCGACACGGCCCTCAAAGGTCTCTTCCGCGTTCGAGAAGTAACGCGCCCGAAAGCCCTCATCAATCGCCGAGGTTTTCATCAGGGCGCTGTCGAACAGGTTGCCGCTCATGTTCAGAAAACCCGCATTGGGTTTCAGCGGTGCCGCCGCACGGCGGATCACATCGTCATCCAGGATCGGCATGTCGGCGTAAAGGTCGGCGATCGTCTGTCCGGTCACGCTCAACGCATCAGGATGTGGCAGAAGGCCTGCCCGCAACAATTCCCCGATCACAGCGGCGGTGCCGCCTGCCCGGTGGAAGTCTTCGCCCAGATAGGTGCCGACCGGCTGCATGTTGACCAGCAATGGCACGGCGTGGCCGATTTCCTCCCAATCGCCATTGCTCAGCGCAATCCCCAGATGCGCCGCGATGGCGTTCAGGTGGATTGGGGCGTTGGTCGACCCGCCAAGCGCGGAATTGACGACGATTGCGTTCTTGAAGGCTTCACGGGTCATGATCTTAGCCGGACGCAGGTCTTCGCGAACCATATCAACGATCCGCTGTCCGGTATACCAGGCGGCCTGCCCGCGTTCGCGGTAGGGTGCCGGGATCGATGCGACGCCGGGCAACTGCATGCCCAATGCTTCGGACAGCGAGTTCATCGTCGACGCGGTGCCCATCGTGTTGCAGAAGCCGACCGAAGGGGCGGAAGAGGCGGCGATCTCAAGAAATTCTTCAGCGTCGATCGCGCCTGCCGCGAGCTCTTGCCGCGCCTGCCAGATCACCGATCCCGAACCCGCACGTTCACCGCGATGCCAGCCGTTCAGCATCGGCCCGACAGAGAAGGCCAGGGCAGGCATCCCCACCGTCGCCGCCGCCATCAGCAGCGCAGGCGTGGTCTTGTCACAGCCGATGGTCAGGACGACGCCGTCGATCGGATAGCCATAGAGGCTTTCGACCAGGCTGAGATAGGCAAGGTTGCGGTCCAGCATCGCCGTAGGGCGCTTGCCGGTTTCCTGTATCGGATGCACCGGGATTTCCATCGGGATACCCCCGGCGGCGATGATCCCGTCGCGTGTTCTTTTTGCCAGCTCGATATGGTGCCGGTTGCAAGGGCTCAGGTCGCTGCCGGTTTGCGCGATACCAATCACCGGCTTGCCCGAGCGCAGTTCCTCAAGCGTGAGCCCGTAGTTCAGGTATCGCTCGATATAAAGCGCGGTCATCTCCGGATCGTCCAGATTGTCGAACCACTTACGGGAGCGCAAAGATTTGGTGTCGGTCATGTTCTGTCTTTCAGCGGCCGGTCACGCCTGGGAAGGCAATGAGAATACCAAGCGCGAGGATTTGAAGGGCAATGAAGGGAAGAAGGGAGCGGAAGATCTCACCCAAAGAGATATCGGGCGGCGTGACCGACTTCAAATAGAAGGCGGCGGGACCAAAGGGCGGCGACAGAAAGCTGACCTGCATGTTCATCGCGAAGACAACACCGAACCACACAGGATCAAGGCCAAGATCGCGGATGATCGGGACAAAGATCGGCATGGTCAGCAATGCGATCCCGACCCAGTCGAGGAACATGCCCAGCACAAAGAGGATGGCCATCATGAACAATACGATCACGGTGGGGTTGTCGGACACACCGGTGATCAGGTTGGACACGAAGGTGATGCCGCCCATCAGATTGAAGACCCCGACCAGCGCCGAGGCGCCGATCCCGATCCAGACGATCATCCCGACGGTCGCCAGGGTACGCTTGGCCGCGCCGACCATCAGTTCGAAGGTGAATTCGCCGCGGATCATCGTGGACAGCGTGACGCCGATGACCCCGATGGCAGAGGCTTCGGTCACAGAGGCAATGCCGCCATAGATCGACCCCAGCACAAAGATCACAACCATGATCGGCAGAATCAACCCCTTGAGAAGACGCATTTTTTCGGCAGCCGATGTCTCGTCCGGCTCTGGGATAGGCGCGATGTCGGGGTTGATATAGGCCCGCACCAATACGTAGGTGATATAGAAGCTTGCCAGCATCAGACCGGGCAGGAACGAAGCGGTGAACAGATCACCGATAGAGACCGACGCCGTCAGCCCATAGATAATCAAGACGATCGACGGCGGGACCATCGTGCCCAATGCGCCGCCCGCGCAACAGACGCCGATGGCCAGGCGCCTGTCATAGCCAAGCCGCAGCATTTGCGGCAGCGCCAGGAGCCCCAGCAGCACGACCTCGCCCCCGATGATGCCGGACATCGCGGCCAGTACCACGGCGACCAGCAGGGTCTGGATCGCGATGCCGCCCCGCAGACGGCCGCCGACGACCCGCATCGCGTCAAACAGATCGCGCGCAATGCCCGACCGGTCCAGGATCGCTGCCATCAAGACGAACATCGGCACCGACACGAAAACGAAGGAGTTGACGAAGCTGAAGATCCGGCTGGTGATCAGTGGCACGGCCATCGGGCCGAACCATCCAAGCGCGAAAATCAGCGCCACGAGCAGGGTCACGAAAGCCAGCGGCATGCCGGTGATCAGCAGGAGGAACAAGGCGACGAACATCGCCCCTGTCGCCACTTCGATCCCCATCGCCTTGAAGTCGAACAGCACTGTGAGAAGGTCCATCACCGGTCCGGCCTTGTCATGTAGTTCCAAGTCAGCACGGCAAACTGCACAGCCATGACCACGAGAATTGTAAAGAGAAAGATCTTCAGCATCCCGGGCGTAGGTGGGTCCCATGCGCTGCCGCTGCTTTCCAGCCGGATCGCGCCGGTCGGCGTCCAGACCGCACGGACAAGGCTTTGCCAGGCGGCCCAGCCGAAGAAGGCCGTCGCCACGAGGCAGATCAGCGAAATCACCACATCAAACACCCGTCGCCATGGTCGGGACAGATAGTCGTAGATCAGGACCACGCGGATATGCGCGTCCCGCGACACCACATAAAGCCCACCGTAAACAAAAGCGGTGGCGTTCAGAAAAATCACCGTCTCATGCGCCCAGATCGTCGGCGCATTGAAAACGTAGCGCAAGACCACCTCGATCCCGAGGATCGCGGCAGAAGCGAGAATGGCAAAGGCGAAGAGGATGCCGACCCAGTCGATGCCGCGCCCCAGCAGCCCTGCCTCGGAGATCGCCCCTTTGGGTGCGTCGATATCCACGGGTGCGCTTGCCGTGCCATTGAGATCGATACTGTCCTGCATTTGCCCCTCCCCGAGCGAACACCCCTCCGGACTCTCCGGAAGGGTGAATGAAAAGGCCGCTTACTGAAGCAGCCCGTTTTCTTTGAGATAGGCGATCAGCGTGTCATAGACCTTGCGGGACGCGTCGGAAGCTTCGGCCGCCTCTTCCCATTCGGTCTTGGCAAAGGCTCGGAACTTGGCGCGCTCTGCTTCGGACCAATTATGCACGGTGATGTCGGCGTTGGCCTTGGCTTCTTCGACCGCGGCCAGGTCACTTTCCGCCAGGGTCGATACCTGTAGCTGCCGGAAGTCTTTCACGGATTCCACCAATGCGGACTGGATATCCTCGGGCATCGAATCCCAAACACCTTTGTTGATCGAAACCTCGACCAGCGGCATGGAATGGAAGCCGGGATAGACCGGGTGGTTCGCCACGTCATGCATGCCTTGCGCGTGATTGGTCGAGAAGACGGTATAATCCGCCGCGTCGATCACACCCTTGTCGAGCGAGGTGAAAACCTCGGAGCCAGGCAGGTTGACCGGAGACGCCCCGGCCGCGGCAAAGACTTTTTGCACCATACCTTCAGGCGCACGCATCTTTAGTCCCTTCAGGTCATCCACGCCGTCAAGCGGCACCTTCGACAAAAGCGCCTCAAGACCGGGCGTCGTCGCGCCGATGAAGTGCAAGCCGTAGGGTTCAAGCATTTCGTTCATCAGCTCGTTGCCGCCCCCATTCTCCATGAAGTCGAACATCTGTTGCGGGTCGGACCAGGCCCCGACGGGGTTGGCAATCAGGCCGAAGGCCGGTTCCTTGCCCGCGAAATACGAGGTGTCGGTCACGTGGCCATCAATGATCCCAGCCGCCACTGCGTCCTGAGATTCGGTATGTGCGACAATTGTCTCGACGGGCAGCAGATCGACCTCGACGCGACCATCGGTCTTGGCGGCAACGTCTTTGGCCCACTCTTGCTGAAGCAGGAAGTTGGCGTTGCCCGCCGGATCGGATGACTGGAACTTGAGCGAAAAATCCTGTGCGGCGGCAGCACCGGTCAGCCCGGCGCTGACAAGTGCGGTTGCGGCCAGAAGCCTGACAGTAAAGCGCATGTTTTATCCTCCCTAAAACGTCGCAACCGTAGAACGATGGCGATGGGTGAACGCTATTGACAGCGCTGTCATCTGTCAAATATTCACAAAGACATGCCTGCGTGATACGCTTCATTGAATGGAAAAGAAATATATATACAAACGGGTTACGCTTAACGATGTCGCGGCAGAGGCCGGTGTCAGCGCTATCACGGTTTCGCGGACGATTCGCGCGCCCACCATGGTCTCGGCTGGCGTGCGAAAGAAAGTTCAGGCCGCGATCGACTTGCTGGGTTATGTGCCGGATCAAGCAGCATCCGCGCTCGCGTCCGAGCGGACAAATGTGGTGGGGTTGCTGGTCCCATCGCTCGCCAATTCGGTATTTTCTGACGTCTTGCGCGGTGTTTACGATGTGATCGAGGGGTCAGGCCTATCGGTGCAAATCGGTAATTTTCGCTATAGCCCCAGCAAGGAAGAAAATCTGTTGCGCACCTTCCTGCGTCAGCGTCCTGCGGGCCTGATTGTAGCCGGGATCGACCAGACCGAGGCGGCGCACGCCCTGCTTAAAAGCGCGCCCTGTCCGGTTGTGCAGATCATGGATGTGTCGGATGCCCCGATTGATCTCATGATCGGGTTTTCGCACTATGATGGCGCTGTCGAAGGCACGCAGCACTTGATCGAGGAAGGTTATGAACGGCCGGGATTTCTTGGCGCGCGAATGGACCCGCGCTCGCAGGCGCGACTTGCTGGCTTTACCGCAGAAGCGCAGGCCCGCGGCGTTTACGATCCGAACCGGGTAATCACGACGACACACCCGTCTTCGGTCGGCATAGGGGGGCAGCTGCTAAGCGACCTTCTTGCCCAGGCACCAGACACCGACGCGGTGTTTTGCAACAACGACGACCTCGCCGCCGGCGCGCTGTTCGAGGCCGAACGCCGTGGAATCAACGTCCCCAGGGACCTGGGAATTTGCGGATTTAACGACCTCGAAATGTCGCGGCACCTAAACCCGGCCATCACCTCAGTCGCGACCCCGCGCTATGAGGTTGGCGCCGGTGCAATGACCTTGCTGCGGGACGCAATCGCTGACCGCGCGGCCATCGGCACGCCTCAAATCCGTCTAGGCGTGCAGCTGATGAAGCGCGGGTCGACGAAACGGGGGTGAAATTCACGAAGAGCACGAAGTCGGGCATATGGCAGCAGCTAGGCTCAGGACGCATTAATCGGGTTCTGGGATCTTCAGGCCGTCGCCGTCATAGCCGTAGACGCCCATGGTGCCGAGGTGGACGATATGCGCGTCCAGGCCCAGCTCGGTGGTGGCGACCAGCAGGTTGTGGGTGGCGTTGATGTTGTTGTTGACGGTGTAGATCTTGCCGGCGGCGTCCTTCATGGAATAGGGCGCGGCGCGGTGTTCGGCGAACTGGATGATGGCGTCGGGACGCAGGTCGGCCAGCAGGGGGAAGTGGCCTTGCCCGGGGAAGAGTTCCAGTATACCGGTATACGAATACGTGGGAAATCGGCACATGACATGGAAACAGAGTCACATCACTCCATCCTGGATGCGCTGCGCATGCGGATCTGCCTGACGCCGCCCACGGAGAGCTTTGCGCTGTCCGAAAACAGGTTGGCGCAGGAGTTCGGAGTGTCGCGGACTCCGGTCCGTCAGATCGTCCAGCTGCTGGTCCGCGAAGGGCTGGTCGAAGTGAAGCCCAGCGTCGGGGCCGGCGTCGTCCAGCTTGCCGTAGATTCGCGTCAAAGCTGCCTGGCGCTCTACCGGGACCTCATGCTGATCGCGGCGCGGCACTGCGACGGCATCCCCCTGCAAGCCAGAACCCGGATCGAGCTGAGCGGCATCCTGACTATGGTAAACGGCGCTGAAGACGGGACGGCGGACGACTACGTCAGGTTGATGACCCGCGTCCACATGGTGATCGTCGAGGACGTCCCCGATCAGGTCATCCGCGCCGCCGGAACGGCGGCTTTCTGGCGCGTGATGCGCTGGCGCGCGCTTGATATCCGCACGGATCCCCAGGCCCACTGGGCCCTGTGCACCGCCAGCATACAGGCCCTGAGCATCGCCGCCGAAGGGCAGGCCCTCTCAACCCTCATCGAACGCATCGCAGGCCTCACCGACAGACACATCTGGAACGGGAAAAGGAGCGCCTGAAACACCGCCGCCGGCCGAGCTGGATACAGACGGTGATGGACACCGCCGAACTCAAGGATCCCGTAAAAATTCCCTTCGGCCAGCCGTCGCTGCAACACCTGCGCCACTGCCCAGCCCGCTGTCATCCAGGTCTCCCGGTCCGACGGATCCGTGAGGATCACGGGCGTGGCCTTGGAGTGGATCTCGGCGATTTCCGCATTCGGCTCGGTGGCGAGGAGCCCGTAGAGATCATCGGTGGCCCCGCCACCCTTGAGCGTTCGGCTATTGGTCCAGTCCGGAATTCAGAGTCCTGCAAACCTAGGTGGGCGCTCATCTGCCGGCTCGAACAAGGCATCGCCCTTTCCCTTGCCGGCCGGTTCGGCAAACGAGGTAAGTGGCACCGGACAGCTGTTTGGGCTGGACTCCAATCGACAGTGAAGGAAAAATCCCGTGGCAGGTCAGAAATACAAAGCCCTTTGATCGCGACCGTCAGCGACTCAGGGTTCCACACCATTTTCCCGGAAACGACCGGCGCGTATTCATACTTGAAAGGCACTGCACTTTGGACCTTCCTCGCGGATACTTTAAACTCGATCGCGCGCGATTGATTCAGAAAGAGCTTAAAATGAATGCATTATCGCGGACCCGTTTTTTCCCCCGATCTCTGAGCCAGTGGTTCTGCCAGCTTCTTCTTGTGACAATGATGGGAATGTGCGGCGCGGGTTTCGCGAATGCTCAATCGGCACAGATGGAAGCGGAAGCCGATATGCCGTCCCCCCTGACCAGTTCGCCCTTGGCACCGCTCCCGCTCAACAGCCCACGCGCCACGTTCGGCAGTTTTCAGACCCTTTCGCAAAACGCGGTCGACACTATTCTGGAGGCAATCGATGTCGCCTCGAACAACAACGCCTTTTTTGACACGGCAGAGGTCAAGGCGCTCAAGGCCAAGGGCATGAGCGAACTGGTGGCGGCGACTCAGACTCTGGATCTGTCCTCCGTCGCGCCTGAAAGCCGTCGGTCTATGGGGTTGAATGCCGTTCTGCTTCTGAAAGAGATATTGGAGCGCATTGATGTGCCCGACATCTCTCAGGCGCCGCTGAGCGGCGAAGTCGCGCCCAACAAGGACCAGCCGAGTTGGAGCCTTCCGGGCACCGAGATCCGCATGGTCGGCTTGCCGGATGCAAACGGAACCCTACGCTACAAGTTTTCGTCGGACACCGTCGAGCGTTTGCCGGAGTTCTATGCTCGTGTGCGTGACCTGCCTCAGAAGACCGGCAGCGAGATCGACTTTTACAGGACATTCACCCTCGGCCCGGGGCTTTCGGCCCCCATCGAACTCTACAGCTATCTGACACGCCTGCCGCCCGCGTTCCTGCGGGATTACGGGGGACAGGCAGCCTGGCAGTGGATGGCCTTTGGCGTCCTTACAGTTCTCCTTCTCGGGACAAGCGCGACCCTCCTCGTGCGGGTCTTCGGGCGTTCGACACAGGGCTCGCATGTGCCCCGCGCTATCGTGCTTCTGGTCGTGGCGCTTCTTCTGGGGATCTATGGCTGGCTGAATGACGAGATCATCAATACGACCGGCGAGCTGCAGGCCGCGATCGAGGTGACGGTGCTCGTCCTGCAGGGGGCGACGCTGGCCGCTCTGGTCGTGCTCGTCTTTTACGGCTTGGCGCGGATGGTGCATACCTTGCCCGGCGACCGGCGCGAAGGTCTGGACGCTAGCCTGCTGAGGCTGGCGATACGTGTGGTGGGGATCATCTTGGCCGCCTTCATTCTGGCCACGGTCGCCACGCGGCTGGGTATGCCTCTCTACGGGGTGGTCGCCAGCCTGGGGGTTGGTGGCCTGGCACTGGCACTCGCCGTCCGCCCCACCCTCGAGAACTTCATCGGCGGATTGATCCTCTATGCGGACCGACCCGTCGCAGTCGGTGAAATGTGCAAGTTTGGCGGGGTCCAGGGCACCGTGGAAGCGATCGGTTTGCGCTCGACAAAGATCCGGGCGGTCGACCGGACCCTGATCACCGTGCAGAATTCCGATTTTGCCGAGATGTCGATCACCAACTTCTCAAGGCGCGACGGCAACCAGCTTCAATTCGAATTCGACGTGTGGCCTGATGCCGATGGATCGCAGGTGATCAAAACGATCAACGAGGTGGCCGCGAAACTCCGCGAGGATCATCGCATTCAGCAGGACAGCGTTCGCGTGCTGGTGCGCGAAATGCCCGAGGATGCCCTGAAACTGGAAATACAGGCGCAGTCCCTAATTGCGGACTGGACGGATTTCCTCGACATGCGGCAAAAGCTTCTGCTCGCGCTGATTGACATGCTAAAGACGCGCAACGTCCTGCGGAACGACCGTGAGGCCGCGCCAAGCTGAGCCTATCGCAGCCCCTGAGGAGACCCCCTTGTCAGCCACGCAGACGCCGCCCTCATCCAGCTCCTTGAAGAAAGTCCGGCGCAGTCCCTGGGCACAGGAGTGGTTTCTGGCCGTCACCCTTGCGACCGTTCTGGTCTTCGTCTTCTTCGGCGAGGCCATCTTGCCGCTGGTACATGTGCCCCTCGGCCTCGTCGGGCTTCTCTCCGGGCTCTTCTTCGTGGTCATGGGCACGGCAATGGGGGTCGTGCGTCATGCAGAGGCCATAGCAGAGCGCCTAGGCGAGCCGTTCGGCACCCTTGTCCTGACGCTTTCGATCACTGGGATCGAGGTCTGCAGCATCACCGCCGTGATGATGCACGGTGAAAGCAATCCCGATCTCGTTCGTGACACGCTCTTCTCCGTCGTCATGATCGTACTCGGTGGGATGATTGGCACCGCGCTTTTGGTCGGCGCGCTCCGGTACAAGGAGCAGGAGTACAACCTGCAGGGCGCGAATGCCTACCTTGGCGTCATCGTCCCGCTAGCGGTCTTCACGCTGATCCTGCCGGACGTCACCAACACGACCGCCGGGCCGACCCTTTCGACCATGCAGAAGGTGATGGTTGGCGCGATGTCGGCGGGCCTCTTCGTGGTGTTTCTTGCGCTCCAGACCGGCCGCCACCGGGCGTACTTTTCGACGCCGGAAGACAATGGGGAAAGCGGTGAGCATGGTACATCGCACGACCAACCGTCCATGATTCGCCACATACTTTTGCTGCTCGTTTACATTGTCCCGGTGGTCTACCTAGTGGAGCAGTTGGCGCACCCGATCGATTACGTGATCGAGACCCTGCATGCGCCACAGGCATTGGGCGGCGTGCTCATGGCCGTCCTGGTCGCCACGCCTGAAGCGGTTGGCGGCGTCAAATCGGCGCTCTCCAACCGCCTCCAGCGCTCCATCAACATCTTCCTCGGGTCTGTCCTGGCCACCATAGGTCTGACCGTGCCCGTCATGCTTGTCGTTGCAAGCATCCTCGGTCTGGAACTGAACCTCGGCCTTCCACCGACACAGATGCTGCTTCTGGTCACGATGCTGGCCACCAGCATCATCACCTTCTCAAGCAAGCGGACAAACCTAATGCAAGGCGCGGTCCACCTGCTCCTGTTCATGGCCTTCATCCTGTTGCTATTTCAGTCGTGATGGGCATTGTTGCAGAACTCTCGCGGCGGAGGATTCACATCACGGATCCATGCGGTTGGACGAATGACATGAGCAAGCCCAAACCCGCCCGCTACCGCACGACGAATTGGTCCGCCTATAACGCTGCGCTCCGCAAACGCGGGTCTTTGCTGATCCATTGCCCGGCAGCACATGCTTGCATGTGTGACAGGGTGGCTGGACAAGGAGATGGCCTTGCACGCGCCGGATGAGGGCCGCCCTGGGCGCCCGCCGGTGTTCTCGAATACGGCTATCCAATTCTGCCTGTCCACGGCCCGGCAGGGCATTGCGAAGCAATGTCCCGAGAGGGGATCAAAGTGCTGTTCAAGCTGCCGCGCAGACAGACCGCCGGGATGGTCGCCAGTCTGCTGCGACTCGCGGAACTGGCCTGTCCCGTTCCGGACTGCCCGTCGCGAAAACTATCGGATAACTGCGTCCGGGGAAAAGGGGCACTCCGGTCAGCAAGTGCTTTGTGCAACATGTATAACCGCCCCTTGCGCAAGAGATATTTCCAGAGCTGATTTTAGCGCGTCATCGGGTGCTGACATGTATCCGGCCTCACGATGCGGCGTCACACATGCCGCGGGCCCGTATGGTGTTCGAGGGTCGGGTCCAGATCAAAGCCGCGTGCTCGAAGGCACTCTGTTGCACACTGGTTCTCCCGATCCCGTCTCACGACGATTGCGCCAAACTGCTCCTTCCGCTCCGACGTCCTCGCGACCTACAGCGGGCTTACGCCGCCGCGGCCGGAGCTTTGTAGACGCCACCTCGGGCCATTAGGGCCCAGACGATCCGCGCCATTTTATTTGCGAGCGCCACCCGCACCAGCATCGGTGGCTTGCGCGTCAGCATCCCGCCCAGCCAAGTGCCGGGCTTGGCCGTAGCATGGACATGCCGCTTGATGATGACGCTGTTGGCCCCGATGATGAGCAACCGTCTCAGGGATCGCTCACCCATCCTGGTCGTGGCCCCGAGCCGCTGCTTGCCCCCGGTCGAATGCTGTCGCGGCACCAGACCAAGCCACGCCGCAAAGTCTCGTGCTTTGCGGAAGGTCTCAGGCGGTGGCGCCAGCACTGCGATGGCCGTGGCAATCAGGGGCCCAATGCCTGGGATCGTCATCAGTCGTCGGGCCACGTCATTCTCTTTGGCCCGGCGGGCAATCTCTGCGTTCAGTTTCCCGATCTCCGCCTCGAGGTGAGCGAGTGCCAGAACCAGCACCTTCAAAGTGGCAATGGCATCGGCGTGTATGCCGCTGTCCGGGTCCTCGACGATGGCGATCAGCTTCGAGGCGTTGGCCGCCCCTTGCGGCACAATCTGGCCGAATTCTGTCAGATGACCGCGCAGAGCGTTGATCGCCTGTGTCCGCTGCCGGATCAGCAATTCCCGCACGCGGAAAACCATCGCCGCACCCTGAACCTCTTCGCTCTTGACCGGAACGAAGCGCATTGTCGGACGCACAGCCGCTTCACAGATTGCTTCGGCATCTGCCGCATCATTCTTCTGGCGTTTGACGTAGGGCTTGACGTAGGCCGGTGGGATGAGCCGAACGTCATGCCCCAATTTGCCGATCTCGCGCGCCCAGAAGTGAGCGCCGCCGCATGCTTCCATCGCGACAACGCAAGGCGGCAGCTGGCTGAAGAACGCCAACACCTGCATTCGCCTCAGCTTCTTACGCAGCACTGCACGACCCGCGCCGTCCGCTCCATGGACTTGAAACACATTCTTTGCCAGATCGAGTCCGACCGTGATAATCTCCGACATGACCGCTCCTCTTTGTGGATCCTCGCAGACACACCTTGGCACACAGATGTCGTCGGGGGGCGGTTACATCATCAAAGCC
Source organism: Pseudooceanicola algae (assembly GCF_003590145.2). Classification (NCBI taxonomy): domain Bacteria; kingdom Pseudomonadati; phylum Pseudomonadota; class Alphaproteobacteria; order Rhodobacterales; family Paracoccaceae; genus Pseudooceanicola; species Pseudooceanicola algae. Next base: position 3,455,757 of record NZ_CP060436.1, on the reverse strand, counting down.
TACCAGTACTATCGATCAGAAGAAGGTGCAGCGGGCCATTGAAGCCCCGATAGGGGACGTTCACGGCCAGCGTTTTCTGACAGCGTGATAGTGTGCCGAGGTCGGGCGCCGCCCAGTACAGGCCAACCAGGCGCAGCGGGCTTTCGACGCCCCCCGTCGCCTGCCTCAACGCCATGCCGAACAGCACTTTCATGGCAAGGCATGTCTGGATGGCGGCATCGCTGTAGGTCGGCTGGTGGCCACGCCGACCCGTTGGCGCCGCCACCCAAGTCATCTCAGGATCAAACCACCCTCTCATAACTGCAAGCGGCGACTGCCGGGCAATGGATTGTGAGCGAGCCACGGCGCCTGAGCGCTTCGTTATAGGCCCGTCAGTTTCTGGTCTTGTAGGTTGGGGGTGTAGGTCTGCTCATGCATCCCATCTACCATGCTGGAGTCACGAGATGAATCCCTCATGGGGTTTATGCGACAGAGCCTCGCTACCTGCAAAATCACGGCAATTGAAGTGAGCCCGAGTTCAGTGGCTGAACTGCAGCCCTTGAGCCTTGGGCGAAATTCGGAGGCGCGGCGAGTGACCGCAAGGTGGGCTGTGGTTGCAGCAATCGGTGGCCATGACGAAAGTCCGCCAAGGGCCGAAATTGTCCGACACTCTGTGTCAAAACGGCAGCTTTTGGTGCGTCGCAGCGAGGCTGACTGCTGTCGCGGGGCGGGTATCCGTATTCCTGTAAATCGCGGCGCTTGCGCTTGAAAACCGCAATATCGTTGAACTGTCCGGCCGCGAAACCGCCGATCAGTAAGGCGCCAATCGCTCGCGCATGTCGCTGAACTCGGCCAGCGCGCGCATCGTGCGGCCGTCGTCGATGGTCGCCAGGTCGAGGATCACCGTGTTTGCCACCGTCATCGGCACCACAAGGCTTTGCGACTCGCCTGCATCGCCGCGCGACACCGCGATATGCCGGTCGGGGGACGGGTCCAGCGCGGCGCCCCGTTTGTCGGTCAGCGCCAGGGTCGTCGCGCCGCGCGTGGCGGCGACCTGCATGATCCGCGCAACCGCCGCCGGCAGTTTGCGGAAGTTGATCAGCCACAGCACGTCGTCGCCGGTCATGCCTGCGACCTGTTCCAGCCACTGGTGCTGCATCAGCGACAGGTCGACCGCGTCATAGCCCGACCGGCGCAAGCGCAGCGCGACAAGGTGGCAAAGCGTGGCAGCGTGGCTTTGCCCGAACAGGAAGATCCGCCGCGCGCCCAGCAGCGCCTCGGAAAAGCCGCGGATGTCGGCATCGGTCACGCTGGCGCGCAGGGTTTGCAACGCGGTGATCTCGCTGTCCAGAACCGAGGCCAAAAGCCCGCCTTCCCCCGCCTTGGCCAGCCGGGCGGCGATGCGGGCGGTGGGGTCCTCGAACTCGCCCTTGCCCTCGACCAGCCGCTGCTGAAGGAAGGCCCGGAACTCCGGGTAGCCCTTGAACCCCAATCGCCGCGCCAGCCGCACCGCCGAGGCGGGATGCACCCCCGCGCGAAAGCTGACCTCCTTGCCGTTTTCCATCGCCGCGCGGATCGGGTCGCGGACCATCACGTCAAGGATACGGGTGTCCGCCTCGGTCAACTGGTCCGAGTGGCGGGTGATGAGGTCGCCGAGGAACGTTGTGTCGTCGCTTTGCATGGGGATTTATGGTCTCTTGATCGGGCCGCATAGTCCAGCGGCGCACGGCGTCAGACGCGCGCGCCGCTTTGCATGTCGAAAAGGTGTGCGGCGGCCACGTCGTATTCCAGCCAGATCCGGTCACCCGGCGCGGGCAGGTCCTGCCCGCGGTGGGCGATGGCGGACATGGCTCCCGACTGGGTCTGGCAGTGCAGCACGACCTCTGATCCGGTCATTTCCGTCAGGGCCAGCCGGGCCTCGATCGACGCGACGCCCGGTTTCTTGCGGTGCAGCCTCAACGTGTCGGGGCGCAGGCCCACCTCGACTCCGCGCCGACCCGTCCAGCCCGTGACCGCTTCGGCGGTGACGAAGTTCATCTTCGGCGTTCCCAGGAAGGACGCAACAAAGCGGTTCGCGGGACGGTCGTAGATCGCCGCCGGTGTGTCGAACTGCTGCAGGTAGCCGTCCTTCATCACCGCGATCCGGTCGGCAAGCGAAAGCGCCTCTGTCTGGTCGTGGGTCACGAAGACGATGGTGGCACCCAGTTGCTGATGGATTGTCTTGATCTCGGTCCGCATCGTGTTGCGCAGGGCGTTGTCCAGGTTCGACAACGGCTCGTCCATCAGGAAGGTCGAGGTCTCGCGCGCCATGGCGCGGCCCATCGCCACCCGCTGCCGCTGGCCGCCGGACAGCGCGCCGGGCTTGCGGTCCAGGTAGGGCGTCAGTTGAAGCGTCTCGGCCACCGCGCGGGCGCGGGCCTCGCGCGTCTTGCGGGGGACCTTGCGCAGTTCCAGCCCGAAGGCGATGTTTTCCAGCACTGACATGTGCGGGTACAGCGCGTAGTTCTGGAAGATCATCGCGATGTCGCGGTCCTGCGGCGGAAGCGCGTTCGCGCGGCGACCGTCGATGACGATCTCGCCGTCATCGCAGCGTTCCAGCCCGGCAATCAGGCGCAGCAGGGTCGACTTGCCGCAGCCCGAGGGGCCGACGATGACGACGAATTCGCCGTCGCCGATGTCGAGGTCGACACCATGCAGGACCCGAGGGCCATTGGCATAGGTCTTGCGGATGTCGCGAAGGGTGATCGAACTCATGCTGTCGTCTCCTGGTGGAACGCGTCGCGGCGGGCGATGGCAAGGCTGGGGCGGTCGGTTGTGAACACCTTGGCGCCCAGCCGCAGGGCATGGTCGATCTGCGCCGCGCTGTGGGCGGCCCAGCAGCCGAATTCCAGCCCCTCGCCACGTATGTGATCGCGCAGTGTTTCCGTGGCGGTGTCGACGTTGACGCCGATCTCGGGGATGCCATGCGCCTTCGCCAGGTCCGCCACGGCGCGCGCGCCAAGCTGGGTCAGGACCGGCGGGCTGACCAGCCAAAGCAAAGGCCGGTCGGTGACATCACGCAGTTCGTCCAGTGTGGGCACGAGGAACGAGGTGAAGCCGGTTTTCGCAAGCATCCCGCAGCGTTCGATCTCGGCCACGACGCGGTGGGCGAAATCGGCATAGGCCAGGCCGCCCGGTCCCGGCTTGAACTCGCAGCGCAGGGTGACCTGGCTATCCTTGTAGATATCGCACAGCTCGGCCAGCGAGATCGGGTGCTGCCCGCCGGAATAGTCGATGACGACTGAGCGCACCGCTGCCTCGGGCAGATCTCGGATCGCGCCCGTGCCGTCGGTGGTGCGATCCAGCGTGGCATCATGGTGTACCATGATCGCGCCGTCGGCGGTGGGATGGACGTCGAACTCGACCTCGTCCACGGGCATCGCAGCGGTGGTGCGGAAGCCGCGCGGCGTGCTGTCGCCGAATTCCAGCGTGCCGCCCCGGTGCGAGGCGATACGGGTGAAAGGGGAAAGATGCGTCATTGCGGTGTCTTCTTTTTGGTGTTCCGGGGCCGTGGTCATTTCACCGCCCCCATCGTGATGCCGCGCACGAGGTGGCGTTCGACAAGGACGAAGCCCAGCAGGACCGGCAGGATGGTGATCGTCGACGCCGCCATTACCAGCGGCCAGTCGATTACGTCCTCGCCCGGATTCACACGGTACAGCCGCGCCAACCCGATTTGCAGGGTGAAAAGGTCGCTTTTGCTGATCGCGACCAGCGGCCAGATGTAGTTGTTCCACTCGGCAATGAACAACTGCAGCCCCATCGAGAAGATCGCCGGCTTCGAGATCGGCACGATCACCCGCCACAGCACTTTCAGTGGGGTCGCGCCATCCATGTAGGCCGCCTCGTCCAGCGCGCGGGGGATCCCGCGGATGTACTGGCGCAGGAAGAAGGCGGCGAAGCCCGACGAGATCGCCGGCAGGATCAGGCCCGCGTAGCTGTCCAGCATCCCGGCCCGCGCCAGCGTCAGGTAGTTCGGGATCAGCGTGATGTGGCTGGGGATCATCAGCGTCGCCACCACCGCACCGAACATCAGGTTGCCACCCCGAAATTCGAACCGGGCAAAGGCGAAGGCGGCCATCGTGGCGAACGAGATGCCCAGCAGCGTCACGATGCCCGACACGATCACCGAGTTCAGCAGGTAGCGGGCGAAGTTGTACTGTCCGATCGCCACATCGTAGTTGCGTAGGGTGAAGTCGACCCCGCCGGAGTAATAGGCATCCGATGTCTGGAAGCTCATCCAGATGGAATACAGCACCGGCGACAGGAAGATGACGGCGGCCAGCAACGTGAGGCCGTTGATGATCCAGAGGGCGCGGGCGGACGTTTCACGAGTCATAGTGGACCCTCCGGCCGATCACGCGGGCCTTCACCAGGGCCAGCGCGATCAGGAAAATGAACAGCAGCACGGCCAGCGCGGACCCGGTGCCGATGTCGAACAGGGTAAAGCCGACGCGGTACAGCATGTTGACGATCATGTCGGTGGCGCCCGCGGGCCCGCCGCGCGTCATCACGTCGACGATGGTGAACACCTGGAATGCGTCGATCACCGAGATCACCAGCAGGAAATACGTGGTCGGCATCACCAGCGGGAAGGTCACGCGCCGGAACACATGGAACCGGCCCCCGCCGTCCACCGCCGCCGCGTCGTAGTATTCCATGGAAATCGCCTGCAGCCCGGCTGTGTAGATGATCACGTCGTAGCCCAGCTGCTTCCACGTGTTCACGAAGATGATCACGTACAGTGCCAGTTGCGGGTCCTGCATCCATGATACCTTGTCGAAGCCCAGCATCTGCAGGAAGCCGTTGATCGCGCCGTAATCGGTCGAGAACACCCAGCTGAACACCACCGCGATCGACACGGTCGAGGTGACGGCGGGCAGGAAGATCGCGCCGCGCGTGATGCGCGACACCGCCGTCTCGCGGATCAGGAAGGATGCCACCGCCAGTGCCAGCGCCAGCCGCAGCGGCACCGAGATCAGCGCAAAGACCGCGGTGATCTTCAGCGAGTTCCAGAAATCGCGCGAGGTCAGCAGCAGCCGATAGTTGTCGAGCCCCACCCAGGGCTTGGTCGGCGACATGAAATCCCACACGCGGAACGACAGGTTCACGCTTTGCAGGATCGGGATGTAGGTGAAGACCGCCATGAAGCCGAGAAGCGGCAGCACGAACAGGTAAGGGGTCAGTTTGCGAAGCATGTCGGGAAATGTGCCTTGGGCGCGGGTCCACGGGACCGGACAGACAAGGGGCCCCGGGTTCGGGGCCCCCTGCGGATGGTTCGGGCGGCCTACTGGCCCAGGCGGCCCGCTTCGTTGCGGGTCCGGTCGGCGAAGTCGACTAGCGTCTCTTCGACGTCACGCTGGCCAAGGGCCATCGCCTGCCACATGCCGTACTCGGTGGCGCGCATCCACGTCACGACCGGCGGACGCGGGCGGCCACGGGCGACCTCGAGCTGTTCGATCGACACGCGGATGCCAGGCTCGTTTTCAAGCGTTTCGGCGGCCAGCGGTTGGTCGGCGGTGTTGCGGTTGATCGGCATGTAGCCGGTGCCGGCAAACCAGATCGCGTTCGATTCCGCCGAAGCCGCGAAGCTGATGAACTGGTAGGCCGCGTCCTGCACCTCGGCCTCCGCCGTGGACAGGATGCCGATGCCTGCGCCGCCGATTGGTGCGGCGCAGACCTTGTTGCAGGGCAGCGGGCGCACCATCAGGTCATCGCCCAGCGATGCTTTGGACTGGCGGTAGTTTCCTGTCGAGTTCATCATGATCCCGACATTGCCCGCGAAGAACGCGTCCCGGCCGGTGTTTTCTTCGGTGACGTTGTCGGCCGAAGCGACGCCGTGGTCATGCACCAGCGATGCCATCCATTCATAGGCCTCGATGGTGTTCGGCGCATCGATCAGGATCTCGCCCGACACGCTGTCGATCAGGTCGCTGTCGTTGTCCATGATCAGGCCCCAGCGCGCAAACTGCCCGGGCGCCGCGATGCCGTAGATGCCTTCGTCGCCCAGTTCGTTCTGGATCTGCTGTGCGGCGCCAAGGATCTCGTCATAGGTGGTCAGCGGCGTGTCTTCCGAAAGACCGGCCCGCTCGAAGATGTCCTTGTTGACATAGGTCACCGGGGTCGAGCTGTTGAAGGGCACGATATAGTTCTTGCCCTCGTAGACGCCGACCTCGCGGGCGAAGTCGAACAGTTCGTCCTTCAGCGGATCGGCTTCAAGGTAATCGGTCAGGTCCATCAGCACGCCACGGTCGGCGAACAGGCCGTAGCGGGTGACTTCCATGATCACGGCATCGGGGCCACGGCCAGCGGGGATGGCGGCCTGCAGGCGGGCAACGATGTCGTTGTAGTTGCCGACATGTTCGGCTTCGATGGTGATGCCGGGGTTGGCTTCTTCGAAGTTGGCGATGATCTCGGTCAGCGCGTCGCCGGACGAGCCGCTGAAGCTGTGCCAGAATTCGACGGAGACCTCTGCAGCCGCAAGAGAGGTCGAGCCAAGCAGGCCAGCAAGGCCCAGCACGGCGATACGGATAAGTTTTCTGTCCATGAGGACCACCTTTTTTGCAATTCAGGTTGCACGTTGTATCGGTGGTCGGGATAGACGCGGTGTGTGACGCAAAACCCAACGATATGTTAAGTTTTCTTGACGGTTACGCCGTTTTCCGGGGGCCGCGAGGACTGGATGGTCGTTACCCGGCGGGTTGTTATTGCAGCGGCGATGATGGCGAACCCCCCGTACCTGCAATGAAAATTGCAGTTCTCCGAAAGCCGGTTCGCCGGACTTTTTTCCGTCCCGCAGCGTCATATTGGCAGCGGTGCAACATCGCAATTGCGAGACGAACATCGGATGCAAGCCTATGAGGCCGAGCGGTTGCGCCCGGTGAACGAGATTGTCGCGGGCACCCGCTCTGGCGGGCCCAAGCGGGTGATCGACGAGGTCGAGGCGCGCATTGCCGATCTTCCAGGCCAAAAGTTCAATGATCTTGGGGGTATCCTGCCCTTCGAGGCGCGAGATGCCATCGTCAACGGCTACTCCAGATTGGCTGGGTTTTCGACCGCACAGGTACAATAACTATGATGCGGACTGGTTCCGTGAGGCATTGACAGGAAAGGGGATCAAGCCCTGCATCCCGGGACGTAGGACGCGCGACAAACCGATCAAATGCGACAAGCGGAGATACAAGAGGCGCAACCGGATCGAGATCATGTTCGGACGCCTGAGGACTGGCGGCGGGTTGCCACTCGCTACGACAGATCCCTCACCGTATTCCTCTCAGCAATCGCGCTCGCCGCGACCGTTTTTCTGGCTCTGAATCAATGAGTCTGGACCCCAAGGCGCACAAACGCGCAGGGGGCGGCGCAGTTCCATCGCTTTTTTTTGGCTAAAATTGAACTGGGCCGGGACCAACTGGGTTGGCTCGGCATAGCCCTGCGCTTTTCCCTGTCTCAGATCGGGTCGCGGCCCTGGGCGTCCAAGCGCCAGAATATAAGAGAGGCAAAATGGAAAACGCATCATTTGACCTGCACTGGGTAGATTATGCCATCGTCCTGGTCTACTTCGCGGCGGTGATTGGCCACGGCCTCTATATTTCGCGAAAGATGAAGGGCGGCGCGGACGACTATTTTCTCGCCGGCCGCAGCCTTCCCTGGTATCTGATCGGCTTCTCACTCTTCGCCTCCAACATGTCCGGCTCCAGCTTTGTCGGCCTGATGGGCGGCGCCTATGACAATGGCTTGGTCATATTCAACTACGAATGGACTGCCGCGCTGGTGCTGATCATCTTCGCGATCTTCATCCTGCCGTCTTTCCTGCGTGCCAAGATCGGAACGGTGCCGATGTTCCTTGAGGAACGCTATGACGTCCGCTCCCGGCGGGCGTTTTCACTGTTCACCATCCTTGCCATCATGTTCATCGACACGGCAGGCGCCCTGTATGCTGGCGGTCTGGTGATCTCCAACGTGACAGGAGTGCTGAACCTCTGGACGGCAGTGGCCTTGCTCGCCCTCGTCGCAGGCGTCTACACGATTCTCGGTGGCCTTTCCGCGGTGGTCGTGACCGATACTGTTCAGGCCATCCTGCTGATCGTGGCGGCCGCGGCGCTGTTCTGGCTCGGCCTCGACGAGATCGGCGGCTGGCAACAGCTCTTTGTCGACGTCCCGGAAGAGAAGACCAAACTGATCCTGCCGGCAAACGACGACTTCCTGCCATGGACCGGGCTTTGGGGCGTCGTCCTGCTGGGTTTCTATTACTGGACGATCAACCAGTTCGTGGTTCAGCGCACCCTGGGGGCCGAGAACCTGAAGGAGGGTCAGGTGGGCGCCCTCTTCGCCGGCTTCCTGAAACTGCCCAACCTTTTCCTGATGATTCTGCCGGGGTTGATCGCGCTGAAACTCTATCCCGATCTGGAAACCCCCGACCTTGCCTTCCCCACGCTGGCATTCGAACTGATGCCCATCGGGTTGCGCGGGCTGATCATGGCGGCATTGATCGCGGCGATCATGTCCTCGCTGGACTCTGCGCTCAACTCGGCCTCCACCCTCGTGGTGAAGGATTTCATCGAACCGAAATGGAAGATCGGCGAGGATCGCCAAGTCTGGCTGGGGCGCGTCGTCACCGGACTTGTGATGGTCTTCGGGGCGATCTACGCCCCCTCGATCGCCAGTTTCGAAAGCCTGTTCGAGTATTTCCAATCCTCGCTGTCCTACGTGATACCGTCCATGGTCGTCGTGTTCATTCTTGGCCTTTTCGTTCCGTGGCTGAACGGGAACGGTGCCTTCTGGACGATCGTGATCGGCCTGCTCGTCGGCGTGCCGCTGTTCATTGCCAAGGAAGTGACCGGCATGTGGGAGGCATGGGGCATGCCGGAGATCCACTACACGGTCATGTCCTCGATCATGATGGGCCTGGGGATCGTCACGCACTTCGGCATCTCCGCGATGACCCGGCAGGACCGCAAGGAAGACATCGACAACCTCGTATGGTCCAGGAGCGGAACGGCAGAGATCTTCACCCGCTGGGAAAAGCCACTGTGGAAGAACCAGTCGATCTGGGCGGGTCTGCTCATTCTCTGCCTTGCCGGCTTCGTGATCTGGTTCGCCTGAAAGATGGAGACGGCGACCCGCATACTCGACGCTGCCTGGCGCAGGGTGGCCGACTGGCCTGAATGGCTCGGGTCGGCTGCTGTCCTGTCCGGGGCGCTGATCCTTTCCCTGTTGCTGCATGCGCTGCTGTTCCGCATTCTACGGCGCTGGCTGGATACCGACAGCGGCATGGCCGGGTCCTCCCTGCGCCACGCCAGACGTCCCACGCGCCTGGCCTTTGTACTGGGCGCCATGGCGATCATCGTCCCACGCCTGGATCTGCCGTGGCGATTGCAGGACGGATTGGGCCACATGTTCCTGATCCTTCTGATCATCCTGGTAGGCTGGACCACCATCCTGGTGACCCGCCATCTGAGCGACCGGGTCATCCGGCACCAGAGAATGGATATCGACGACAACCTTGCAGCGCGAAAGCTGGTAACCCAGTTCCGGGTGTTGCGGCGTACAGCCACGATCCTGCTCACGATCTTCACGACGGCCGCCGTCCTTCTGACCTTTGAGACTGTGCAGCAATATGGCGTCAGTCTGTTCGCCTCGGCAGGGGCGGCAGGCCTGATCCTCGGCCTTGCGGCACGGCCGGTGCTGGCCAACCTGATTGCGGGCATCCAGATCGCCATCACCCAGCCGATCCGACTGGAAGACGTGGTCATCGTCGACGGGGAATGGGGCTGGGTCGAAGAGATCTTCGCCACATATGTCGTGGTGAGGATCTGGGACTGGCGCCGCATGGTGGTCCCTCTGAGCTATTTCATCGAACAACCCTTCCAGAACTGGACACGCGAAAGCGCCTCGATCATCGGCGCGGTTCACTGGCATCTCGACTACACCGTCCCCGTGGAAGAACTGCGCGGAAAGCTGGAGGAGATCGTGCGCGCGTCGCCCTACTGGGACGGCAACGTCATCAACCTTCAGGTCACCGATGCGGACAAGGACACGATCGCCCTGCGCGGCCTGATGAGCGCCCGCACATCGCCCCAGGCCTGGGACCTGCGTTGCGAGGTCCGCGAGAAGGTCATCACATGGATCCGGGCCGAGCATCCGGAGGCCCTGCCCCGCCTGCGCGGAGAACTGCTGCCTGCCAAGGCAGAGAGCACGCCGGGCTGACTGTCAGAAGAATAAACGAACATGCTAGGACCATCCCAATCACTTTTCCCATCGGGCGGTGCCCATCTGCATCTTCCGGATCACCTGACCCGGATCGCGGCCGGGTTCGCGGAGAGCCACGTCTTCGACCGTGACCCGCTCCGGCGGCGCAGGCCCTGCGCGGCTCTGGACGCGGGGACCGGCATTCCGTTCTTCCTCTCGCGCCCCGACGTCCACATAGCCCCGGGGCTCGCGCCCCCCCCAAACGATGCGGCCCGCGTGAATGCTGTGGCGGACGAACTGAACCTGCAACTGATCTGACGAAAGGAACGGACCGATGGACTACGGATTGAAGGGAAAGACCGCGCTGATCACTGGAGGCGCCTCCGGCATCGGCAAGGCAACAGCCAAGCTTCTTCTTGCGGAGGGCGCTCAGGTCATCCTCGTCGACCTCAAGGGCGATGACGTCGCTCGCGCCGCGCAGGACCTGGGCGACAACGCGACGGCCCTTCAGGCCGATCTGCGCGACCCGGCGCAGATCAGGGGGCTGGCCGCCACTACCGAGGAGCGCATCTCCATGCCGGACATCCTGATCTGCGCGGCCGGCGTGACCGGCGCCAAGGGTCACCCGCTGGAGATGAGCGACGCAGACTGGCACGAGGCCTGGGAGACGGACTTCATGTCGGTCGTGCGCACCGTTCGCGCATTCGAGCCCGCGATGGAAAGCCGTGGCTGGGGCAGGATTGTCATCCTGTGCTCTGAAAACGCAGTGCAGCCTTACGCGGACGAAGCCGTCTACAATGTCGCCAAGGCGGGCCTGCTGAATTTCGCCAAGGGCCTCAGCGGCCCCGCGGCGCAGCGTGGCGTGCTGGTCAACTGCGTCTCCCCGGCCTTCATAGAGACGCCGATGACCGATGCGATGATGGACAAGAAGGCTCAGGCGGACGGCACCGACCGCGACGCGGCGATCCGGCAGTTCCTGAAGACCGAGCGCCCCTGGCTGGCGCTGGAACGGCGTGGCAAGCCGGAGGAAGCCGCCCATACCATCGCCTTCCTGTGTTCGCAGCAGGCAAGCTTCGTCGTTGGTGCAAACTACCGCGTCGATGGTGGTTCGGTCGCAGCGATCGCCATGTGACAAGGCGGGGCCGGACATCCGCCAGCACGCGGCTCCGCCGTACCGCGCTTTCGGCCCCTAGCGGGCGGGAGATGTCTTGCGTCCATGCGGTCTGTCAATCCGCATGGACGCAAGATGTGAATCCTCGCCACACCGACGTGTGCAACATCGCCTAGCCTGCCCCACCCGCAAGAGACGCTGGCCGGAATAGGTTGATGGGCTTGCGCCAAGGGGCGCACCGCCCAGAGGCGCTTGCTTCGACATTGTCTGAAATATGTATATATACTGAACAAATAATCGAACATTCCGTGCGAATAAATGTGATCAACGGATATATTTGTGTTGATTTGTAAATATTCCCTGCCTAAGCTCACCCAAGCTTCAACGACTCCGCCAAGATGGCAGATATATGCTGAAGCCGTACGCAGAGACGATAGGGGAGGATCGTATCAGCTGCATCGCAAGCACAGTCACATGTGCTTCCATGCGCAAAGCACAAGACCGTAGCAGTAAGCGCACAGTGCGCACTCGCTCTCTCGGAGCTGCCACGGCCATGGGCTAGCCAGCCTATCTGGCCTCATCGCGCAATTCGTTTACGACAATACCGCCCCACATTCATGATGCCGAACCGGAAAAGCACTGCTTTTCCGAACCGTTCGTTGCACGCAAGACGTCAGACCTGTCTGGCACACGACATCTGTAGAGGAGGAACAGATCTATGTTTTACAAAAGCTTGAAAACGGCACTTGGCGCTGCGCTTGGCGTGGCAATCCTCGGCACATCTGTTGCCGCGGCGGATTTTCCGACCCGTGATGTTCGCCTGATCGTGCCATGGCCCGCAGGTGGCGGCGCAGACGCGATTTCGCGCAAGATCAGCAACATCGCCGAGCAGGATCTGCCGAAATCCATCTATGTGGAAAACATCGCAGGTGCGGTGACCGCCACCGGTTTGATCCAGATGGCCAACGCACGTCCGGATGGCCACACCGTTGGCGTGCTGACCTATGACAGCATCATCACCCTGCCGCGCGGCCAGATGGTGCCGGGCTATTCGCTCGACAACATGAAGCTGATCGCACGCATCACCAGTGAGGCCGACGCTATCGTCGTGTCCAAGCATTCCGGCATCGAAAGCTACGAGGATCTGATTGCCCGCGCCAAGGAAAACCCCGGCGAAGTGCGTATCGGCGTGGCGCCCAAAGGCTCTGGCCCCTACCTCTCGGCAATGCAGCTGGAACAACTGCTCGACGTGGACTTCAACGTCATCACCTATGCCGGCTCGTCCAGTGCCGAAGCCGAAGCACTGCTTTCGGGCGAACTGGATGCGGCAATTTCCAGCCTTGGTGACTTCAGCGGTCTTCTGGCATCCGGCGATGCCAAGGGCGTGGTCGAGCTGACCTCTGTGCAAAACGCCACTTACACCGATGTGCCGACGCTGAAATCCAAGGGGCATGACCTGCAGACCGGCAGCTTTATCGTTCTGGCGGCGCCTGCAAACACCCCCGATGACGCGGTCGAGACGCTGGAGACCAGCTTCAAGACGGCCTACGACAGTGCCGAGTTCCAGGACTGGCTGGCGCAGATCGGCGTGACCGCCGATTGGCTCGGCTCCGGTGACGTTGACGTCTGGGTTGACGAACTGCAAACCAAGACGTTCTCGCTGATGGACGAACTGAACCTGTAAGCCTTTGCGCCTTTCATGTCTTCGGCCCAAAAAGCCGGAGGCATGACTTCGGCGGGGCCAGCGACGCAGCCAAGGCTGCCGCTGGCCGACCGCTGACCTTTTTACATTGAAGCCAGATGCCCGGTCAGCCGTGGCCACGGGACCCTGAGGTCCCAACCGCCGCCATGCGTTGACGGCCCCATCACAGACATCTCGGGAGAAGATGATGCTCTTTAACAGGCAATTGATATTTCTGTATTTCACTCTTGCGGCGTCTGTTGGCTATTTGGTTACCGCCCTCAGCCTGGGCGCGCCGATTGCTGAAAGCGGGCTGACCCCTGCCTTCTTTCCGACCCTGATCGGCGGTCTGGCAATCGTCTTTTGCTGCATCCTCATCCTGCAGGCGCTGCGATCCGGACCCGAGGCCGACCCAGTGGAAGAGGGTCGAAACTACACCCACGTCTGGGTCGTTGTCGCGATCTTCTTTTACATCGTGGCATTCCAGCCGCTGGGGTATTTCCTGTCTTCCGGCCTTTTCGTCTTTGCGCTGATCCTTCTGTTTTCGAAGTTTGAGAAGCTGCTGCAAAAGGCCCTCATCTCGGCCGCAATCGTCGTTGTCGCCTTCATCATGTTCCAACAATTGTTCGGGGTTCGACTCCCGACACTGTGGGGTTAAGTCGTGGATTTCATCTTCCTAGTTTTCAGCAGCTTTTCCCTGCTGGCCGACCCGGTCAATTTCACTTATGTGATCCTTGGTTTCGTGATCGGCACGATTTTCGCCGCCATTCCGGGCCTGACTGCGACGCTGGCAATGGCACTTTTGCTGCCCCTGACCTATTCGCTGAGCGTCGAAACCGCGCTGATGGCCTGTGCCAGTATCTATATGGCCGGCATGTGCGGCGGATCGATCACGGCCACCACGATCAACATTCCCGGCGCACCGTCCTCCATGATGACCGCCCTTGACGGCTACCCGCTGCAACAACAGGGCAAGGGCGCGCTGGCGCTAGGCCATGCTGCACTGGGGTCCATGTTCGGTGGGGCACTTGGGGCGCTCTTGTTGATCGCGCTCGCCCCCTTCGTGGCCGAACTGTCGCTTTTGGTGAAGACCACGGGCAAGTTCTCTTTGCTGGCCTTCGCGCTGATCGTCGTGGTGATCGCGCAACGCGGTCGCATTCCGCAGGCCGGGCTGGCCGCGTGTATCGGCCTGATGCTGGCGACTGTCGGGCTTGATGCGATGGAGCCGATCACCCGCTTCACCTATGGCTATTCCAGCCTGACCGCCGGGATCGACCTGATGCCCGTGATCATCGGCACCTTTGCCATTGCCGAGGTTCTGACCCAGGCAAGCTCGCGCACGGATATCACCGCTGCGGCCGCTGCGGCCAGCAAGGTCAAGATCCGCCGCCGTGACTTCCTGCCGGCCTGGTCTGATATCCGCAAGATCGGCCTTCGCTGCTACCTCAAGTCTTCTCTGATCGGCTATTTCGTCGGCACATTGCCGGGCGCAGGCGGCTCGATGGGGTCGTTCCTGGCCTATACCGAGACGGTGCGCACTTCGTCCGAGCCCGAAACCTTTGGCAAGGGCAACCCGCAGGGCATCGCCGCTTCGGAAAGCGCCAACAACGCGGTCTGTGGCGGCGCCATGGTGCCGATGCTGACCTTTGGCATTCCCGGCGATCCGATTACCGCGATCATGCTGGGCGTTCTTGTGATCAACGGCATCCAGCCGGGACCGCAGCTGATGGCCGATCAGGCCGGGCTGATCGCCCCGATGCTGGCTGCCCTGCTGTTCAGCGCCGTGGTGCTGATCCCGCTGACGCTTTGGCTGATCGGGCCGTATTTCATCAAGATCGTCTCGGTGCGCAAGGATGTGCTTTATGCCGTTATCGCGCTCCTGGCCGTCGTCGGAAGCTTCGTCTCGACCTATTCGACCTTCCAGATGTTCATGGCGCTTGGCATGGGGATCCTGGCCTTCTACCTGCGGCGCAACGGTTTTCCGGTGATCACCATGCTTCTGGGCTATATCCTGGGGCCAAACCTGGAAGAGTTCCTGCGGCGGTCCCTGGCCTTGTCGAACGGTGATCCGACGACCTTCTTCACCAACCCCGACAGCCTGTTCTTTGTCGCGCTGACGCTGGTGTTCATCTACTTCCTGGTGATCCGCAAACCGGCAAAGACGCCCGAAGTCGCCAAGACCGAGTAGGCCCCGGATCTCTGGCCGTCCCTTTCCGAGGGGCGGCCGCGCATATTGCAGCGCCGCGCACCGCCCCCAAGCAAGGAGATGACGTTGTCAGAGGCAAGGCGACCTTCACTGGCCGATCAGGTCTACGATCAGCTGCTGACCAAGATCCTCGAAGAGGAATACCCAGTCCACGGCCGGCTACCCACCGAAGAGATGCTGGCGGAAAGCTTCGGTGTTTCGCGACCCATTGTGCGTGGGGCCCTGTCCCGGCTGCGGGACGATGGCATCGTGCAATCGCGTCGTGGGTCCGGCAGCTATGTGCTGCGCCGTCCCGACCGCGAGCTGATCAGCCTGGTGCCGCTTGAAACCGTCTCGGATGTTCAGCGCTGCTATGAATTTCGGATAGATGTCGAAGGCGCTGCCGCCGCCTGGGCGGCCCGGCGGCGTGACGACGAGGACCTGGCGGCGATGGATGCAGCCTATGAAGTGATGGAGCAAAGCTATCAGCAGAACGCACTTGGTGTGGAAGCGGATCAAAGTCTGCATTTGGCCGTCGCCCGCGCGACGAAGAACGCGTTTTTCTCGTCAGTGCTGGAATCCCTGAGCGATCAGATTGCCTATGGTGTCAAGCTGTCGCGGTCGCTGACCCTGCTTGACGCCCCCGTGCGCCAGGAGCTGGTGTTGTCAGAGCATCGCGCGGTGCTTGAGGCGATCCGCCTGAAGCAGCCCGAGGTGGCACAAGCAACAATGCGCCACCACATCACCGCCGCGAAGGACCGGATGTTCGTGGGCACGCAAGAGGACTGACGTCCCCATGCATTGCAAGATCAAGCCAGAGACGCCGAAGGGCTGACGATCAGACCGCCGCCCGGACGGAAGCGACTTGTTCAGCCGGAGCCTTGGCATTTCAGAAAAAACTACCCTTTGCGTGCCGGCCACAGGCCTGCAGCCATGTACCGGCTGCCCATCTCAGCGCGCTCAATGGAACGCTGAAACAAAGGAAAACACATGAAATCTCTGAATGCCTTCGGGAATGCTCAAGGCTGGCCGCCCTACGGGGTTTTCTCCATGCGCCTGGTCCTCGCCGTCTATTGGGCCGTCCATCGGGGCTATAAAGTCTTCTACACAGGCATCCGGAAGCTGAAGGTGGTGACGCCCTGTTCGCATGTGACGTCGATCCGGCCATTGTGGGCGGTGGCGATGGACGACGCGATATAAAGGCCAAGCCCCAGCCCTTCTCCGGCGGCATGCGCGCCGCGCTGGAACGGGTTGAACAAATCCTGACGCAGATCTTCGGGAACGGCGGCGCCTTCGTTTGCGACACTGATTTCGATGCCGTCCGGGATGATCAAGCCCCGGACGGCTATGCGCGAACCGGCTGTGCTGTATCGGACGGCATTGGACAAGAGATTGGAAATCGCCTGCGCGACGCGCGCGGCATCGCAGCGAACGGGGCGGTCAAACTTCAAATCAAGGTTGATATCGTGTTCGGGAGCGGCGGCGCGGGCTTCCTCGACGACATGCGTTATCGCCTCGGCCAAAGGGGCGTCGGGCTGATCCGAGATGCGAATGCCGCCGCCCAGACGCGCCTTGGCATGCAGCATGATGTTTTCGATCAGATCGTTCATGCGGTGCAGCGAGGAGCGCATCATCGGCAGGATCTTCTGCGCCTTATCCGTCATCGGCTCCCTGCTCAGCATCCGGAAGCCGGCGTCCATCGCAGCGACAGGATTTCGCAGGTCGTGCCCCAGAACGGCGACAAACTCCTCTTGAATGCGGCTCAGCTTGCGCTCGTGAGCAATCATCTCTTCATGGGCTTCCAGGCGTTCTTCTGTTTCAAGGCTTTGCCCGATGATATCGGCAAACATTTCCAGCATTGCCACGGAACGCGGGTGTTTTACATCACGCGGCTCCGTGTCGATCGCACACAGCGTGCCAAAGAAGGTCCCGTCACCGCGATGGATGGGGATCGAGGCATAGCTTACGATGCCGAACCTGGCCGCGATCGGATGACCCTGATAGACATCATCGGTCGCTACATCGCTGAACATGACCTTGCGCGACGTATCGCGAACGGTCTGGCAGAAGGTCGACTGGATCTCGATCTCGTCGCCTGCCTTGAGGCCGAAATTGACCTCATCCACCGTGCGGCACGCCACCCAGTGATCCGCCGTGACCCGTGCGACAGCCGCAAAACGCATGTTCGTCGCCAGCATCACTGTTTCGAGAATGGTGCCGATCAAGGGACTGTTCGCCAGCATCTCGATATCAGCCTGGAACTTGTGTGTTCCGTCCAGGAAGGCGGCATGATCCTGGATGACAGCTTGCTTCACGGCCTTATCACTCATTCCGGTTTCCTCGCGGTTGGCCCTTAAGCAAGACGCGCGTGTGATCTGGGGAGGGAATACGGCGCCCCGTCGAGGTACCACTTTCGGACCTGCGACGAATAGGAAATTTTCTGTCGGACTGCAATTCAAGCTTGCCAGGAAGCAAGTCTTTTCCAGCGTTTCGCAGGTATTCAAAGCGACTGCCCACCAAGGGAACGGGGTGTAGGCCAGTCTGGGGTCTGAACTCATCGAGTTTCACAGCCAGTAGATGACGAGTGCAGCTTGGTGTTCATGCCGCCTTTGATGCGCCCGGTCAGGCGCCCATACCCCTCTTTTTCACGTCCATGCCGGTCGCTGTCCGGCGTGCTGTCAGGTAGCGGACCATCTTGCGATCCGCTCCGGCGATCCGACATCCCTTGCATGCGACACAGGTACGCGCACTTCCCGCCTGCCACACGCTTCGAAAGGGTGCCGCTGATCTGTTCGCCCACAAATCTTGGTCGCTGCGTTGTCTGTCCTCAGGTGGGGCCGGGCTCTTATCGGCGATGGAGGCAAATACCGTGGCAGGTCAGGGGCGCGCCGGGGGGGGGGGAGAGCCCCCCGGCGCCGGTCGTTCAGGTGGAGGTCGCCTGCCGGTTCCCGATCAACTGGCGGATCGCTGTTGGCAGGATCAGCACGACACCGATCACCGTCGCCGTCAGGTCCGGCGCGACCAGCAGGACCGCCGCCAGTGTCAGCACCAGACGCTCGATCCAGTGCAGCGGGGCGAACAGCCAGTTCGAGACCGCCGCCGACAAGGCCCAGATGCCCAGCACTGCGCCCCCGAAGGCCAGGGCGAAGGCCGACCAGGTGAAGTCTTCGGTGACCAGCAACAGCGCGGGCTGGAACACGAAGATGAAGGGCACAAGCGCCTTGCCCATGCTCAGGCGGAAGGCCGTGTTGCCGGTCTTGAAGGCATTCGATCCCGCGATCCCGGCGCCCGCGTAGGCGGCCATGGCGACAGGCGGCGTCACATCCGCCAGCACGCCGTAGTAGAAGACGAAGAAGTGCGCGACCAGCGGCTCGACCTGCAGCAGGCCCAGTACCGGGGCGGCCACGGCGACCATGATGATGTAGTTCGCCGTGGTCGGGATGCCGCAACCCATCAGGATGCACACGACAGCCGTCAGCATCAGCGTGAACAGAAGCGTCAGCGTCTGCACGCCCATGATCTCGAACGGCAGGACGGCCAGCCAGCCCGAGACGTTGGTGGCCCAGTCGGCAGCCACGCCGGTGACCATGTAGGCGATCTTGAAGCCGACCCCGGTCAGCGTCACCACACCGATCACCACGCCGACCAGCGCGGCGGCGGCCGTCACCGCCAGCGACTGGCGCGCACCAAGGATGAAGCCTTCCCAGACGCCCTGCACCGTGCCCTTGATCCCGCCCATCAGGCCCGAGGCCATGACCTGCTGGATGGCCATCACCGCGATACAGGCCGAGATCGACCAGAAGGCAGCAAAGAACGGCGTACGCCCCGACAGCAGGATGGCGACAAGGATCACCAGCGGCAGAACCGACAGCCACCCGGCCTTGAAGACCTTCCAGGCATTGGGCAGCTCTGCCGCCGACAGGCCGCGCAGGCCAAGGCGGCGGGCTTCCAGGTGAACCTGCACCAACACGCCGAAGAAGTGCATGAACGCAGGCACCAACGCCGCCGTCAGGATCGTTGTCAGCGGCACGCCGAGGTATTCGATCATCAGGAAGGCCACGGCCCCCATGACCGGCGGCGTGATCTGCCCGCCGGTGGACGAGGCGGCCTCGACCGCCGCGGCAAAGTGGCGGGGATAGCCGATGCGGATCATCGCCGGAATGGTCAGCGACCCGGTAGTGACCGTGTTGGCAATCGACGAACCCGAGATCGAGCCGAGCATTGCCGAGGACACGACCGACACCTTGGCCGGCCCGCCGGCATAGCGCCCCGCAAGCGCCGAAGCGATGTCGATGAACAGCTGCCCCAACCCGATACGCGTCGCCATGACGCCGAACAGCACGAAGTGGAAGACGTAGGTCGCGATCACGCCAAGCGCGGTGCCGTAGATACCTTGCGACGTCAGGTAGAGGTGATTGACGATGTTGGACCAGCTGGCGCCGGGATGGACCAGGATGCCGGGCATGTTCTGGCCGAAGTAGGCATAGCTGATGAAGATGATCGCGATCACCGGCAGCGGCCAGCCCATGGAGCGGCGCACGGCCTCCAGCAGCACGACGATCAGCACGGTCCCCATGGCCACGTCGATGGGCAGCGGGTTGCCGACGCGGAACGCCAGGTCGGCATAGATCCAGGGCACGTAGAAGGCGGCGACGGCCCCGGCGAACATCAGGACCCAGTCGAACAGCGGCAGGCCAAGCGGCGCCGTGGCCGAGGGGGGAATTTCCTTGCGGCCAAAGGCCGAGAAGCTCAGGAACACCAGCGCCAGGGTCGTGCCCATGTGCAAACCGCGGTGGGTCGTTGCCTGCGGGATGCCGAAACCGGCAGTGTAGAAGTGATAGCAGGCCAGCAGGAACAGCAGCACCCCGGCGACCATCGCCAGCGGCGGGGCCAGCACCCTGAAACGCAGTTCGGGATCGAACTTCTCTTCCAGCGCCTGAAGCTCTTCAGCGCTGAGGGTGTGGATATCCTCGCCTTCCGGCGATTTCTGGCGGTCTTGGGTCATCTGGCGTCCGGACTGGCTGAGAACAGGGAAAAGAGAATTAGCAAAGGGGGGAAGGTCGTGCCAGGCCCCGGTTTTGCGCGGCCTGGTGGGGGGGCGCGCGGCGACGCGCCCCCCCCGGGGTGTGTCAGGTCGGGCCGGCTTACTCGGCCAGCAGACCGGCTTCCTTGTAGAAACGCTCGGCACCCGGGTGCAGAGGGATGCCGACACCGTCCAGCGCCGTATCGGCGGTGATCATCTTGCCCTTGGAATGGCCCGCGTCCAGCTGCTTGCGGGTGTTCTCGTTCCACAGCGCCTTGGTGATGCCATAGATCAGCTCTTCGGGTTGATCGGCCGAGGTGATCCACTGTGCGCCGACCGACAGGGTCTCGGTGTCGTCTGCCACGCCTTCATAGGTGCCGCCCGGGATCGTGTCGTTCGAGAAGTAGCCGAAGTTCTCGCAGATCATCGGGGCCTCGTCACAGGAGATCGGCACGATGGTCACGTCATGCTGGCTGGCCAGTTCCGCGATCGCACCGGCAGGGTAGCCACCGACAAAGAAGAAGGCGTCCATGGCGCCGTCACGCATCCGGTCTGCCGCCTGGTCGGGCTTGAGGAACTCGGCATCGATGTCATCCTCGGTCAGGCCATAGCCGTCCAGGATGATGCGGGCGTCGACAAGCGTGCCCGAGCCGGGTTCGTCCATCGAGACGCGCTTGCCCTTCAGGTCTGCGACGCCGGAGATCCCGGCATCGGCGCGGGCGATCAGGTGGATCGACTCAGGATAGAGGTTGGCGATGGCACGCAGGCTTTCGACCGGCTCCTTGCCTTCCCAGATGCCGGTGCCGGTATAGGCCCAGGTCGCCACATCGGACTGCGAAAAGCCCGATTCCAGCGTGCCGCCTGCAATCGCGTTGATGTTCGCGACCGAGCCGTTGGCCGACAGCGCCGAGGCCACCAGACCCGGCACGCCGCAGGAGCCGCCTTCGTCGCAGGCGCGCGATCCGGGAGGGCTGGAGATCGCGTTCGCGAGCAGGCCGCCGATGGGGTAATAGGTGCCAGCGGTGCCGCCGGTACCGATGCGGAAGAAGGACATGTCCTGCGCGCTGGCGGACCCGGCCGTCAGCGTGGCAGCGACGGCCATACCGGCCAGAAGTGTCAGATGTTTCATCGAGAGCTCTCCCTTTTGGAAATCGTCTTTAAGATGAGGAACTCTAGTGTCTTTTCCGCCCTTCCGACAAGGTTGCCTTGGCGCCCCCTTCCATTTTGGCAAGACAGCGGCCGTCCGGCCCCCTGTCAGGCGGGGCGTCCCGGAAATGATCCGGGCCTGGTTTGGCAAGACAGGCACCTTGGGCACAGATGCACCGGCGATTGATGCCTTCAGGTGCAGGTGAAACGGGAACATGCAGCCGTGGCGTGCCGCGGTGAAGCACAGGCACCCGTGAGCCGAAGACCCTGGCCATGAGCATCCCAACAGGGGCTCCAGGGGCGCACTGCACCTGTTGATCCTCTCTCGTCGCTACAACAAGCAACTGCCGGACAGCACCGAGATCAAGTTCGAGGGCAGCCACACCTCCGAATTCGGGATCGTCTTCGACGGCATCGGAGGCACCCTCCAGACTGAGGATTTCGTCCACCACTATCCGGATGGCGAAAGCTACTTGGCCGCAGAGGACACCAGGAAGATCATGGGCGGCTCCGATTCTAGCAGCCCCGGCCATCACGTCGGGGCTTTTGATTCCCGGGACGTGATACTGGCTGAAGCCATACGATAAACATACAGCGGCGTGCGGGTGGACGCAGGTCCGCGCCCCCGCATCACGCAAGGCTGCTTCGCCTCTCGGGCATTTCATCATGTAATCAGGGGGTGGTGGCGGAGACGATGGGATTCGAACCCACGAGACCCTTCCGGGCCTACTCCCTTAGCAGGGGAGCGCCTTCGACCACTCGGCCACATCTCCGCTGACGGGTATAACCGCGCAAGCCGAGGAAATACAAGGCGGAATCTCCGGGATGCGACAATTCGGGGCGGGACGGCCAAGCCCTTGAAAAATCGCCGAAAGCTCACCGGAACGAGGCCTGTTTGCGACCCGGCCTTCAAATCAATTCGTTCATGTCCACGCGGAATTCAGCGCCCTGCAAGGACTTCGCAGTACGCGTCATGGGGGCCATCCGGCGCGGCAGAGGCACCACCGCCTCGCGATGCCGCCCTCGGCGAGACCGGCGTCCCTTGCCCGAAACCGAAAACGGCCCGCCCTTGTTCCGGGGCGGGCCGTGCTTGAAATGCGAGGGAAATGCCGCGATCAGGTGTTGAACAGGAAATGCAGCACATCGCCGTCCTTGACGATATAGGCCTTGCCTTCGGCGCGCATCTTGCCGGCTTCCTTGGCCCCCGCCTCGCCCTTGCAGGCGACGAAATCGTCAAAGGCGATGGTCTCGGCGCGGATGAAGCCCTTTTCGAAATCCCCATGGATGACCCCGGCGGCCTGCGGGGCGCTGGTGCCTTCGCGGATGGTCCAGGCCCGGGCCTCTTTCGGGCCGACGGTGAAATAGGTTTCCAGGTGCAGCAAGGCGTAGCCGGCGCGGATCAGGCGATCCAACCCCGGCTCCTCAAGGCCCATTTCGGACAGGAACATCTCGGATTCCTCGGCGTCGAGCTGCGAGATTTCTTCTTCGATGCGGGCCGAGATCAGCACATGGGCGTTGCCCTGGGCGGCAGCCATTGCCGCGACAGCTTCGGAATGGGCATTGCCGGTGGCGGCCTCTTCTTCAGAGACATTGCAGACGTAGAGCACCGGCTTCGAGGTCAGCAATTGCAGCAGTTTCCAGGCGCGGCGGTCTTCGGCGTCCACGTCCACGGTACGGGCCGGGCGGCCATCCTCGATCGCGGCCTGGGCGTCGGCCAGAAGACGGTCCTGCTGCTGGGCTTCCTTGTCGTTGCCCTTCAGCTTGCGCACCAGACCGGCGCGGCGCTTTTCGATGCTTTCAAGATCGGCCAGCATCAGCTCGGTCTCGATGGTCTCGGCATCGGCTACCGGATCGACGCGACCATCGACATGGGTCACATCGCCGTCTTCGAAACAGCGCAGCACATGGGCGATGGCGTCGGTTTCGCGGATATTGGCCAGGAACTGATTGCCCAGCCCTTCGCCCTTGGAAGCACCCTTCACCAGACCGGCAATATCGACGAAGGTCATGCGGGTCGGGATGATCTGCTTCGAACTGGCGATCCTGGCCAGTGCGTCAAGCCGCGCGTCGGGCACGTTGACCTCGCCCACGTTGGGTTCGATGGTGCAGAAGGGGAAGTTCGCCGCCTGCGCGGCGGCGGTCCGGGTCAGGGCGTTGAACAGGGTCGACTTGCCGACATTCGGCAGCCCCACGATGCCCATCTTGAATCCCATTGCCACGCTCCTTTTCAGCTGTTGCGCGCCTCATAAAGCGCCCGGGCCCCTGCCGCAAGCCGCCGCAAACCGCGCAAGACGGCCCGAGGTCATGTATTTCAGGGCAATTGGCAGGTTTTGCCACCGCCTGGGCCTGCGAAAAAGGAAAACAGCCCCGGTCACGGCCAGGTTTTCACAGCTCGGAAACCAGGGCGACAGCAACTCTCTCCCCTTTCCGCGAAAAATGCGGTATACACTTCTCATCCTTTGCGTTAGAGGACCTTTTTTCCGCCCTGTCGTCCTGACGCGGGCGATGCGACCGGCACCTGCCCCGTCGCCTACCCTTTCAGAACGGCTTCCAGATGATCCAGACCCTTACCGATGCGCTGACCGAGCGCGGCTATGAAACGTTGACCCCCGTCCAGGAGGCTGTCACCAACCCCGAACTGCAAGACGCCGACCTTCTGGTCTCGGCCCAGACCGGGTCCGGCAAGACCGTCGGTTTCGGCCTTGCCATCGGCAAGACGCTGCTTGGCGAAGATGACCGCCTTGGCCCGCCGGGCGTGCCCATGGCACTGGTCATCGCGCCGACCCGCGAACTGGCCTTCCAGGTGATGCGGGAACTCGACTGGCTCTACAAGAAGGCCGGCGCCCGCGTGGTGTCCTGCGTCGGCGGCATGGACATGCGCGACGAACGCCGTGCCCTTGATCGCGGCGCCCATATCGTCGTCGGCACGCCAGGCCGCCTGCGTGACCACATCCAGCGCGGATCGCTCGACATGTCGGGCCTGCGCGCCGTGGTGCTGGACGAAGCGGACGAGATGCTCGACCTCGGCTTCCGCGAGGATCTGGAATTCATGCTCGGCGAAGCGCCGAAGGATCGCCGCACGCTGATGTTCTCGGCCACCGTTCCGGCCACCATCGCGACGCTGGCCAAGAAGTACCAGCGCGACGCCGTCCGGGTGACGACGATCACCGGCAAGGGCCAGCACGCCGACATCGCCTACCAGGCGGTGCAGGTCGCCCAGCATGACGCCGAAAACGCGATCATCAACGTGCTGCGCTACCACGAAGCCCAGAACGCCATCGTCTTCGCCAATACCCGCGCGACGGTGAACCGCCTGACCGCCCGCTTTGCCAACCGGGGCTTCGCCGTGGTCTGCCTGTCGGGTGAGCTGAGCCAGGCGGAGCGGTCCCATGCGCTGCAAGCCATGCGCGATGGCCGCGCCCGCGTCTGCGTCGCCACCGATGTGGCCGCCCGCGGCATCGACCTGCCAAACCTCGAACTGGTCATCCACGCCGAGCTGCCCTCGAACGTCGAAGGCCTGCTGCACCGCTCGGGCCGGACGGGCCGCGCCGGTCGCAAGGGGATCTCGGCACTGATCGTGCCGCCGAAATCCGCGCGCAAGGCCGACCGCCTGCTGAAGACCGCCAAGGTCACCGCCGAATGGATCGCCGCCCCCGGCGCCGACGACATCCTGCGCCGTGACGAGGAACGGCTTCTGAACGACCCGACCTGGAGCGAGGAGATCTCGGAAGACGACGCGGCCTTCGCCGCCCGCCTGCTGGCCGACAAGTCGCCCGAAACCGTAGCGGCCGCCTACCTGCGCCTGTTCCGCTCGCGCAACTCCGCACCCGAGGACCTGTCGCCCCCCGATGCCCGCCCGGCCCGTCCCGAACGCGGTGAACGCCCCGAGCGCGCCGAACGCGCGCCCTTCGGTCCCAGCAGTTGGTTCGCCCTGTCCGTCGGTCGCGATGACCGTGCCGAGGCCCGCTGGCTGCTGCCCCTGCTCTGCCGCGCCGGCAACCTGCCGAAAGAAGCCATCGGTGCCATCCGTGTCCAGCAGGACGAAACCTATGTCGAGCTGGCCAATTCCAGCGTCGATGGCTTCCTTGCCACCGTAGGGGATGGCGGCACACTGGAAGACGGCGTCACCGTGCGCCGCGCCGATGGCCCACCTGAAGGCGCCCGCAGCCCCAAGCCCGGCAAGTTCCAGAAACCGCGCGACCAGGATCGCGGCCCCGATCGCGGCGAACGCCCCGCCCCGCGTCCGGCCCCGCAGCAGGACGCGGCCGAGGCCACTCAGCCGGCACCCGCCGAGGAGACCCCCCGACCCGCGTCCCCGCGTGACCGCAGCGAAAAACCCGCCGGTCTGCGCGAAGGCCACGCGCCCAAGCATGTCGCCCGCGGCGCCGACGCGAAACCCAAATGGAAAAGCGACAAGCCCGCAGCCGGCAAAGGAGGCAAACCCGCCTTCAACAAGGGCGGCAAACCCTCGAGCTTCAGCAAAGGTGGCAAACCTGCGGCTGGCGGCAAGGGTGGCAAACCTTCCGGCCCGCCCGCAGGTCGCGCATCCGATACCTCCAAGCGGTTCGAGCCGCCCCGTGACGGTAAACCCCGCGGTGGCAAACCCGCAGGCGGCAAGCCGAGCTTCGGCAAACCGGCCGGCAAGGGTGGCAAACCTCAGGGCAGCGCCCCCAAGCGCGGCAAGTAACGAGCCGGGCGGCGATCCCTTCGCCGCCCCGACTTTGCACCGCCTACCCTTGTGCGCCCCATCCTCGCTTGCACAGCCTCTGCCCCTTGCCTCGCTCCCCCTTTTCGGCCAAACCCTTGGCCAAACGGGACAGGAACGGGACAGGTCAGCCTCATGAGCCGCATCGACGCCAAATTTGCCGAACTCGCCACCACGGGGCGCAAGGCTTTCGTCACCTATATCATGGCGGGCGACCCGGACGATTCCACCTCGCTCGAGATCATGAAGGGCCTCCCGGCCGCCGGTGTCGACGTGATCGAACTCGGCCTGCCCTTCACCGACCCGATGGCAGACGGCCCGACCATCCAGCTCGCCGGTCAAAGGGCGCTGGACGCGGGCATGACCCTCGACCGGACCCTTGCCATGGCCCGCGCCTTCCGCGCCGGGGACGACAGCACCCCGATCGTCCTGATGGGCTATTACAACCCGATCTATTCCCGCGGCGTCGACACCTTCCTGACCCAGGCGCAGGAGGCTGGCATCGACGGGTTGATCATCGTCGACCTGCCCCCCGAAGAAGATGACGAACTCTGCATCCCCGCCCAGGCCGCCGGGTTGAACTTCATCCGCCTCGCCACGCCGACCACCGACGACAAGCGCCTGCCGAAGGTCCTGCAGAACACCTCCGGCTTCGTCTACTACGTCTCGATCACTGGCATCACCGGCGCGGGTGAGGCCAACGCCACCGACGTCGCGCCCGAGGTCACCCGCATCAAATCCGCCACCGACCTGCCCGTCATCGTCGGCTTCGGCATCAAGACGCCAGAACGCGCTCAGGCCATCGCCTCCGTCGCCGATGGCTGCGTCGTCGGCTCTGCCATCGTCGACCTGATCGGCTCCGGAAAATCCCCGGCCGAGGTCCTCGCCTTCGTCAAGGGCCTCGCCGACGGCGCCCATTCCGCCTGACGCCCACGGCGAAAACGGCCCGCTCGCAAAGCCCCTTCCACCCGTTTCCCTGTGCCAAATATCCCGGGGATGAATTGAGCCACCGGCTCAAGAGGGGGCAGAGCCCCCTTCACCTGCGCCTTGCCCTGCCCCTTGCGCATTGCTACCCAAGCATATCAGCGAAGAGGAGCGCCCATGTCCCGGCCCGTCATTACCTCCATCGACGATCTCAAACGCCTCTACCGGCGCCGCGCGCCGCGCATGTTCTACGATTACTGTGAAAGCGGCGCCTGGACGGAACAGACCTTCCGCGAGAACACCTCGGATTTCAGCGACATTCGCCTCCGTCAGCGTGTCGCGGTCGACATGTCCGACCGCTCGCTGCGCTCAACCATGATCGGTCAGGACGTAGCCATGCCGGTCGCCCTTGCCCCGGTCGGGCTGACCGGCATGCAGCGCGCCGACGGAGAGATCAAGGCCGCCCGTGCCGCCGAGAAATTCGGCGTGCCCTTCACCCTCTCGACCATGTCGATCTGTTCGATCGAGGACGTGGCCGAACACACCTCGGCGCCCTTCTGGTTCCAGCTCTACACGATGAAGGACCAGGATTATCTGCGCCGCCTGATCGAACGGGCGCGGGCGGCCAATTGCTCGGCCCTGGTCATCACACTTGACCTGCAAATCCTCGGACAGCGCCACAAGGACCTGAAAAACGGCCTCTCAGCCCCGCCCAAGCTGACGCCCAAGACACTTGCCGACCTCGCCACTCGCTGGTCCTGGGGGCTCGAAATGCTTGGCACCAAACGGCGCGGCTTCGGCAATATCGTCGGCCATGTCACCGACGTCGGGGACCCGGCCTCGCTGATGAGCTGGACAGCCGAGCAGTTCGACCCGCGTCTCGACTGGTCCAAGATTGCCCAGATCAAGGAAATGTGGGGCGGCAAGGTCATTCTGAAGGGCGTGCTGGACCCCGAGGATGCGAAGATGGCCGCAAAAATGGGCTGCGACGCCATCGTGGTGTCGAACCACGGCGGCCGACAACTGGACGGCGCGCTCAGCTCGATCCGGATGCTGGACCCGATCCTGCAGGCGGTCGGCGGGCAAACCGAGGTCTACCTCGACAGCGGCATCCGCTCGGGCCAGGACGTGCTGAAGGCTCTGGCCATGGGAGCCGATGGCACGATGATCGGCCGGGCCTTCGTCTATGGCCTCGGCGCGCTTGGCGAAGCCGGCGTGACCGCCGCGCTCGAGGTGATCGCCAAGGAGATGGATACCTCCATGGCGCTTTGCGGCAAACGCGATATCCGCGACGTGAGCCGCGACATCCTGATGGTGCCCGAAGATTTCTCAGGGCGCTGGCAGGCGCCCTGAGCTTCCCTCAGCGCCAGCCGAGCCCCGGGGCCACGTGGGTCAGGATCGTCCCGATCACATGGGCGTTGTAATCCACCCCCAGCGTGTTCGGCACGGTCAGCAACAGGGTATCGGCCTCGGCAATCGCCTCGTCGGCCTTCAGTTGTTCGATCAGGCGGTCCGGTTCATCCGCATAGCCACGCCCGAAGACGGCCCGCGTGTCATGGATGATGCCAATGCTGTCGCTCTCCTTCCCGCCCTGGCCGAAATACATCCGATCCTGGTCGTTCACGATGCCAAAGATCGACCGACTGACCGAAACGCGCGGTTGCCGCGTGTGCCCGGCGGCTTTCCAGGCGGCGCGATAGGCCCGAATCTGCTTGGCCTGCTGCACATGGAACGGCTCGCCCGTCTCGTCCACCTTCAGGGTGGAGCTTTGCAGGTTCATGCCCAGTTGCGCCGCCCATTCGGCGGTCGCGTTCGACGCGGCCCCCCACCAGATCCGGTCGCGCAACCCAGACGCATGAGGTTCCAGCCGCAACAGGCCCGGCGGGTTGGGGAACATCGGCTGCGGGTTCGGCTCGGCAAAGCCCTTGCCCTCAAGATGCGCCAGATAGATCTCGGCGTGGCGGCGCGCGAAAGCCGCCTCATCCTCGCCCGCCTCCTTGTCCGGGCCATAGCCGAAATGGCGCCAGCCATCGATCACCTGCTCAGGCGAGCCGCGTGAAATGCCCAGTTGCAGCCGCCCCCCGGCAATAAGATCCGCCGCACCGGAATCCTCAACCATATACAGCGGGTTTTCATAGCGCATGTCGATCACGCCGGTCCCGATCTCGATCGTCGAGGTCCGCGCGCCCACCGCTGCCAGCAGCGGAAAGGGAGACGCCAGTTGCCGGGCGAAATGGTGCACCCGGAAATAAGCCCCATCCAGCCCCAGCTCTTCTGCAGCAACAGCAAGATCGATGCTTTGCAGGAGCACGTCACTGGCGTTTTTCACCGCCGATCCGTTCTGTGTTGACCAATGTCCAAAGGACAGGAAGCCCAGTTTCTTCATTTTCAAACCTCATTTCCTGCGCGCCCGGGATCCGGACCGCCTTGCCCGATAGATAGGGGGCACCGGGGCGTCGGGGCAATGGGACGGGCCGTTCGGCAGGGCGCAAGGACCTGTGCGCCGCCGCAGCGACCGTCTCAGCTCGGAAAGATCTCGGTCATCGCGGCATCGAACCGGGCCCAGCTGATCACGGCGCGATTGCCCGCATAGCCATGATAGTGGCTTTGACCCGAGGAATTCGGCAACCCCGCCCAAATCCGCGCAAGGTTGTTCATGAAACCCACGCGCGACAGATCCCCGCCAAGAAAGGCGCTGTATCCCGCCTGCTCCAACAGGAAATCCGCCATTCGATCCTGCAGTCGCGGAGAAAACACCGCATCCCCGCTTATGCCAAGGGCGTCGACGATGTGCTCCAGGGTCTTGGGAATGATCTGGTACCGCCCGATGGCATGGTTTTGCCCCGGAGTCGCCGCGATCCACTGGCGGATCTGGGCCAGGCTCATCTGCGTCGGGCGCCTCGGCGTGCCGGTCGCCGCCCCATGATGCACCGCGTCATAGCCCTTGCTGCCCGCCTCCGCCGTGGCGATCAGGTGGCGCAGCTTCTCCGCCGGGATCCGCCCGATCAGGGCCAGGCCATCACCGCCGTCCCACCGAAGCACCGGAGCAAATAACGTCCCCTCGGCCCGCCCCCCGAACAGGCTTGGCCCCAACTCGCGCACCACCGCCGCCATGACATCTTCCAGCGCCTCGCCCGACATTGCGCCCTCCGACAACTGCAGGGGCCGCGCCCTGTGCCCAAGGGCCCAGGCACCACCTCGCAACGGCCCCACCGGCGTAGCCCCCGCCGCACCGGAGGCACCATCCTCCGCCTCACCTCGCATCACGGAGGCCCCCAGCAGGACGCCCCCGATCAAGGATCCCATCTCCGCCCGAGCCGTCGCTCCCGGCATCCCGCCAAGAAGCCCCAGAACCCAGACCACACCAACAATCCGCCCCATGATCCCCTTCCTTTCTGAAAGCCACGATCCGAACCCGCCCGACCTTGCCGTCAAACATTTGAGATTCCCTTCACCTCCAACGTTTCCCTGTTCAAAATATCCCGGGGAGGCTCCGGCACGGAGACGGGGCAGAGCCCCTCGTTCCCTTCGCCGGCCCACCACAAGGAAACCGGTCAGCCCCCCCCTTCCTCCTCATCCCCCAATCCCTTCCCGAACCCCAAAATTCTTCTTTTCTTCCCCCCCGTTTCCATGTAAGCGCCGGGCTTCACGCGGGCATACAGCCTTGGAGGATGCCCGCCTCAACTAGGAGATTACGAACATGGCTGGAGAAATTCCTGACCTCGTAGCCCAGGAACGTGCGGGGACGGGCAAGGGCGCCGCTCGCGCAGCGCGTCGCGCTGGCATGGTTCCGGGTGTTGTCTATGGCGGCGACAACGCGCCCCTGGCAATCGAACTGCCCTTCAACGACCTGTTGAAACGCCTGAAGGCAGGCCGTTTCCTGGCAACCCTCTTCAACCTCAAGGTTGAAGGCCAGGAAGACGTCCGCGTCATCTGCCGCGGCGTTCAGCGTGACGTCGTGAAGGACCTTCCGACCCACGTCGATTTCATGCGTTTGCGTCGCACCACGCGGGTGAACCTCCATATTCCCATGGAGTTCATCAACCAGGACGCCGCACCGGGCATCAAGCGCGGTGGCGTTCTGACCATCGTGCGCGCCGATGTCGAACTTTCGGTCATCGCCGGCGAGATCCCCGAGCACATCTATGTCGACCTGACCGGCAAGATGATCGGCGACACCATCACGATCAGCCAGGTCGACCTGCCGGAAGGCGTCAAGCCGACCATCGACCGCGACTTCGTGATTGCCAACATCACGGCCCCCTCCGGTCTTGCCTCCTCGGATGACTCCGATGAAGCAGAAGCCGAAGAAGGCGCCGAAGCCTGATCCCGGGGCCCCTTCCGGGGCGTTCAGGACAGCAGAAGATCGAAGGCCGGTCCCTCAGGGGGCCGGCCTTTTTCATGTCCGCGAAACGGCGCCTTCGACGGCAAGCCACTTCAGCCCTCTGCCCGGCGCCCCTTGCGACGAATCCGGCGGAACACCACGACCGGCCCGCGTGACGCGCCGGGATCATAGGCAAGGCCGGTCTTGGCCATGCAGGTGAAGATCCGCGCGATCTCGTCCCCACCATAACGCTTGGGATGCAGTTCCAGCACCACAAGACGCGGTTTCACCGGCCAGGGGTTATCGAAAAGCCCGATCTCGGCTCCTTCGACATCCATGATCACGGCCTGGGGGGTTACCTCTTCCAGCAGTGCGTCCAGATCGGCGCGCGGTACCAGCGTGCCGGTCTGATCCGTCTCCGCCAGGGCGCTGCCGATATAGGACTCGACGGTCACGAACTCGACCTCGTCATCGACACCCGCGGCCACGGCCCCGTGGCGCAGGTCCACGCCCGCCAGCCCGTTGCGCTCCAGGTTGCCCCGGATGACCGGCAGCATCGCGGCCACGGGCTCGATGCTGGTGACGTTCGCCGGACCCGCAATCCGCGCCGCGATCGCCGTCAGGAACCCCAGCCCGGCGCCGAACTCCAGCACCCGCATACCGGCCTTCAGGCGCATCCTGACCGCAGCCGCCTCGTCCCGTTCATAGCCCCCCGAGGCCAGCTTGGCCGCGATCCCGGCCGAGCCGAGGTCTTCGGGCAGGACAAGCCGCAATCCGTCCAGATCATATTCCGCCACCGAAGCCTCCGCGTTTTCACCCTTTCTCGCAGATCGCGGCCCGCCGGGAAAGGCCGCCGCGCTGGACCCCCCGCAGTGGCTGGGATACCCTTGCCGCGCGAGCAGGAGACCAAGATGCAGCTTTTCGTGGGCCTCGGAAATCCCGGTGGCAAATATGCCGGCAACCGGCACAATATCGGCTTCATGGCGCTGGACCGGATCGCCTCTGATCACGGCTTCGGCCCTTGGCGCGCGCGATTTCAGGGCGAGGTCGCGGAAGGTCGGCTGGGATCGCAGAAGGTCCTGCTGCTGAAGCCGACGACCTTCATGAACAATTCCGGCCAATCCGTGGGCGAAGCCATGCGGTTCTGGAAGCTTGGCCCGCAAGACATCACCGTCTTTCATGACGAGCTGGACCTGGCGCCCGGCAAATGCCGGGTAAAACAGGGCGGCGGCCATGCGGGGCACAATGGCCTGCGCTCGATCCACGCCCATGTCAGCCCCGAATACCAGCGTATCCGCCTTGGCATCGGCCATCCGGGCCACAAGGACCGTGTCGCGCCCTTTGTACTGTCGGATTTCGCCAAGGCCGATCAGGACTGGCTGGACGACCTGCTGCGCGGTCTTTCGGATGGCGCACCGGAGCTTGCCTCCGGTGAGGCGGCGAAGTTCCTCAACGCCGTGGCGCTGCGGGTGAACCCGCCGCGCAGCGGG
Source organism: Pseudooceanicola algae (assembly GCF_003590145.2). NCBI lineage: Bacteria > Pseudomonadati > Pseudomonadota > Alphaproteobacteria > Rhodobacterales > Paracoccaceae > Pseudooceanicola > Pseudooceanicola algae. The sequence goes on along the minus strand of NZ_CP060436.1, from coordinate 3,422,962 downwards.
GGCGGCACGGACAACAGGACGCAGAAAAAGCCCGCCAAGGCGCCGAAGCCCGATGCGACGCCGCCAAAAGCGACGACGCCTGCCCCCGCCGCCGCCAAGCCCATCGACACCGCCCAATCCGCAGAGGCGGCAGAAACCACCGATGCCCGCTCGCCGCTCGAGCGGCTCAGAGACCGCTTCCGGTGACGCCCGCTGCCGACCTTCAGGCGCATTTCCTGGACCAGGCCCGCGCCTGTGCCTCGCTCGGCTCGCCTTTCATGGAACGGCTGCTGTCCCTGCTGGCCCGGCGCATGGCACCGGGCAACGCCGTAACCGACCGACTGTTTGCCTGGGAGCCACGCAACCTGCGCTCGGATGCGGTCGCCCTGCGCCTGGCGGGGGGATTGCACGCCCTTGTGCTGACCGGGGCCGACGCGCGTCTGGCCGCCCTTTACCCGCCGAGCCGCGCGGATGAGGACACCCTGTGGGAGGCGGTGCAGGCGGCCTTGTCCAGCCAGGCCGACACCCTGCTCCACTGGCTCGACAATGCGCCCCAGACCAATGAACCCCGCCGCGCCACAGCGCTGATCGTCGCGGCGGGACAGATTGCGCGCCATTTTCCGGGGATTGACCTGCGGCTCAGCGAATTGGGAGCCTCGGCCGGGCTGAACCTGCAATTCGACAGCTTCGGCCTGATCGCCGGGGCCAAGCGGGTGGGACCGGAACATCCGGTTCTGACCCTGCGCCCGGACTGGTCCGGACCGCTGCCGGCTGGCGGGGCATATCGTATTGCCGGGCGCGGCGGCGCGGATGTGAACCCGCTTGATCGCGCCAATCGCGCCGACATGCTGCGGCTGCGCAGCTATATCTGGCCAGATCAACCCGACCGGATGGAACGGCTCGACGCGATCCTGTCGCTGCCGGCGCCCTCGGTCGACCGGGAAGACGCGGGAAGCTGGCTGGCGCGCCGGCTGGCGAACCGCCCTGCGGGCCAGGTCGATCTGGTCTATCACACCATCGCCTGGCAGTATTTCCCGACCGCCACCGCCGCCGCCTGTCAGGCCGCGCTTGCCTCGGCCGCCCTGCGGGCAACCGACGATATGCCGCTGGCCTGGCTGTCCTTCGAGATGGACGACAAGAGCCCCGGCGCCCCGGTGCGCCTGCGCCTCTGGCCCGGTGCCTACGACATCCCGCTGGGACGGATGGATTTCCACGGGCGCTGGTTCCAGGCCTGCTGAGCGCGCGCCCGATGAAGCAGAGCCTCTATGGATTTTCATCGTGATCTTGATACGATGCTGCGAAGGCTGCATGACGGAGCCCGCCCGGACAGTTGATCCGGCCCCATCCTGACCCCGCCATCCGAGGGCGCTGCCCGGACCGGATGCGCCCCCGGAAGAAGGTGCGACAATGCTGAACAAGGAACCGTCGGTCAATGTGTTGGGCGGAGAGCTGGATGCCTGCTCCAACACGCCGCTAACCGGATTCTTTCGCGACGGGTCCTGCAACACCTGCGCGGCCGACCAGGGCAGCCATACGGTCTGCGCGGTGATGACCGACGAATTTCTGGCCTATTCGAAATATGTCGGCAATGACCTGTCGACGCCCTTGCCCGCCTTCCAGTTCGCCGGCTTGCGGGCCGGAGATCGCTGGTGCCTTTGTGCCGCGCGGTTCCTGCAGGCCCATGACGAGGGCTGCGCGCCGCTGGTCAACCTGCGGGGCACCCACCGCCGCGCGCTGGAGGTGGTGTCGCTGGAAGTGCTGAAGCTATACGCCGAGGATCCGGAAGACGACTGAGGCGTAAAACGAGATCGGCCCCCGCAAGGCAGGGGCCGATTGTCTGTTGGAAGTTGATTGTCGGCCAGACCGGGGATCAATCCGCGGTGCGGCCTTCGGTATCGCTCATGTCGAAGCCAAGGTGCTTGGCCACGGTAAAGATGTCCTTGTCGCCCCGGCCACACATGTTCATCACGATGATATGGTCCTTCGGCAACGTCGGCGCGATCTTCATGACATGGGCCAGCGCATGGCTGGGCTCCAGCGCGGGAATGATGCCTTCGGTCCGGCAGGAGAACTGGAAGGCTTCCAGCGCCTCCTTGTCGGTGATCGAGACATATTGCGCGCGCCCGATATCATGCAGCCAGGAATGCTCCGGCCCGATGCCGGGGTAATCGAGACCGGCCGAGATCGAATAGCCCTCGAGGATCTGGCCGTCGCCGTCCTGCAGCAGGTAGGTGCGGTTGCCATGCAGCACGCCGGGGCGCCCGCCGGTCAGCGAGGCGCAATGTTCCATCTTTTCGTTCACGCCCTTGCCGCCGGCTTCGACACCGATGATGCCAACCTCCTTGTCGTCGAGGAAGGGATAGAACAGCCCCATGGCGTTGGAGCCGCCGCCGATCGCCGCGATGACGGTATCAGGCAGGCGGCCTTCGCCTTCGTGCTCGGGCAGCTGCCAGCGGACTTCCTTGCCGATGATCGACTGGAAGTCGCGCACCATGGCCGGATAGGGGTGCGGCCCGGCGACTGTGCCGATGCAGTAGAAGGTATCGCGCACGTTGGTGACCCAGTCGCGCAGGGCGTCGTTCATCGCGTCCTTCAGCGTGCCACGACCCGAGGTGACGGGAATGACCTCGGCGCCCAGCAGGCGCATGCGGAAGACGTTGGGCGACTGGCGCTCGACATCGTGGGCGCCCATGTAGACGACGCATTTCAGGCCGAACTTCGCGCAGACGGTGGCGGTGGCCACGCCGTGCTGACCCGCGCCGGTTTCGGCGATGATCCGGGTCTTGCCCATCCGGCGGGCCAGGATGATCTGGCCGAGCACATTGTTGATCTTGTGCGCGCCGGTGTGGTTCAGCTCGTCCCGCTTGAGGTAGATCTTCGCGCCGCCCAGTTCCTCGGTCATGCGACCGGCGAAGTAAAGCGGGCTGGGGCGGCCGACGTAGTGGGTCCAGAGGTCGTTCATCTCGGCCCAGAAGCTGTCGTCGGTTTTGGCCTTTTCGTATTCGGCCTCGAGGTCGAGGATCAGCGGCATCAGGGTTTCGGACACGAAGCGCCCGCCGAAATTGCCGAAACGGCCGTTTTCGTCGGGTCCGCTCATGAAGCTGTTGAAGAGGTCGTTCATCCCAGGGCTCCCGTTTGTCGGGATCGGTGTAGCCCGAGAGCCGGGAGGCAGCAAGGGCGAGAGCCTTGCGCCCGCGGGGTTTCGCAAGGGAGGCGGTGTCGTGGGGGCGTGAAAGGGCGGAACGGGAAGAGGGGCTCTGCCCCGTCTCCGTACCGGAGACTCCCCGGGATATTTGGAACAGGGAAACATTGGGATGGCTGGAGGGCGCGCGCAGGCGGACGTAAGCCCCCGGCGCGGGGCGAACGCTCGATGCGGTCTTCGCCGCCTTGCCGGTGTCGTCAGGTCGTGGGGATGGGGGCCAGGGCCGCCTGGGTGAAGGCGCGGATCAGGGTCGGATCCTTCAGGCCGGGCGCGGATTCGACGCCGGAGGAAACATCGACCTGCGGAGCACCGGTCAGGCGAATCGCTTCGGCCACGTTGTCCGGCGTGAGGCCACCGGCCAGCATCCAGGGACAGGACCAGCTGCGGCCCGCGATCAGGCGCCAGTCGAAGGAGAGGCCATTGCCGCCGGGCAGATCGGCAGTCTTGGGCGCCTTGGCATCGACGAGTATCTGGTCAGCCACCCCGGTATAGAGGTCAAGCGTGGCGAGATCGTCGGCCGTGGCGACGCCGACCGCCTTCATTACCGGAAGGCCGGTGCGGGCGCGGATCTGGGCGAGGCGTTCGGGGGCTTCGCGGCCATGCAACTGAATCAAGTCGAGCGGCACGGCGTCTGTCACCGCATCAAGCAGCGCATCATCGGGATCGACCAGCAGCGCGACCTTGGCAAAGCCGACCGGCGCCAGCAGGGCCAGGTCCCGCGCCTGCGGGATCGAGACATTGCGGGGGGATTTGCCGAAGAAGACAAAGCCGCCATAGGTGGCACCCGCCCCGGCGGCGGCGGCGACGTCTTCGGGACGGCTCAGGCCGCAGATCTTGACCCGGCAACCAAGGGCGCGGGCGGGCTGGATGAGGACAGGCATGGCGGGTCCCTAGTCGAGCAGCGCCAGGACGTCGTCCTGACCCTTGACCTTCTCGCCCTTCAGTTTGGTCACTTCGCGCTTCAGTTGGTGCGCTTCGCGATCCTTCTTGCGGGCGGCGACGCGGTGCTTGTGTTCGCGGCGCCATTCCCAGACGAAGCCGATCAGCAGCCCGACCAGGATGCCCGCCAGGATGATCAGGAACAGCGGCAAGGTAACCGAGGGGTTGATATGGGCGATTTCTGCCAGCCCTTCGGGCAGCAGCTGGATCGTCACCAGGTCCCGGTTCGCCACGGCGATCGAGATCAGAACCAGCGCGATGACGGCTTCCAGACCATAGCGGATATACTTCATCATTCTTCTTCGTTCCCGTTGAGGCGATCCCGCAACAGCTTGCCGGTCTTGAAGAAGGGCACATGCTTTTCCTCGACCTCGACTGCATCCCCGGTGCGCGGGTTGCGGCCCGTGCGGGCTTCGCGGCGTTTGACCGAAAAGGCCCCGAAACCGCGCAGTTCCACGCGGTTGCCGCGGGCCATGGCTTCGGTGATCTCTTCGAATATCGTGTTCACGATCCGCTCCACGTCGCGCTGGTAAAGATGCGGGTTTTCATCCGCGATTTTCTGGATCAGTTCCGACCGGATCATTTGGATATCTCTCCCCGAGAGTTGGTTTGTGCGGTCACCAATTCCCGGAACTATATGAGTTTTCTTGGCCTTCGGGAACAACCAGTCTGACATCGATACGCCGGAATCGTCAGATTTATGCCACCGCGTTCACAAATCCGCCGATGCGATCTGGCGGTTTGAGCGGGCCGCTGCGGGAATCCCGATGCACAGAATTGTATGGCTGAGGTTGATTCGTGAGGCCGGGCAAACTGGACCTGCCCTGCCCAAAGGCCTGTGTGAAGGCCTTCGGGAGGCCCCTGAGCGGCACGCGAAGCCACGCCAGAAGCCCGTTCGAACGGAAAACGGCCCCGGGTTACCCCGGAGCCGTTCTGTTTCATCCGGCCCCTCAGGGCCGCGCCGACAGGCTGGCTCAGTTGTCGCCTTTCAGCGCTGCGCCAAGGATGTCGCCAAGCGATGCGCCGGAAGCGGAGGAACCGTATTGTTCGACGGCCTCTTTTTCTTCGGCGATTTCGCGGGCCTTGATCGACAGGCCGAGGCGACGGGACTTGCTGTCCACGTTGGTGACGCGCACGTCGACCTTGTCACCGACCGAGAAACGCTCGGGGCGTTGTTCGGCACGGTCACGCGACAGGTCGGAGCGACGAATGAAGGACTTCATGCCTTCGAACTCCACCTCGACGCCGCCTTCTTCGATCGCGGTGACGTTCACGGTGATGATGGCACCACGCTTCACGCCGCCAACGGCTTCGGCGAACTTGTCGCCGCCGACGTTCTTGATCGAGAGCGAGATACGCTCCTTGTCGATGTCGACTTCCGAAACCATCGCCTGGACCATGTCGCCCTTGCGGTAGTTCTGGATAGCGTCTTCACCGCGTTCGTCCCAGGAAAGGTCCGAGAGGTGAACCATGCCGTCGATGTCGCCCGGCAGGCCGACGAACAGACCGAATTCGGTGATGTTCTTGACTTCGCCTTCGACAACGGCGCCCTCGGGGTGGGTCTCGGAGAAGACTTCCCACGGGTTGCGCATGGTCTGCTTGAGACCAAGGGAAACGCGACGCTTGGCCGGGTCGATTTCCAGCACCATGACTTCGACTTCCTGCGAGGTCGAGACGATCTTGCCGGGGTGCACGTTCTTCTTGGTCCAGGACATTTCGGACACGTGAACCAGGCCTTCGACGCCCGGTTCCAGTTCCACGAATGCACCGTAGTCGGTGATGTTCGTGACGCGGCCGGTGTGCACGGAGGACAGCGGGTACTTGGCAGCCACCAGGTCCCACGGATCTTCCTGCAGCTGCTTCATGCCGAGGCTGATACGGTGGGTTTCCTTGTTGATCTTGATGACCTGGACCTTGACGGTCTCGCCGATCGACAGGATCTCCGAGGGGTGGTTGACGCGACGCCACGCCATGTCGGTGACGTGCAGCAGGCCGTCCACACCGCCGAGGTCGACGAAGGCGCCGTATTCGGTGATGTTCTTGACCACGCCGTCGACCGCCTGGCCTTCGGTCAGGTTCGAGATGACTTCAGCACGCTGTTCGGCACGCGATTCTTCCAGGATGGCACGACGGGACACAACGATGTTGCCACGGCGACGGTCCATTTTCAGGATCTGGAAGGGTTGCTTCAGACCCATCAGCGGGCCGGCGTCGCGCACGGGGCGAACGTCGACTTGCGAGCCGGGCAGGAAGGCCACGGCACCGCCGAGGTCGACCGTGAAGCCGCCCTTGACGCGGCCGAAGATCGCGCCTTCGACGCGGGCATCGTCTGCATAGGCTTTTTCGAGGCGGTCCCAGGCTTCTTCGCGGCGGGCCATTTCACGGGAAATGACGGCTTCGCCACGGGCGTTCTCTGCGGAACGCAGGAAGACTTCCACTTCGTCGCCGACAGCGATTTCAGCGGATTCGCCGGGATTCGCGAATTCTTTCAGCTCGACACGGCCTTCCATCTTGTAGCCGACGTCGATGATGGCCTGGCCCGCTTCGATCGCGATGACCTTGCCTTTGACAACCGAACCCTCTTCGGGGGTGTCCATTTCGAAGCTTTCGTTCAGGAGGGCTTCGAATTCCTCCATCGATGTGTTTTGAGCCATCTGGTCTCTGATTTCCTTTTTGACACTATACTGGCCGAGCGGTTGTCTCCGCCGGTCTTGGGGTTGGTCACTTAAGCTGCCGCAAAACAAAGAGGGCCGGATTGGTCCGACCCCTGCTCGTTTCCCTGATCGCGGCATTTGCGCCTTGTCGACGCGGGCTAGATAAGCGCCGCGCCCCTGCAAATCAAGGGTAAAGTGGTCGCCGGGCCGGGTCCCTGCCCCGGTTCGGGGCCACTTCAGGGCCATTTCCTGCCGGATCAGGGGAACCACCGCTGGAATCGGGGTTCGTGCATCCGGGCCCGGCTCCGGGGGAATCAGCCCTGCCGCTGGGTCCGCAGGGGGCGTTCCCCGGCCAGAAGATCGGCGTTGTCGCGGTACAGCGTGACGATCCGTTCGATCAGGCGGCGCATTACCGGGCGGTGGCGATCATCGGCATGCATGACCAGGTATTGCACCTCGTCCAGCGCGGCGATGATCGGCCCGGCACGGGCCAGCGCCGGATCGCTGTCGCCGATCATGCAGGGCATCACGCCGATCCCCGCTCCCGCCTTGACCAGCTGGTGCACCGTGGCGACGGAATTGGCCAGAACGCCGATGCGGTGATCCTGCTCATGCAGCCAATGCGCCGCCGGGTGCCGCGCATGTTCGGGGTCCATCCCCACCCAGTCGAGCGTCCCCGGATCCGCCACCGTATAACTGCAATAGGGCGCAAAGCGCAGCGGCCCCAGCCGGCGGGTCGCCAGGTTGCCGCTGTCGGCGGAACGGTTGCGGATACCAAGGTCGATTTCCCGGTGGGCGATATCCAGCACGGCCTCGGTCGTGACGAAGTTCAGCCGCATGCCGTCGCCGGGCTTTACCAGCGCACCGATCCGGTCCGCCAGGAAAAAGGCCGTGGCGGTGCCCGCTGACAGCCGGATGACAGGCGCCGCGGCCTCGGCGCTCAGCAGGTCCTGCACCGGGGCGGCGGCGGCGCGCATCGCCCGCACCCGGCTCAGCAACGCCGTGCCCGCCGGGGTCAGGCCATAGCCGGTCTGGCTGCGGTGAAACAGCGCCTGCCCGGTCTGCTGTTCCAGCGCCAGCATCCGCCGCCCAAGGGTCGGGGCCGACAGTCCGGTCGCCCGCGCCGCGCCGCTTAGCCCGCCGGCCTCTGCGACGTGAAAGAAAAGCTGAAGCTCGCTCCAGGGCATCTCTTTCATTTATGAAAGACCTCTTTCCGAATGCGCCGCAGATCGGACGCTTGCCGCAAGGTACCTTTTCAAAAAGGAAATGCAACGGAGGCGACGATGATGCCGATTCTCAGGCCTCTTCCCACGGGAAAACTACGGGAAGACGATTTTTACGCCCTAGGGCATCCCGGCCCGAAGGCGCTTTTCAGGCTGGTGCGCAAGGTGCTGAAACTCGGGCGCAGGTCAGCGCCCTGGTCCTACCGCGCGCCATAGGCCAGAGCCGCGCGCCACGCAGGATCAGGCGGGATCGTCGTCCCGCATCTGAGTGGAGGCAATCGCAGCCTCGATCACCGCGACGGCCTGCGCAACGGCCTCGCCGATTTCCATCTCGGATGTATCCAGAACCACCGCATCCTCTGCCGGTTTCAGCGGCGCGGTCGCGCGGGCGGAATCGCGGGCGTCGCGTTCCCGCAGGTCCGCAAGCACGCCCTCCGGCGTCACCTCCGCCCCGGTCGCGGCCATCTCGCGATAGCGACGGTCGGCGCGGACTGCGTCGCTGGCGGTGACGAACAGCTTCACCTCGGCCTCGGGGCAGATCACCGTGCCGATGTCGCGCCCGTCCAGCACCGCGCCCCCCTGACGACGGGCAAAGGCGCGCTGGAAATCAACCAGCGCGGCGCGCACGTCCGGCAGGGCCGCAACCTGACTGGCGGACCGCGCGGCATCGGCGCTGCGAAGATCCTCGCGGGTCAGATCCTCGGGGCGCAGGTTTTCGGCCGCTTCCAGCGGGCTTTCCCCGTCCAGCACGCGCGCGCCGACCGCCCGGTACAGAAGCCCGGTATCAAGGTGCCCATAGCCGAACCGCGCCGCAACGGCCTTGCTGATCGTGCCCTTGCCCGCTGCAGCAGGCCCGTCGATGGCAATCGTGATGGTCATGGGCATTCCTTGCAGGCTGTCAAAGCGTTCCTTCGGGGGTACAATCTGGCACCGCAGGGCGACATGTTCCAGCCCCGCAATGCCTGTTCCTGCGGGGCTGGCAGGTTCCCGACCCACCGGCTGTCCAGATCAGCTTTCGGTCTGGAAGGTCGCGCCAAGGGCTTCCATCAGGTTCCGGAAGATCGGGAAGGAGGTCGCGATCGGGCCCGCATCGTCCACCACCACCGGGTCCTGCGACGCCAGGCTGAGGCAGAGGAACGACATGGCGATCCGGTGGTCGAGATGGGTTTCCACCGTCGCCCCGCCCGCGACCGAACCCGGCCCGGCGCCTTCGACGATCCACCAGTCATCGCCCGCCTCGACGCTGACGCCATTGGCCAGCAGGCCTGTGGCCATCGCCTCGATCCGGTCGCTTTCCTTGACCCGCAATTCGGCGACGCCGCGCATTTCCGTGCGACCAGAGGCATTGGCGGCCACGACCGACAGGATCGGGTATTCGTCGATCATGCTGGCCGCGCGTTCGGGGGGAACGCTGATGCCCTGCATGTCGGGGGAATATTTCGCGCGCAGGTCAGCCACGGGTTCACCGCCTTCTTCGCGCGGGTTTTCATAGGTCAGATCGGCGCCCATTTCGCGCAGGGTCTCGAACAGGCCGGCGCGCGTGGGATTGAGGCCGATATTGGGTACCAGTACATCCGAGCCCGGCACGATCAGCGCCGCGCAAACCGGAAAGGCGGCGCTGGAGGGATCTCGCGGCACCACGATGGCTTGCGGTTTCAGCTCTGGCTGACCGGTCAGGGTGATGACCCGACCCTCTTCCGTGACTTCGGTCGAAATCTCGGCCCCGAAGCCTGCGAGCATCCGTTCGGTGTGATCGCGGGTCGCTTCCTTTTCGATCACCACGGTCCGGCCCGGCGCGTTCAGCCCGGCCAGCAGCACCGCGCTTTTCACCTGCGCCGAGGGCACCGGCACCACGTAGCGCACCGGCACCGGATCAGCCGCGCCGACCAGCGTCATCGGCAGCCGCCCGCCCGAACGTCCGACGGCCTGCGTGCCGAACAGCGCCAGCGGATCGGTGACCCGTGCCATGGGCCGCGAACACAGGCTGGCGTCCCCGGTGAAGGTGACCGAGATCGGGCAGGTCGCCACTGCCCCCATCACCAGCCGCACACCGGTGCCCGAATTGCCGCAATCGATCACCCGGTCAGGCTCTGCAAAGCCGCCCGTGCCAACGCCATGCACCGACCAGACGCCATCCGCATCGCGGCTGACCTCGGCCCCGAAGGCGCGCATCGCCTTGGCGGTGTCCAGCACATCCTCGCCTTCCAGCAAGCCGGTGATCGTGGTCTTGCCTACGGCCATGGCGCCAAGGATCAGCGACCGGTGGCTGATCGACTTGTCTCCCGGCACATGAGCTTCACCGGTCAGGGGCCCCTTGACCCGTGCGCTCATCTCCTGCGGCGCGCCTGCATGCGACATCTGGATCTCCCCTCGCGAATTCCGCCGCCTGATACCGCAGAGCGCGCGCCGGGTCACGGCCAAAAGCGGCGGCACCCTACCAGGGCACAGGCGCCCCGCGCCAGTCATGGAAGCTGCCCGTGTCTTCGGGACCGAGGGAGGCGATCACATCCAGCAGATGCCCGGCGGCTTCCCCGGGGGTCTGGCGGGCGTAGCGCCCGGCGTAACTATCGGTAAAAGGCGTCGCCACGGTGCCGGGATGCAGCGCAAGGCAAAGCCCTTGGGGGTGGCTCCGCGCCATCTCCACCGCGCCGCTGCGAATGACCTGATTCAGCGCGGCCTTTGCGGCGCGGTAGCTGTACCAACCGCCCAGCCGATTGTCCCCGATCGAACCGACCCGCGCCGAAAGCACCGCGAAAACCGCCCGCCGATCGCGTGGCAACAGGCGCAACGCATGTTTCAGCACTAACGCCGGGCCGATGCAATTGACCGCGAATTGCGCCGCCAGCGCCTCGGCTGTCAGATGCTTCAGGGCGCGTTCCGGCGGATGCCCGGCCCCCTCCAACGCCCCGGTTGCGCAGATCACCAGATCATATCCCGGCTCAAGCCCGCCCAACGACGCCGCAAGGCTGGCCTCATTGGTGATGTCCAACCCGTCCACCCTGCGCGAAAGCGGATGAACCTTCACGCCGCGACGCTGCAATTGCGTGACCAGCGCGGCCCCGATCCCGCCACTGGCCCCGATCACGAGTGCGCGTTTCATGATGATCAACCTCCCGCCTGTATCACGGGATCTACGCACCGCCGCCCGGATCAGATCAAATCGGAAATGCCCTTGCCCAGCAAGATCACCGACAGCAGGCCAAGCATGACCTTCAGAAACTTCAGATAGACCGCCTCGGGCAACCTGCGCGTCAGCCAGCGCCCGATGAAGGTGCCAAGGATCCCCGTCACCGACAGCCCCGCGATCAGCGACCAGTCCAGCCCCTCCAGCTGCCCGATCATCGCATAGGCCGGCACCTTGATCAGATTGCCGAAAGCAAAGGAAAGCGCCACGGTCCCCGCAAACGTCAGCTTGGGCAGTTGCTGCGGCAGAAGATACGCCTGAACGGGCGGTGACCCGGAATGGGTGATGAAACTGGTGATCCCGGTGATCGTCCCCCAGAAGACCCCCGGCAGGATGCGCGCCTCGGTCGCAGGGCCACCACCACGCCGCAGCCAGCTGCGCCCGATGTACCAGATCCCGATCAACCCGGTGAATATCAGCAACAGGCTCTCCGGCGTCCAGGGCATGATCACGGTGGCAATCACCACCCCGAACAGCATCGACGGCATCAGGATCAGCACGTTGCGCCCCGAAAAGTCATGCCGGTACAGCCAGACCCCGATCCAGTCGGTGACGATATAGACCGGCAACAACGTCGCTGCCGCCTCGATCGGGTTCATGAACAGCGCCAGCATCGGCACCGCAATGGCCGCTGCCGTGGACAAGCCCCCCTTCGACACACCCACGATCAATGCCGCCATCAGCAACAGGATTGTCTGGTCCAAATCTGTCTCTCCCGGCGCGCCCGCCACTTCCGGCCCTCGGGGCCCGCCCCGCAACCTCGTGCTTTCCCCTGCCGGGTCAAGATGCTTGCGCGCAAATGACAAACCGAATTGGCCCGGCGAACCGCCCCTGCCCGTTTCCCTGTCGGAAATATCCCCGCCGGAGGCGTCGATCCGGCCCAGCCACTCTGCGAAATGAAGCCCTGCGCGCACCCCGCGCCTTCGCACCTGCAGCGAAATTTCCATCTTCCCAAGGCGCCGCCCCTCCGGTAAAGACCCCTGCATGATGTTCCAGGCCCCCCTCCCCTCTGCACAGCGCCCCTCGGGCGTGGTTCGTGCCGGCCTGCGTCTCCTAATCCGCCTCTGAGCGGTGCCGTTGCGGCGCGACCTGCTCAGGGGATCAGCCTCTCGCGCCAAGGCATCTGGAGAATAGAAAGAGACATCACATGACCAATCCATCGCAAGACAGCGTCATCATCTTCGACACCACCCTGCGCGACGGTGAACAATCCCCCGGCGCCACCATGACCCATGAAGAGAAGCTCGAGATCGCCTCGCTTCTCGACGAAATGGGCGTGGACGTGATCGAAGCAGGCTTTCCCATCGCCTCCGAAGGCGATTTCAACGCGGTTTCCGAAATCTCGAAACGCTCGAAGAATTCGGTGATCTGCGGCCTGTCACGTGCCAACTTCAAGGATATCGACCGCTGCTGGGAGGCCGTGAAACACGCCGCCCAACCGCGCATCCATACCTTCATCGGCACCTCGCCGCTGCACCGCGCGATTCCCAACCTCGACAAGGATCAGATGGCCGAGCGGATCCATGACACCGTGACCCATGCGCGCAACCTCTGCGACAATATCCAGTGGTCTCCGATGGATGCGACCCGCACGGAACACGATTACCTCTGCCGCACGGTCGAAATCGCGATTCGCGCCGGGGCGACGACGATCAACATCCCCGACACCGTCGGCTATACCGCCCCGCGTGAAAGCGCCGACCTGATCCGGATGCTTCTGGAAAAGGTGCCCGGCGCGGACGAGGTCGTCTTTGCCACCCATTGCCACAACGACCTCGGCATGGCGACGGCCAACAGCCTTGCCGCCGTGGAAGCCGGCGCACGCCAGATCGAATGCACCATCAACGGCCTCGGAGAACGGGCCGGCAATACCGCCCTGGAAGAGGTCGTGATGGCGCTCAAGGTGCGCAACGACATCATGCCATGGGGCACCCGCATCGACACCACGAAGATCATGAACATCTCGCGTCGCGTCGCCGCCGTCTCGGGCTTTGCGGTGCAGTTCAACAAGGCCATCGTGGGCAAGAACGCCTTCGCTCATGAAAGCGGGATCCACCAGGACGGCATGCTCAAGAACGCCGAAACCTTCGAGATCATGCGCCCCGAGGATGTCGGCCTTGCCGCGACCTCGCTCGTCATGGGCAAGCATTCGGGCCGCGCTGCCCTGCGCTCCAAGCTCAACGAACTCGGGATCGAGCTTGCCGATAACCAGCTTGCCGATGTCTTCCTGCGCTTCAAGGAACTCGCCGACCGCAAGAAGGAAGTCTACGACGACGACCTCATCGCGCTGGTGCGGGTGTCCGACGATGCGACCCCCGACCGCATCGCCCTGAAGGAACTGACCGTGATCTGCGGCACCGGCGGTCAGTCCGCCGAGATGGTGATGATCGTCGACGGCACCGAATGCCGCGCCAAGACCACCGGCGACGGCCCAGTCGATGCCGCCTTCAACGCGGTGAAGGAGATCTTCCCGCATAGCGCCAAGCTCGAGCTTTATCAGGTCTCCGCCGTGACCGAAGGCACCGATGCCCAGGCCACCGTCTCGGTCCGGCTGAACGAGGACGGGCGCATCGTCACCGGTTCCAACGCGGATACCGACACGGTCGTGGCTTCGGTCAAGGCCTATGTCCACGCCCTGAACCGCATCCTGGTGCGCCGCGACAAGGTCGCCGCCGGCGGCGACACGCGCGAGATCAGCTACAAGGACGCCGGCTAGGCCGCGCCTGACAATCAACCCAACCAGAAACGGCCCCGAAGCACTTCGGGGCCGTTTTGCATTCATTTGCGCGATGCCTGTGGCGGGCCGTCATTTGCTGACCTCGCTGGCCAGCTTCTCGGGCTGCTGATCGGACTCCGCCGGCTTCATCCGTCCCTGCTGTCGGGCAGCCGCCCGCCACAGCTTGCGCCGCACGCCGGGGGGTTCCAGATGACGATAGGCCCCGCCCGAAAACTTCGGCCAGTCGAGCGCAAGACCCTCCTCCACCAACCGGGCTGCAAGGTCCGTGCCATCCTGCAGATGGCATGTGGCAACCACCCGGTCGTACGACATCTCTTCGCTCAGGGTCGCCGTGATGATCTGCCCCTTGCAGAGGCCGATCAGGGTAAACTTCGCCTTTTTCCCCCAGGGGTGATCCAGCTCCGGCGCATCGATCCCGGCGATCCTGATCCGGGTTCCGCTGATCACCACGGTATCGCCGTCAATCACGTAGCATTTGCCCTTCAGCACTGCCGGAGATGGGATGCCCCTTGGCGGATCTTCCGGACGTGCCGCCTTGACCGGAAGTTTACGGACGGGCGCGGGCGCTCTATCAGGTCCCGCGGCTTCACGGCGCCGACGGGAACTCTTGGTGGGGGCAGGACGAAACAGGCGAAGCAGGACCTTAAGCATCGCACAACCTTAAGGAGATTACGTGCGGATGTCCAAAGGTTTAGGAAAGCAGAAGTGCCTGCCTTTTCCCACGTGCTTCCCCCGATCTTGTCGCAACAGGGACAGCAGCTACAGGGTTCGCCAGCTCAGGACGCCTTGCCATGCCCCTTCGAGAACACGCCGGATATCAGGCTCCAACCCGCCACAATCACCGCGCCAAGCGCCAGCCCCAGCACTCCGTCCAGGAAGGCCGTCACCACCCAGGCGACAGCGGCCCGACCCGTCTCAAGCCCTTGCGACACGACTTCCGAGGCATGGTGGATCATCTCTTCGGGCAGATGCCAGCCCATCTCGGAAACGCCGTGCACAATGATCGAGCCACCAACCCAGATCATCGCGGCGGTACCGACGATCGTCAGCGCGCTCAGGAAGGTCGGCATGCCCTTGACGATCAGCCGGCCGAGGCCGCGGGTCAGACCCAGGCGGCCATGCTGCGCCATCGCCAGGCCAAGGTCATCCGCCTTCACGATCAGCGCCACGGCGCCATAGACCACGAAGGTGATCAGCAGACCGGCAATCGCCAGCGCCCCGGCCTCCACCCAGATCGACTGGCCCTCGGGCAGGGCCGAAAGGGTGATCGTCATGATCTCGGCGGACAGGATGAAATCCGTCTTGATCGCGCCGCTCACCTTCTTTTTCTCAAGATGCGGATCCGCCTTCTTGCGCTCGACCGCCTCGGCCAGATCATGATGGCCCGGACTGAGCACATGCCAGACCTTCTCGGCCCCCTCGAAACACAGATAGGCCCCGCCCAGCATCAGCAGCGGCGCAATCGCCTGCGGCAGGAAATAGGACAACAACAGCAGCCCCGGCAGCAACAGCGCCTTGTTGCGCAGCGAGCCGAGCGCAATCTTCCCGACGATCGGCAGTTCCCGCGCGGCGGAAAAGCCCTGAACATATTTCGGCGCCACGGCCGCATCGTCGATGACCGCCCCCGCCGCCTTGGAGGACGCCTTCATCGCTTGCCCGAAGGCATCATCGACCGAGGTCGCCGCCAGCTTGGCGATGGCCGCCACGTCGTCAAGAAGTGCCAGTAATCCGCTCATGTATCCCCCTTGCGCGTGCTGCCCGGCGCCTGTTGCGACAATAGCGCCGCCGGCCCGTCCGACAAGGGCCACCGCAGCCCAACACTCCGTCCTCAGCCGAGGCTGTCGAGCCGCCCCTGAAGCGCCAGCATCCCGAAGGCCGCCATGCTGGTGCCATCCATGATTTCGCCCGCCGCGATCATCCCGCGCAATTGCGCCAGCGTGAAACCGGCGCATTCCATATCGCTCTCGGTCACTTCGCGCTCCGTCTCGCCCGCCGTCAGGCCCGTGGCGAGGTACAGATGGCAGCTTTGCGTCGAGAGACCCGGAGCCTGGTACATGCGGCCCAGCAACTCCATGCTGGCGGCGCGAAAGCCGGTTTCCTCGCGCAATTCTCCTCGGGCCACCTCCTCGGGCGGCGCATCCGGGCGGTTGGGCCAGGCGCCCTGCGGGATCTCCCAGGTCCGGGTCGAAACCGCATAGCGGTACTGGCTGACCAGATGGATCCGCCCCTCTGCATCGACCGGAATCACCGCGACGAAATCGGGTTTTTCGACGACGCCAAAGATGCTCTGGTGCCCGTTGGGAAAGGTCACATCGTCTTCGTGGACCGTCATCCAGTTGTTCTTGTAGGCAATCCGCGTCGCTTGCCGTGTGATCTTACCACGCATGGGCTCTCCTGCTTGCTGTCGCCTCCCCGGCGCAGAAAGCCCGCTTCGCGATGCGGGCGCAAGACCGGATCGGGGATCAGATCGCGCGCGCCGGCACCCCGGCCACCTTCGCCCCCGGCGCCACGTCGCGGGTGACGACCGAACCCGCACCGACGATGGCCTCCGCCCCGATAGTGACACCGCCACAGACGATCACCCCAGCCGCCAGCCAGACGTCGGGTTCCAGAACCACCGGCCGGGCGATCTCCAGCCCCTGACTGCGCTGCACCGGGTCGCGATGATGATCCGGGCAGCAGATCTTGACCCCCGGCCCAAGCAGGCACCGCGCCCCGATGGTCACCGGTGCGGAATCCAGGATCACGCAGTTCGCATTCAGATAGCATCCCGCCCCAAGCCGGATATTGAACCCGTAGGCGATGTGAAACGGCGCCTCGATGCAGGCCCCTTCGCCAACTTCCGCAAAGATCGCCCGCAACCCGGCCCCGATCGCCCCGCGCCGGTCCGGATGCGTGCTGTTGTGCTGATGCTCGACCACCCGCGCAGCCTGGCGCCGCCTTTCCAGCGCGGGATCCAGCGCATTGTACCATTCCCCCGCCATCATCTTGTCGAACTCGGTCATCACAGGGCTCCTGTCATCTGGCCGAAAATACTCCGGGGGAAGGCTCGGCACCCCGAGCCTTGGGGGCTGGCCCCCTACCCGGCGAAAAGCCCGCGCAACCGCGCCGCCTCGTCCTCGGTCCCGAAGGGCGTGTTGACGATGAACATGCCGCTGCCGACCATGCCATGTCCAGCGCGCACGGGTGGAAAGGTCAGTTCGCTGCGCAGCACGACGGGCAGGTCGAGCGCCTCCAGCGCCGTGAGCATATCCTTGTGCCGACCATCGCGCAGGATCGGGTACCACAGGGCGATCACACCGACATTCCACTTGCGATGCAGCGTCTTCACGAAACCGGGGATCGCATCGTAATCGGCCTTCACCTCGTAGGACGGATCAATCAGGATCAGCCCGCGCCTCGGGTCGGGCGGGCAGACCGATTGCGCCATGGCAAAGCCGTCCTGACGGTGCAGCAGGGCCTGACCCAGACTCACCTGCCGGCCCATGGCCTGACGCAACGCCGCATATTCGCGCGGATGTAGTTCGGCCAGATGCAGACGGTCGCAATCGCGCAGCAGCCCCGCCGCCAGCAGTGGCGATCCGGGGTAGGCAGAAGCGCCCTTTTCGGCCCTCAATGCCTGCAACGCCATGGCATAGGGGTGGTCGGGCGCAAACGCGTGGGCATGGCGTCCGATGCCGGCCTCGGCTTCGCCGGTCTTGCGGGCCTCGACGCTCGTGAGGTCGTAAAGACCGCGTCCGGCGTGGGTCTCGACATAGGTCATCGGCTTGGGCTTGGCCACCATGCGCGCCAGCATAACCGCCAGAAGCGCATGCTTGTGCAGATCGGCCGGATTCCCGGCATGATAGATATGCTGATAAGATAACATGCCATGGCGATACGCCCTGCCCGCCCCGCATTCAATCCCCGACGGTTCCCGCGCCGTCAGCCCCGAGAAATCACGGCTTCGTGGCGAAAAGACGCTGAAATGACACCGCCCTCCCCTTTCCTCAAGGATATGCGGGGCCTATAAGGACGAACGGTCCGGACCGGCAGTGTCGCTGGACCTGTTGGGGAACGAAATCGGGACAGCACAACGAATGGCTCTTTTCAGCAGAATGCCTGGGCTCTTTTCTTCGGACATGGCGATCGACCTTGGGACCGCGAACACGTTGGTCTACGTCAAGGGGCGCGGCATTGTCCTGTCGGAACCTTCCGTGGTTGCCTACCACGTCAAGGACGGCATCAAGAAGGTCCTGGCCGTGGGCGAGGACGCCAAGCTGATGCTTGGCCGGACACCGGGCAGCATCGAGGCGATCCGCCCGATGCGCGAAGGGGTCATCGCAGATTTCGACGTGGCCGAAGAGATGATCAAGTATTTCATCCGCAAGGTGCACAAGCGCTCTACCTTCTCGAAACCCAAGATCATCGTCTGCGTCCCCCATGGTGCCACGCCGGTTGAAAAGCGCGCGATCCGGCAATCCGTCCTGTCTGCCGGCGCACGCCGCGCAGGGCTGATCGCGGAACCCATCGCGGCGGCCATCGGGGCCGGCATGCCGATCACCGACCCGACCGGCAACATGGTCGTCGACATCGGCGGCGGCACCACCGAGGTGGCCGTGCTGTCGCTGGGCGATATCGTCTACGCCCGCTCGGTGCGGGTCGGCGGTGACCGGATGGACGAAGCCATCATTTCCTACCTGCGGCGCCAGCAGAACCTGCTGATCGGCGAATCGACCGCCGAACGCATCAAGACCTCCATCGGCACGGCCCGGATGCCCGACGACGGGCGCGGCGCCTCGATGAAGGTGCGCGGCCGCGACCTGCTGAACGGTGTCCCCAAGGAGATCGAGGTCACCCAGGCCCAGATCGCCGAGGCCCTGTCCGAGCCGGTCCAGCAGATCTGCGAAGCGGTCATGACCGCCCTGGAAGCCACCCCACCCGACCTCGCGGCAGATATCGTCGACCGCGGCGTCATGCTGACCGGCGGCGGCGCGCTGCTGGGCGACCTTGATCTGGCGCTGCGCGAACAGACCGGGCTGGCCGTTTCCATTGCAGATGAAAGCCTGAATTGCGTGGCCCTCGGCACCGGCAAGGCGCTGGAATACGAAAAGCAACTGCGCCACGCGATTGACTACGACAGCTGAGCCGACCACTCTGACGGCACGCCTTCTCTTCCCGACCCGGTGTGCCCCACCGGGTCGGAGTCGTTAACCCCCTGAACGGCTTGGAGTCCCATGGCCAAGGATCGCCAACAGGACGAAGACTACGTCACCCCGATCCGCCGGTTGCTGGCCGGGATCGCCGTGCTGGTGCTGGTGGCGATCTTTCTGGTCTGGCGCATCGACAGCCCGCGGGTCGAACGGTTCCGGTCGCATGTGATCGACCGGGTGATGCCGGGGATGGACTGGGCCATGGCCCCTGTCACCGGCGCGGTGAAACTGGTCCGCGATTTCCAAAGCTACGCCCGCATTCACGATCAGAACCAGGAACTGCGCCGCGAATTGCAGCAGATGAAGGCCTGGAAAGAGGCCGCCCTGCAGCTGGAACAGGAAAACGCCCGGCTGCTGGACCTAAACAACGTCCGCCTCGATCCGCAGCTGACCTATGTGACCGGGGTGGTGATGGCCGATTCAGGCTCTCCGTACCGGCAATCGGTGCTGCTGAACATCGGCGTGCGCGACGGGATCGTCGATGGCTGGGCGGCAATGGACGGCATCGGCCTGGTTGGGCGTATCTCGGGTGTGGGATCCGAGGTCAGCCGGGTGATCCTGCTGACCGATACCTCGTCGCGGCTGCCGGTTTCGATCCAGCCATCGGGGCAGGATGGCATGGTGATGGGCAACAATACCGCCGCCCCGCCGGTGGATTTCATCGAAAACCCGGATCTTGTGCGGCCCGGCGACCGGGTCGTCAGCTCCGGCGACGGTGATGTCTTTCCCGCCGGGCTGCTGGTCGGCCATGTCGCCCAGGACGCCAGCGGCCGCCTGCGGGTCCGGCTGGCGGCGGATTACGAACGCCTCGAATTCCTGCGCGTGCTGCGCAGTCGCGGCACCGAAGCGCTGCATGAACCGGGCGGGCTGATCACCCCGCCGCCGCCGCCGCTTCAGGGGCCGGGGATTGCCGGTCCCGTGGCCCTGCCCGAGGCCAGCGACATAACGGCCCCCGGCCTTGCGGAGGGCGCCCAGGATGGCTGATGCGATCCGCGCCTCAGTCCCCCGGATCATGGGTCTGCGCCTGGCCTTTGTCGCGCTTTACATCGGGCTGATGATGTTCAGCCTGCTGCCGCTGGAGACCGTGCCGCGCCTGCTGGCCGGGCCAGACCTGATGCTGGCGCTGACCCTGGTCTGGGCCATCCGCCGGCCGGAACTGGTGCCCTCGCCCATGCTGGCAGTGCTGTTCCTGTTCTCGGACCTGCTGCTGATGCGCCCACCCGGCCTGCTGGCCGCGCTGAGCCTGTTCCTGATCCACCGGCTGAAACGCTATTCCCGCGCCATGCGGGAACGGACCTTCCTGACCGAATGGCTGGCCGCATCGGTCACCTGCGCGGTGATCCTGCTCAGTTACCGCCTGGGGCTGGTCCTGTTCGTTCTCGACCGGCCGCAGATCGCCGTGACCCTCAGCCAGCTTGTCGCCACCGTGGCGATCTATCCGGCGGCTTCGGTCTTTTCGAACCTGTTCTTCGGCCTGCGCCGCGCTGCCGTGGGCGAAGTCGACAACCTGGGGCACCGGATATGACCCGCGCCCCGCAAAGGAAAAGCTGTCTGCCATGAGACGCACCGCGAAGGACACCCAGGTTTCGACCCGGCGGATCGGACGACGCACGCTGGTGCTGGGCGGGATGCAGCTTGGCTTCGTCGGGTTGCTGGCCTGGCGCATGCGCTTCCTGCAGGTGGATCAGGCCGACCAGTTCCGCATGCTGGCCGAAGAGAACCGCATCAACATGCGCCTGATCCCGCCGTCGCGGGGCGAGATATTCGACCGCAACGGCATCGCCATCGCAAGCAATGAACCGGCCTACCGGATCACCATGGTCGAAGAGGACGCCGGCGACGTGGATGCGGTCATCGACCGCCTGTCGCAACTGGTGCACCTGGATGAACAGGACATCGCCCGCGCCCGCGCCGAAATGCAGCGCTCGGCCCCCTTCCTGCCGATCACGCTCGCCGACCGGGTCAGTTGGACAGATGTGTCGCGCATTGCCGTCAACACCCCCGCCCTGCCCGGCATCACGCCCGAGGTCGGCCTGTCGCGCAATTATCCCCTGAATCAGGATTTCGCCCATGTGGTGGGCTATGTCGGGCCGGTGTCGGATTACGACCTTGGCAAGATCGAGGATCCCGACCCGGTGCTGATGATCCCGCGCTTCCAGATCGGCAAGGTCGGGCTGGAAGCCAAGATGGAGGACTCCCTGCGCGGCTCGGCCGGCGCCAAGCGGGTCGAGGTCAATGCCGTGGGCCGCGTCATGCGCGAACTGGACCGCCGCGAAGGCCAGGCCGGGGCAAATATCCAGCTGACCACCGATTACCTGCTGCAGAACTACGTCCAGGCCCGCCTTGGCGAAGAAAGCGCCGCCGCCGTGGTCATCGATTGCACCAATGGCGACATCCTGGCCATCGGCTCGGCCCCCAGTTTCGATCCCAACCTCTTCGTGCGCGGGATCTCGGTCGCCGATTACCGCATGTTGACGGGCAACAACTTCCGCCCCCTGGCCAACAAGACCGTGCAGGGGATCTACCCGCCCGGCTCGACCTTCAAGATGGTCGTGGCGCTGGCGGGGCTGGAAGCCGGGGTCATCACCGAACACGACACCTATTACTGCAACGGCCACCTCGAGGTGTCGAACCGGAGGTTCCACTGCTGGCGGTCCGGAGGGCATGGCTCGCTCAATACCGTCGGCTCGCTGCGCGAAAGCTGCGACGTCTTCTATTACCAGCTGGCGCTGGAAGTCGGAATCGAGCGGATTTCAGACATGGCCCGCCGCCTCGGCATCGGCGTGCCGCATGACCTGCCCATGTCGGCGGTGGCGACGGGGCTGGCCCCCACCAAGGAATGGAAGCGCGAAGTGCGCGGTCAGGAATGGGTGATCGGGGATACGGTGAACTCTTCCATCGGGCAGGGCTTCGTTCTGGCCTCGCCAATGCAACTGGCCGTGATGACGGCGCGGATCGCCTCGGGCAACAATGTCACGCCCCGGCTGATCAAGACCATCGACGGGGTCGAACAGCCCTCGGGCGCGGGCGAAAGCCTTGGCATTTCGGCAAGCAGCCTGCGGACCGTGCGTGAAGGCATGTTCGAGGTCTCCAATGCCCGCCGGGGCACCGGCTACGGGTCCCGCGTGATTGCCGAGAACCTGCGCATGGCCGGGAAATCCGGCACAAGCCAGGTCCGCAACATCACCGCCGCCGAGCGGGCCATGGGGGTGACCTCCAACGCGGATCTGCCCTGGGAGCGCCGCGACCATGCGCTTTGGGTCGATTACGCACCCTATGACAACCCGAAGGTCGCCGTGGCCGTGGTGGTGGAACATGGCGGTGGCGGGTCCTCGGTCGCCGCACCGATCGCCCGCGACATCACGCTTCAGGCGATCTACGACGGTGACCCGCCACTGGATGCCTACCCGGCCAAGGATCGCGAGCACATCGCCGAGCAGCAGAAACGCCTGCGCGCCCTGCGCCCCCGCATCGACCGCGAGAAGATGAGCCGCGCATGAGCTACCTGGAATATTCCGTCAAGAGCGTCCCGTCGGGGCTGCGCAAGGTGTTTTATTTCAACTGGCCCCTGGCGCTGCTGATCGCTGCGGTCGCCTCGGCGGGGTTCCTGATGCTGTATTCGGTGGCGGGGGGCAACCTGTCGACCTGGGCCGAGCCGCAGATGAAGCGTTTCGCCGTCGGCATGGTGATGATGTTCGTGATCGCCATGGTGCCGATCTGGTTCTGGCGCAACATGTCGGTACTGGCCTATGCCATCTCGCTGATGCTGCTGGTCTTCGTGGAATTCTTCGGCACCGTCGGCATGGGTGCGCAACGCTGGATCGACATCGGGCCGCTGCGCCTGCAACCCTCTGAACTGATGAAGATCGCGCTGGTGATGTTCCTGGCCGCCTATTACGACTGGCTGCCCGTGCGCAAAGTGTCGCATCCGGTCTGGGTGACGATCCCGGTGCTTATCGTGATCCTGCCGACCGTCCTTGTGCTGAAACAGCCCGATCTCGGCACCGCGATCCTGCTGTTGACCGGGGGCGGAGCGGTGATGTTCCTGGCTGGCGTGCACTGGGCCTATTTCGCCGCCGTCATCGGCGCGGCCGTCGGCCTTGTCTGGACGGTCTTCGAAAGCCGGGGCACCGACTGGCAGCTGATCAAGGATTACCAGTTCCGCCGCATCGACACGTTTCTGGACCCCTCGCAGGACCCGCTTGGCGCGGGCTATCACATCACCCAGTCCAAGATCGCGCTTGGCTCGGGGGGCTGGGCCGGACGCGGCTACATGCAGGGGACCCAGTCCCGCCTGAACTTCCTCCCCGAGAAACATACCGATTTCATCTTTACCACCCTGGCCGAGGAATTCGGCTTCATCGGGGGGACCAGCCTGCTGATCCTCTATGCGCTGATCATCCTGTTCTGCGTGTCCTCGGCGATGAACAACCAGAACCGCTATGCCGCGCTGCTGACCCTTGGGATAGCCACGACGTTCTTCCTGTTCTTTGCCGTGAACATGTCGATGGTCATGGGCCTCGCGCCGGTTGTCGGTGTACCGCTGCCGCTGGTCAGCTATGGCGGCTCGGCGATGCTGGTGCTGATGCTCGCCTTCGGCCTCGTACAAAGCGCGCATGTCCATAAACCGCGCTGAGGCTGCGTTCAGGACGCGCGCGGGCCCTGCCCAGGTTGTGCCCACCAATTGCGCTGTTACCTTGCGGGCAGTTTCCATCCGCCCCGAAAGGTCCCCATGACGAACGTCCTCTTCGCCGCCATCTCTCCGAAATGGAAAGAATACGAATCCCCCCTGCGCGACGCCTTCGCAAAAGCCGGGCTGGACGATATCGACCTGCGGAAGGACTTTGCGCCTGAAGAGGTCGATTACATCGTCTATGCGCCCAATTCCGAGATTCAGGATTTCACGCCCTTCACCCGCTGCAAGGCGGTGCTGAACCTCTGGGCCGGGGTCGAAAGCGTGGTCGGCAACGACACCCTGACCCAGCCGCTGTGCCGCATGGTCGATCACGGGCTGACCCGCGGCATGATCGAATGGGTTACCGGGCACGCCCTGCGCCATCACCTGGATATCGACTACTTCCTGAACCATCAGGACGGCACCTGGGAACACCGGGTCCCGCCTCTGGCCCGCGAACGTCCTGTCACGATCCTTGGACTTGGCGAGTTGGGCACTGCCTGCGCGAAGGCGCTCACCGACCTCGAATTCCCCGTGACCGGGTGGAGCCGCAGCCCCCATGACATCGAAGGCATCACCTGCCTGCATGGTGCCGATGGCCTGGAAACGGCGCTTTCCGGGGCGCAGATCCTGATCCTGCTTCTGCCGCTGACGGCCGAGACCGAGGACCTTCTGGATGCCGAGCGTCTGGCGCTTTTGCCGCACGGCGCCGTCCTCCTGAACCCCGGCCGCGGCCCGCTTATCGTCGACGAGGCGCTGATCGCGGCGCTCGACAGCGGTCAGGTCGCCCACGCCACGCTGGATGTCTTCCGGGCAGAGCCGCTGCCGGTGGAGCATCCCTTCTGGGCCCATCCGGGCGTGACGGTCTGCCCGCATATCGCCTCGGCCACGCGGGCCATTACCGCCGCCGAGGTCATTGCCGAGAACATCAAGCGCGGTGAGGCCGGACAGCCCTTCCTGTACCTGGTCGATCGGGAGCGCGGCTACTGACGCCTGGCGCCAGCAAGCAGAAGGCGGACCCCACGGGGCCCGCCTTTTCGTCCATTCCCGATGGCCAGGATCAGACCCCCGCGTAGATCGCCGCGATCTTCGCGACGGCCTCTTCGGGGGGCAGTTCCTCGCTTTCGCCGGTGCGGCGCGAGGTCAGTTCGACCACGCCGTTCTTCAGGCCGCGCGGCCCGACGGTGACCCGCCAGGGCAGGCCGATCAGGTCCATGGTCGCGAACTTGCCGCCCGCGCGTTCGTTGCGGTCGTCGTAAAGCGGCTCCAGGCCCAGCTTGACGAAGCTCTTGTAAAGGTCCTCGCAGGCCGCGTCGGCCTCGGCATCGCCGGACTTGATGTTGACGATCCCGACGTGGAACGGCGTGACGCCCTCGGGCCAGATGATGCCCTTGTCGTCGTGGTTGGCTTCGATGATCGCGCCCAGCAGGCGGCTGACGCCGATGCCGTGGCTGCCCATGTGGACCGGCGCCTGCTTGCCGTCCGGCCCCTGCACCACGGCGTTCATCGCCTCGGAGTACTTGGTGCCGAAGTAGAAGATCTGCCCCACCTCAATGCCACGCGCCACGCGGCGGCGGTCTTCGGGGACATCGGCCCAGACGGCTTCGTCGTGGGTTTCGTCGGTGCGGGCATAGCGGCTGGTGAATTCCTCCAGCACGCCCTGGCACTGCTCGACCGAATCGTAGTCGATCTCGCGGTCGCCGAACTTCAGATCGGTGATCTCGGCGTCATAGAAGACCTCGCTTTCGCCGGTTTCCGCCAGCACGAGGAATTCATGGGTGTCGTCGCCGCCGATCGGGCCGCTGTCGGCGCGCATCGGGATC
This sequence comes from Pseudooceanicola algae, assembly GCF_003590145.2. Classification (NCBI taxonomy): domain Bacteria; kingdom Pseudomonadati; phylum Pseudomonadota; class Alphaproteobacteria; order Rhodobacterales; family Paracoccaceae; genus Pseudooceanicola; species Pseudooceanicola algae. The sequence continues at coordinate 3,397,354 of NZ_CP060436.1, read as the reverse complement.
GCCTGAAGGCCCATGCGTTCATAGCTGCGCAGGTAGCTGACAAGGTGGCGGTTGTAGGCGTGCAGCGCGTCTTCCTTGGTCAGGTCGAAGTTGTAGCCGTCCTTCATCAGGAACTCGCGGCCGCGCATGACGCCGAAGCGGGGGCGGATCTCGTCCCGGAACTTCCACTGAATATGATACAGCGTCAGCGGCAGATCCTTGTAGGAACGCACGTAGCTGCGGAAGATGTCGGTGATCATCTCCTCGTTCGTGGGCCCGTAAAGCATGTCGCGGTCCTGCCGGTCACGGATGCGCAGCATCTCGGGACCGTAGGCGTCATAGCGGCCGCTTTCCTTCCACAGGTCAGCGCTTTGCAGCGTCGGCATCAGCATCGGGATATGGCCGGCGCGGACCTGTTCCTCGTGCACGATGGTCTCGATCTTCTTCAGGATCTTGTAGCCAAGCGGCAGCCAGGAATAGATCCCGGCGCTGGCCTGCTTGATCATCCCGGCGCGCAGCATCAGCCGGTGGCTGGCGATCTGCGCCTCGGCAGGGGTTTCCTTCAGGACGGGCAGAAAATAGCGGGACAGACGCATCTGGCTTTTGGCCTCTCAATCAACTCGCCGCTTGGTTTATTAGAGGCGAAACACGCGGGCAATGGCTATTGCCCCCGGATCCCCTGCTTAACGCTTGAATTCCGCGCCTGACAAGGTGAGATAGAGGAAAAGAGGAGATCACGCCCTGACCCTGCCCGTCCGCCAGCAACTGAAATACTGGGGCATCGCGGCTGCGGTGTTCATCTTTGCGCTTTGGTGGATGGGCGATGTCATCATGCCCTTCCTGCTGGGCGCCGCGATCGCCTATTTCCTCGACCCCATTGCCGACCGGATCGAAGCCTGGGGTGCCTCGCGCGCGCTGGCCACGACGCTGATCACGCTTTGCGCGGTCATGATCTTCGTCGTGCTGGCGCTGCTGGTGATCCCGACGCTGATCAACCAGACGATCCAGCTGTTCCAGACAGCGCCCGAGCTGATTGACAAGTTTCAGGCCTTCCTGACCCAGCATTTCCCCGAATTGCTGAACGAGGAATCGGTGCTGCGCTCGACCCTCGCCTCGGTCGGCGAAACCCTGCAATCCAAGGGGGGAGAGTTGCTGAATTCGGCGCTTGTCTCCGTGGGCTCGATGCTGAACTTGGTGGTGCTTTTCGTCATCGTGCCGGTGGTGGCCTTCTACCTGCTTTACGACTGGGACCGCATGGTCGCCAATGTCGACAGCCTGCTGCCGCGCGAACATGCCCCTGTGATCCGCCAGTTGGCGCGGGATATCGACAAGACCCTGGCGGGGTTCCTGCGCGGCATGGGCTCGGTCTGCCTGATCCTGGGCAGTTTCTACGCCGTGGCATTGATGCTGGTGGGGCTGCAATTCGGGCTGGTAATCGGGGCCTTTGCCGGGCTGATCACCTTCATTCCCTACGTCGGCTCGCTGGTCGGCGGGGCCATGGCCATCGGGCTGGCGCTGTTCCAGTTCTGGGGCGACTGGGTGATGATCGGCCTGGTCGCGGGCATCTTCGCCGTCGGCCAGATGGTCGAGGGCAACTTCCTGACGCCGCGCCTGGTCGGCAGTTCGGTCGGGCTGCACCCGGTCTGGCTGATCTTCGCGCTTTCGGCCTTCGGGTCGCTCTTCGGCTTCGTCGGCATGTTGGCCGCCGTGCCGCTGGCCGCCGCGATCGGCGTGATCGCCCGGTTCCTGATCCGGCGCTACAAGGACAGCACGCTTTATCGTGGTCACGAGACGCCTACCACCGTCCCGACAGACGATTCCGCCTCGCGGATTGCCGACTAGTCCCATGCCGTCCGACCAGCCAAGCCTGCCCCTGCTGCCCGCGACCGAGGCAATGGGCCGTGAAGATTTCATTCTCGGCTCCGGCAATCAGGTCGCCTTCGCCATGCTGGAAAGCTGGCCCGACGGCTGGGCGGCCTCCAAGGTCGCGCTCTGGGGGCCGGAGGGGGCGGGCAAGACCCACCTGACGCGCATCTGGGCCGAAAGCAGCGGTGCCATCATCCTGCCCGCCACCGCCTTGCCGGCCAGCGACATCCCCTCCCTGTCCCATGGTCCGGTCGCGATCGAGGATGTTCCCGCCATCGCCGGTAATCGCGCCGCAGAAGAATCGCTGTTCCACCTGCACAACCTGGTGTTGGCCGAAGGTCATAGCCTGCTGATCACCGGACGCAGCGCCCCGGCCCTGTGGGAGATCGCCTTACCCGATCTTGCCAGCCGCATGCAGGCCACCCCCGCAATACGCCTTGCGGCCCCCGACGATGCCTTGCTATCAGCCCTTTTCATCAAGTTCTTCAGCGAACGCCAGATCATGCCCAGTCCCGATGTGATCCCCTACCTGCTACTGCGGGTTGAGCGGTCCTTTCGCATGGCGCGCCGTGTTGCGGCCGCGCTGGACGCACAATCGCTGGCCGATCAGCGCCCGGTCACCCGGGCAATGGCGGCGCGCGTGCTCAGGCAATTGGACGGCAACGCCGCAGAACCGTAACCTTTTCCGGGTCCACATCGGACCCCAGATCCCAGTAATGAGCCATGACAGAAGCAGATTTTCTAAACACCCCAGTACCACCTCCGGTCACCATGCCGGAGATCGACCGGGACGGCCCCTCGCGGTTCTTCAACCGTGAAATGAGCTGGCTCGGCTTCAACTGGCGGGTTCTGGAAGAGGCGGAAAACCCCGCCGTCCCGCTTCTGGAACGGCTGCGTTTCCTGTCGATCAGCGCCACCAACCTGGACGAATTCTATACCGTCCGCGTCGCCGGGCTGCGCGAACTGGCCAAAGCCGGCAGCACCAATGCCTCGGACGACGGGCTGACGCCGGTGGAACAACTGGTGCGGATCAATGCCAACGCCCGCAAGCTGATGCAGCACCAGCAGTTCGTCCTGGGCACCCTGCGCAAGCTGATGACCGAGGCCGGGATTTCCATCCTGACGCGCGAAGATCTTTGCGATGACGATCTCGACTACCTCGGGGACATCTTCCTGACACGGGTCTTTCCCGTACTGTCGCCGCTGGCCATCGACCCGGCGCATCCCTTTCCCTTCATCCCGAACCTCGGCTTTTCGCTGGCGCTGCAACTGGAACGCAAACGCGACCGCCGGGCGCTGCAGGCGCTGCTGCCGATCCCGCATCAGATCGACCGCTTCGTCGGCCTGCCGACCAAGGACGGCAGCCAGCGCTTCCTGCCGCTCGAGGAACTGGTTCTGGTCCACCTGGAACGGCTGTTCCCCGGCTATCGCGCGACGGGCGCCTGCACCTTCCGGGTGCTGCGCGACAGCGATCTGGAGGTCGAGGAAGAAGCCGAGGACCTGGTGCGCGAATTCGAGACCGCGCTGAAACGGCGCCGGCGCGGCGAAGTCGTGCGGCTTAAGATTTCCTCTGGCGCGCCGGACAACCTGAAAGCGGTGATCAAGCGGGCCCTCCGGGTCAGCGGCGACGACGTGATCGAGGTCGACGGGCTGATCGGCATCTCGGCCCTGTCCGAACTGGTGCTGGACAACCGGCCCGACCTGCTTTGGCCGCGCTTCACGCCGCGGGTGCCCGAACGGGTGCAGGATCACGACGGCGACATGTTCGCCGCGATCCGTCAGAAGGACATGCTGCTGCATCACCCCTACGAGACCTTCGACATGGTGGTCCGCTTCCTGCAACAAGCCGCCCGCGATCCCGACGTGGTGGCGATCAAGCAGACGCTCTACCGGACCTCCAAGAACAGCCCCATCGTCGAGGCGCTGTGCGAAGCCGCCGAAGAAGGCAAATCCGTCACCGCGCTGGTCGAGTTGAAGGCGCGCTTCGACGAAGCCGCCAATATCCAGCAATCCCGCCGTCTGGAACGGTCGGGCGCGCATGTGGTCTATGGGTTCGTCGACTGGAAGACCCACGCCAAGATCAGCTCTGTCGTGCGGCGCGAAAAGGGCGAGCTGGTCACCTATTCCCACTTCGGCACCGGCAACTATCACCCGATCACGGCGCGGATCTATACCGACCTCAGCTTCTTTACCTGCGACGCGGGGCTGGGACGCGATGCGACGCGGGTCTTCAATTACCTGTCGGGCTATGCCCAGCCGGAGATGCTCGAGAACCTTTCAATCTCGCCGTTGAGCATGAAGAAGGACATGATCCGCATGATCGACGCCGAGGCCGATCATGCCCGCGCGGGCCGCCCCGCACAGATCTGGGCCAAGATGAATTCGCTGATCGAAAGCGACATGATCGACGCGCTCTACCGTGCCGGACAGGCCGGGGTGAAGATCGACCTGGTGATCCGGGGCATTTGCGGGCTGCAACCGGGCATCGCCGGCCTGTCACCCAATATCCGGGTCAAAAGCATCGTCGGGCGGTTCCTCGAACATTCGCGCATCGTCTGCTACGGCAACGGCCACGGCCTGCCCTCTGACGGGGCGCGGGTGTTCTTTTCCTCGGCCGACTGGATGGGGCGCAACCTGAACCGCCGGGTCGAGACGCTGGTCGAATGCACGACGCCGACCGTCAAGGACCAGATCGTCAGCCAGATCATGGCCGCCAACCTGCGCGACGAGGCGCAAAGCTGGGTCATGCAGCCGGATGGCAGTTTCCGTCGCGGCATCACGCTCGAAGATGGCCAGAACGCCTTTAATTGCCATCGTTTCTTCATGGAAAACCCGTCTCTGTCGGGGCGGGGCAGCGCCGGTGCCGCAGATGTGCCGAAACTGACCCGTGAGATGCAGGCCGGTTGACCCCGGCCCGAAAGCCGCATCATAAACACACAGCAGTGCAGGAACCGCCGAATATGGATGGTGAAGACCTAAAGACGCCTGGCGACTGGGGCCCCTTCGGGCGCCCCTTGTTCAACGATGCCGAGGCGCGGGCGCTCAGCCGGGTCGGCGTGGTCGACGTGGGGTCGAATTCGGTCCGCCTCGTCGTCTTCGACGGCGCGGCGCGCAGCCCGGCCTATTTCTACAATGAGAAGATCATGTGCGGCCTCGGTGCCGGCATGGCCGAAACCGGGCGCCTGAACCCCGAGGGCCGCCGCCGCGCGCTGGCCGCGATCCGGCGGTTCCAGCTTCTGGCCGAGGGCATGGGCGCCGCGCCCCTGTCCGCCGTCGCCACCGCCGCCGTCCGCGAAGCCGAGGACGGCCCCGATTTCATCGCCGAGGTCGCCGGGCTGACCGGCCTGAACATCTATGTCATCGACGGGCGCGAAGAGGCCCGGCTGTCCGCTCAGGGCGTGTTGCTTGGCTGGCCCGGCGCCTATGGGCTGATCTGCGACATCGGCGGGTCCTCCATGGAACTCGCCCGCATCCAGCACGGCGAGATCCTTGAACGCGAGACATCGCAACTGGGGCCGCTGAAGCTGACCGATCTGAAGGGGTCCAAGAAGGCACGCAAGGCCTATATCCGGGAAGAAGTCGCCAAGCTGGCCGACAAGATCGAACTGGACCGCAACCGGCTGTTCCTGGTCGGCGGGTCCTGGCGGGCCATCGCACGGATCGATATGGCGCGGCGCAACTACCCGCTGCACGTGCTGCATGAATACCGCATGACGGCCAAGTCGGTGCGCGCCACGGTGGATTACATCGCCGATCAGGACCTCGACCAGCTGCGCAAGAAATGCTCGCTGTCCTCGACCCGGATGGGGCTGGTGCCGCTGGCCTCCGAAGTGCTGCTGGAGGTCGTACGCCAGTTCAAGCCGCATGACATCGCGCTGTCCTCCTACGGCATCCGCGAGGGGCTGCTTTACGAACAGATGCCGCAAAAGCTGCGCGACCGCGATCCACTGATCGAGGCCTGCCGTTTCGCGGAACAGAAGGACGCGCGGCTGCCGGGTTTCGGACGCAGCCTCTACCGGTTCATCGAGCCGATCTTCAAATCCGCCCGCCCCGAGCGCAAGCGCCTGGTGCTGGCCGCCTGCCTGCTGCACGACGTGACCTGGCGCGCCCATCCCGATTACCGCGCCGAGGTCTGTTTCGACAATTCCACCCGCGCCAACCTTGGCGGGCTGAAGCATTCCGAGCGGGTCTTCCTCGGTCTGGCGCTGCTGCATCGCTACAAGAACAACCGCAACGGCACCCAGTTCGAGAACCTTTACGGTCTGCTGACGGAAGAGGAACAGCTACAGGCCGAGATCCTCGGCAAGGCGATGCGTTTCGGTGCAATGCTCTGGCCCGAGCGCGATACGGAAATCGGGCTGATGCGCTGGTTCCCCAAGAAGAAGGTTCTGGAACTGGAACTGACCAGCGCCGCCGGGCCGCTGTTCGGCGAGGTCGCCGAATCCCGCTTCCGGTCGCTGGCCAATTCGCTGAATGCCGAAGTTTCGGTCAAGGTCGGCAATCCGCGCGCCCGAATGGTCCGCGCCTGATACGTCCCTGCCGCGCCCGGTCGACGGGTGCGGCACGGCCCGCGCTTCAAAGGTCGACCGAGCCATCCTCGTTCTCGCCCGGCACTGCCGGCACATATTCCGGGGCCTCCTCCTTGCGTCGGATCAGGATATCGCCGTTGGGCAGGATCTGCGGCGCCTCGTAATCCGAGAAATCCTTGACCTGGTCCAGCACCTCCTGCCACGCGGGCCCCAGCCGGGCAAAGAGATCGCGCAGCGCGGGGGCTGCATCTTCGGCCATCTGGCCCATGCCGTCAAAGGTCTGCCCCATGCCCCCCGACAACCCGTCAAGGAACAATTGCAGGCCCTGCTTCATCTTCGATGAATTCTCGTCCTCGCCCGTTTCGGCGCCCGGCGGGCTGCGTTGCATGTCCCCATCCGGAATCTGACCTTGCCCGGGATCGCGACCCTGATCCTGAGACATCACGGGAAGCGGGGCGGCGAGCGAGACCATGAGAGGCAGAACATATCGTTTCATGAGACTTGATATAGGGTCACCCCGCGCCGCCACAAAGGTCTGGCGAAAATACGACCGCCTGTGGCGTGCAAGATCGGCGATTTCACGCCCCAGAGCCGTCCTCGGGTGTGACTGACCGGCCTCCGGCTGCGGTCAGGCCCCGATGCGCTGAATCTCGTCCCAGGCGCGGTTGATATCGACCATGCGCCGCTCGGCCATCTTCACCGCTTCGGCCGGCACGCCACGGGCGATCATCTGATCGGGGTGGCTTTCGCGCACCGCTTGGGACCAGGCTGCACGGATCTCGGACATGGGCGCATCGGGCGAAACGCCCAGCACTGTATAGGGGTCCTGCCCCGCATCCGGCACGAAGCGGGCCCGCAGATGGGCAAAGCGATGCGGCGGTATGCCGAAGATCTCGGCCACGCGGGCCAGAAAGGCATCTTCGGCCTCGTGATAGGTTCCGTCGGCCACGGCGATGTGGAACAGCCCTTCCATCAGGTCGCAGAGCACCTGGTTGTCCGCCCCGAACATCCGGGCAATGCGGGCCGCGTAATCTTCGAACCCGGTGACGTCCTGACGGGCCATGTTGAAGACCCGCGCCGCGCCTGCCTCGTCCTCGGCCGGGATCTGGAAGACTTCGCGAAAGGCCGTGACCTCGTTGCGGGTAACCTGCCCGTCGGCCTTGGCCATCTTGGCCCCCAGGGCGATGACGGCGATGGTGAAGGCGACAGAGCGTTCGCGGGGGCCGCGCAGATGGTCGAAGACGACCGAAAGCGGTTCTCCGTTTGTCAGCGCGCGAAGCGCTTCTGCTATGCGGGTCCAGATCGACATTTCGCAACCTTATCGCGGCAGCGCGGTATTGTCAGCGCGACATCACAGCATCTTCTGCATCAACACCAGATCGAGCCAGCGTTCGAACTTGCGCCCGACCTGTGGCATCCGCCCGGTTTCGACATAGCCGAGGGCCGCGTGAAAGGCGACGCCAACGGCGTTTTCGCCCGAGACGCAGGCGACCATCACATGCGCTCCGGCGGCGCGGGCGTGGGCCTCGACCGCCTGCATCAGCGCGCGCCCCACACCACGGGCACGGGCCTCGGGCGCAAGGATGATGGTATGTTCCATCGCATGCACAAAACCATCTCCGCCGCGAAACTGGTCATAGGAAGCAAAGCCAAGCAACCCGCCATCGACCTCCGCCACAAAGGTCTCCCGCCCCGCGGCACGGCGGGTCTCGACGTAATCGGCCAGGGTTTCCGGGGTCTTTTCCCGAGAGGCAAAGGTCGCCGTCGTTTCGCGATAGACCGGCGCCCAGATTTCCAGAATGCGGGCATAATCACCCGGTGCGGCGGGCCTCAGGATCAATCCGGCAGCAGCGCGCGCCGCCATGGCGGAAGGGGTCGAAGACTCTGTCAAAGCGGGCTCCTGCGGAAGAGGCACCTGGCCGGGGTCCAATGGGGCGGGATCGGAACCGGGCTTCGGCCGCCGTCCCGCAAAGGTCTGCATCCGAACCTTTTTCCAAGACCACGGCGGATTGACAAGGGCCCGCAGGCGCCTACCCGGACCTGTGATCAGGATTGCCCCCGGCCTGCCCGAAAGCGGGGCGGCGACACGCGCATGGCGGCCCCCGCAACCCGGATGAGCCTAGCCGCGCGCGGCGCGGATCAGGGTCAGGATATCCTGCGCCGCTGTCGGGATATTGGTGCCCGGTCCGAAGATCGCCTTCACCCCGGCGGCTTTCAGGAAATCGTAATCCTGCTGCGGGATCACCCCGCCGCAAATTACCAGGATATCGCCCGCGTCCTGAGCTTCCAGCGCCGCGATAAGCTGCGGTGCAAGGGTCTTGTGCCCTGCCGCCTGGCTGGAGATGCCGATCACGTGTACATCGTTGTCGATGGCATCCTGCGCGGCCTCGGCGGGCGTCTGGAACAGCGGGCCGACGTCCACGTCAAAGCCGATATCGGCAAAGGCCGTCGCAATGACCTTGGCGCCGCGATCATGGCCGTCCTGACCCATCTTGACCACCAGCATGCGCGGGCGGCGGCCTTCTTCCTCGGCGAAAGCCTCGACCGATTTCTGGATGGCGGCGAAATCCTCGTCGCCCTCGTAGGCGGCGCCGTAAACCCCGGCCAGTGTCTTGACCTCGGCGCGGTGGCGGCCGAATTCCTTTTCCATCGCCATGCTGATCTCTCCTACCGTGGCGCGGGCGCGGGCGGCTTCGACCGCCGCGGCCAGCAGGTTGCCGCCCTGCTGCGCACAACGGGTCAGGGCATCCAGCGCCGCAGTGCAGGCGGCTTCGTCGCGGCTGGCGCGGATGCTTTCCAGACGCGCGATCTGGCTGGCGCGCACCGCGACGTTGTCGACATCCAGGATGTCGATCGGGTCTTCCTTGTCCTTTCGGTACTTGTTGACGCCGACGATCACGTCCTCGCCCCGGTCGATCAGGGCCTGACGTTTGGCCGCACTTTCCTCGATCCGCAGCTTGGGCATACCCGAGGCGACGGCCTTGGTCATGCCGCCCATTTCCTCGACCTCTTCCATCAGGGCCCAGGCCTTTTCGACCAGATCGTTGGTCAGGCTTTCGATGTAATAGCTGCCCGCCAGCGGATCGACGACATTGGTCACGCCGGTCTCTTCCTGAAGCACAAGCTGGGTGTTGCGTGCGATCCGGGCCGAGAAATCAGTGGGCAGGGCGATGGCTTCGTCCAGGGCATTGGTGTGAAGGCTTTGGGTGCCGCCCAGCACCGCGCTCATCGCCTCGTAGGCGGTGCGGATGACGTTGTTGTAGGGGTCCTGCTCCTGCAGGGAAACGCCGCTGGTCTGGCAATGGGTCCGCAGCATCTTGGAGCGGTCGGATTTCGCCCCTACCTCGGTCATCACGCGATGCCAGAGGGTCCGGGCCGCGCGCAGCTTCGCGATTTCCATGAAGAAGTTCATACCGATGGCAAAGAAGAACGACAGCCGCCCGGCGAACTTGTCCACATCCATCCCGGCGTCGATGGCCGCGCGCACGTATTCGCGCCCGTCCGCCAGGGTATAGGCCAGCTCCTGCACCAGGTTCGCCCCGGCTTCCTGCATGTGGTAGCCCGAGATCGAGATCGAGTTGAACTTTGGCATATCGGCGGAGGTATATTCGATGATGTCCGAGATGATCCGCATCGAAGGTTCGGGCGGATAGATATAGGTGTTGCGGACCATGAACTCCTTCAGGATGTCGTTCTGGATGGTCCCGGACAGCAGTGCCTTGTCATGGCCCTGCTCTTCGCCCGCGACGATGAAGCTGGCCAGGATCGGGATCACCGCGCCGTTCATCGTCATGGAAACCGACACCTGGTCCAGCGGGATGCCGTCGAAGAGGATCTTCATGTCCTCGACGCTGTCGATGGCCACGCCCGCCTTGCCGACATCGCCTTCGACGCGCGGGTGGTCGCTGTCATAGCCCCGGTGTGTCGCCAGGTCGAACGCCACCGACACCCCCTGCTGACCGGCAGCCAGGTTGCGACGATAGAAAGCGTTGCTTTCCTCGGCCGTCGAAAAGCCCGCATATTGCCGGATCGTCCAGGGGCGGCCCGCATACATCGTCGCCTTCACCCCACGGGTGAAGGGACCGAAGCCGGGCATATTGCCCATATGGGGCAGCCCGTCGGTATCCTCGGCCGTATAGACCGGCTTGACCGGGATGCCTTCCAGCGTATCCCAGGTCAGGTCGTCCAGCGGACGCCCGCGCAGTTCCTTCTTGGCCAGTTCGGCCCATTCATCGGTCTTGGACATCTTGCCCCCTTCCCTGCGCTGCCTTGCGGCCTTCATTCGAATTCCAGGATCACCTCGTCCACGGCAAGGCTGTCGCCGGGGCCTGCATTGACCTTGGCGATGACGCCCTTCTTTTCGGCCCGCAGGATGTTTTCCATCTTCATTGCCTCGATGGTGCAAAGCGGCTGGCCCTCGTGGACCTCGTCGCCCTCGGCCACGTCGATCTTCACCACCAGACCGGGCATCGGGCAGAGCAGCAGTTTCGAGGTATCCGGCGCGACCTTTTCCAGCATGTGCCGGGCCAGGTCCGCCTGCCGCGGGTTGCGCACCAGCACCTTCGTGTCCGCACCGCGTGACCGGATGCGGAAACCGCCGGTGATCTTGTCGGCCTTCAGCACCAGCGGCGTGCCATCGACCGTCATGGAGGCCAGCGTATCGCCCGGCGTCCAATCGCCCGAAACCTTCAGCGACGTGCCATCGTCAAAACCGACCTCGGACCCGCCGGGATAGGCGCAGACCGTCACGTCGAAACGTTCGCCCTGCAGGGTCACGACCCAATCGTTGCCGACCTTGCGTTCATGATTGTCCATGCGCCCCGAAATCCGGGTACGCCGGATCTCGGCCACGCGGTGCATGGCAGCACAGGCGGCGGCGATGCGGCGCAGGGCGGCACCGTCCAGTTCCACACCGGCAAAGCCGTCCGGCCATTCCTCGGCGATGAAGGCGGTGGTCATCTCACCGCTGACGAAGACCGGGTGATCCATGACCGCCGACAGGAAGGGCAGGTTGTGACCGATCCCCTCGACCTCGAAGGAATCCAGTGCCACCCGCATCGCCTCGATCGCCTCGGCCCGTGTCGGGGCCCAGGTGCAGAGCTTGGCAATCATCGGGTCGTAATACATCGAGATCTCGCCGCCCTCGTAGACGCCGGTATCGTTGCGCACCATAAGGCCGGGCTCGGCGACCTCGGCGGGGGGGCGATAACGGGTCAGCCGCCCGATGGAGGGCAGGAAGCCGCGATAGGGGTCCTCGGCATACAGCCTGTTCTCGATGGCCCAGCCAGTCAGGGTCACGTCGTCCTGGCCGATGCTCAACGGTTCGCCATTGGCAACGCGGATCATCTGTTCGACCAGATCGACGCCGGTGATCATCTCGGTCACGGGATGTTCGACCTGCAAGCGGGTGTTCATTTCAAGGAAGTAGAACTTTTTCGCGCCATCGACGATGAATTCGACCGTCCCGGCGCTGGCATAGCCCACGGCCTTGGCGAGCGAGACCGCCTGTTCGCCCATTGCCTTGCGCGTCGCTTCGTCAAGGAAGGGGCTCGGGGCCTCTTCGACGACCTTCTGGTTGCGGCGCTGGATCGAGCATTCCCGCTCGCCCAGGTAGATGCCGTTGCCATGGGCATCGCAAAGCACCTGGATCTCGATATGGCGCGGCTGGGTGACGAATTTCTCGATGAAGATCCGGTCGTCGCCAAAGGAATTGGCTGCCTCGTTCTTGGACGACTGGAAGCCCTCGGCGACCTCGCCTTCGTTCCAGGCGATGCGCATCCCCTTGCCACCGCCGCCCGCGCTGGCCTTTATCATAACCGGATAGCCGATCTCGCCCGAGATCTTCACGGCTTCCTCGGCATCCGCGATCAGGCCCATGTAGCCGGGCACGGTGCTGACGCCGGCCTCCTGCGCGATCTTCTTGCTGGTGATCTTGTCGCCCATCGCCTCGATCGCCTTGACGGGCGGGCCGATGAAGGCAACGCCCTCGGCTTCCAGCGCCTGGGCGAACTTCGGGTTCTCGGACAGGAAGCCGTAGCCGGGGTGGACGGCCTCGGCACCGGTGGCGCGGATCGCCTGCATCACCTTGTCGATGACGATGTAGGACTGGTTGGCAGGGGCCGGGCCGATGTGGACGGCTTCATCCGCCATTTCGACATGCAGCGCGTTGCGGTCGGCGTCCGAGTAGATCGCCACGGTCGAGATCCCCATCCGGCGGGCCGTCTTGATGACCCGGCAGGCGATCTCACCCCGGTTGGCGATCAGGATCTTTTTGAACATGCTGTGCCTCTTCGCGAAATAACCCCACCCGCCATGGCAGCGGCAGGCAAAACGAAACCCCCGCCGCGAAGGTTCGCGACGAGGGTCATTGAAAGGCCGCGCCCCGGTTCGGAGCGGGCCGGCAGGTCTGAAATCAGGGCCTGGTCAGTTGCAGGCGCTGGGGTTGGTCTGGCAGTAGGCGACGTTGGCCGCAGCGCCGACAAGCGCGCCCGACCCCATGCTGCCACCGGTTGCGGCCGAGGCGCCCGCGCCCACGGCGCCGCCGACGATGGCCTGTTCACCAACCGTCTGGCCACAGGCCGCGAGACCCGTGCAGAACAGGGCCGCGATGATCCAGTTTTTCTTTTGACCAGTGATATTCCGCATCTCTTCACACCTTCATGTTGATCCCATCTGATAGGTCTAACGCTGACCGCAGGGGCAAGTTCCATGAATAGTTGAAACGCCCGCTTCGGGAAAGCGCAGGCGCAGCCCCCCCGGCAGGACTTCGCCGCCGCCTTGGGAAAAACCGGCAGGAAACCCGCATCGGCGGGTGCGGCCGCAAGGGATCGGGGGAAAAAGTTGGGCGGCCGGCAATCGGGGACACCGGGCCGCCCAGAAGGGGAAGGGTAACAATAGTGATTGACCGCCTCACCAGTCCGCAGACCAGCAAGAGCGTTCAACGTCAGCCTGCGCCGCCCGGCCGAAAGCGCAAAGCGAAACCTGCCTGACCCCGGGGGATCAGCCAGTTTCGGCCCAGTATGGCGCAGGCTCGGCAGGTTCACGCCCAATCTCCCTCGAAGGCATCGGGGAAGGCGGCGCGCGCGGCGGTCTCGTCGATGACGAGCAGCGCGTCGTAACTGACCGGGTCAAAGGGATCTTCGGCCGCCACGACCTCTCGGCCGAACAACCAGCTCAGCCGCCCTGCATCGAGATTGCCGCGTTCAAAGGGCTGATCGCCGAAATGCGCCCAGAGCGCCCCCATGAAGGCCTCGTCGGCCTTGCGGTCGGGGGCCCGGCGGTCGCGATAGCGTTCCAGCCGCTTGATCGGCGTCACGCCCTTGGGGTTGGCGCGCCGGATGGTGAACTGGAAATCGGTCCCGGCAAGACGCCCCGGAAAGCCGCGATGCTTCAGCATGCGATGCCCCCCCGTGCTGCGCCGGACAGGCGTGCGCGGACCGGAATGATCCGGCCCGCGACGGTCTTACTTGTACTTGCCGGTGTAGACCGGTTCGCTCGAGATGGGCTCGGGCGCGACCATGATGACTTCTTCTTCGGGCTGGGCGCAGGCGGACAGACCGCCGACAAGACCGAGCGCGAACAGGACGGGAAGGAATTTGGACATGAAATGCTCCGATAAGGCCAAAGGCCCGACATGAGGCCCGGCGCGGGCAATGCTGTCGCTGCCGGTCCGGGGACTGCGTTACGGGACGCCCGCTGGCGCCCCTGCAAGAGGATAGCGGAGTTTCGGATTCGTGTAGAGGTATCGTTACTTTTCTTTTGCGCATCATCCGGGCGCGGCGCCCGTCGAAACGCTTGGATCTGGGCCGAAGGCATGGGGTCTGTGTTCCAATCGCGGCCTGCCGTCGACCGGCAGGGAGTTTCGCCTCTGTGTCCTGTCGCGGCTGCCTGAAGGGCGGGCCGCAGACCGGAGCGGAGTGTATCTGGCCCCCGACCCCGCAAGGATGCGGATTGGGGACAGGAAAGGTCAGCCATCGCAGCGCCGCCCCGCATGTGCAAGCCACCTTGCCTGTCGCGCCGGGTCTTCCAGCACTGCAAGGCAGCGGTTTCTGTCGCGTTCCGACACCCGACCGCGTTCAAGTCGCCCTCCGGCGGTGATCTCGATCACCCCGCCGGTGCGGCGCAGCGTGACCGCCGGGCTGAGGCCGGGCAGATCCCGCAGCGCGCGCCACAGGTCCTGGCGGATCTGATGCGCCAACGCGGTGCGCGACAGTGGGTCGGGCGCGGCCAGACAGGTTTCGACCCGCAGATCGAAACGCACCGGCAGACGGCGGGTCACGGTCACCGTGCCGTCCTGCTGTTCCAGCCTGTGCCACCTGCTGCGCGTCATACCGTCCCTTACCTGCCTTGCCCGCTCCACCCCTCAAAGCGGGATATTGTCGTGTTTCTTCCATGGGTTTTCGAGCTTCTTGTTGCGCAGGCTGGCAAAGGCCCGCGCCACGCGCCGTCGGGTCGAACGCGGCTGGATCACCTCATCGATGAAGCCGCGTTCTGCTGCGACAAAAGGATTTGCGAAGCGGTCTTCATAATCCTTGGCATGGGCGGCGATCTTGTCCGGGTCGCCCAGATCGGCACGATGGATGATCTCGGTCGCGCCCTTGGCGCCCATCACCGCGATCTCGGCCGTCGGCCAGGCATAGTTGAAATCGCCGCGCAGATGCTTGGACGCCATCACGTCATAGGCCCCGCCATAGGCCTTGCGGGTGATCACGGTCACCTTGGGCACCGTCGCTTCGCCATAGGCGAACAGCAGCTTCGCGCCGTGCTTGATGACACCGCCGAATTCCTGCCCCGTGCCGGGCAGGAACCCGGGCACATCGACGAAGGTCAGGATCGGAATCTCGAAGCAATCGCAGAACCGCACGAAGCGCGCGGCTTTGCGCGAACTGTCGATATCAAGGCAGCCGGCCAGCACCATGGGCTGGTTCGCCACCACGCCCACGGTCTGCCCTTCGAGCCGGATGAAACCGGTCAGGATGTTCTTGGCGAAGTCTTCCTGGATCTCGTAGAAATCGCCCTCGTCCGCCGTCTTCAGGATCAGTTCCTTCATGTCGTAGGGCGCGTTGGGGTTTTCCGGGATCAGCGTATCGAGGCTTTTCTCGATCCGCGTCACATCATCGAAGAAGGGCCGCACGGGCGGCTTTTCGCGATTGTTGAGCGGCAGGAAATCGACCAGGCGCCGGACCTCGGCCAGGGCCTCGACATCGTTTTCGAAGGCCCCGTCGGCCACGCTGGATTTCTTCGTGTGGGTGCTGGCGCCGCCCAGTTCCTCGGCCGTGACGACCTCGTTCGTGACGGTCTTGACCACATCGGGGCCCGTCACGAACATGTAGGAGCTGTCCTTCACCATGAAGATGAAGTCGGTCATCGCGGGGGAATAGACCGCCCCGCCTGCGCAGGGGCCCATGATCACGCTGATCTGCGGCACCACGCCCGAGGCCAGCACGTTGCGCTGAAAGACATCCGCATAACCGGCCAGCGAGGCGACACCTTCCTGGATGCGCGCGCCGCCGGAATCGTTCAACCCGATGACCGGGGCGCCGTTTTGCACCGCCATGTCCATGATCTTGCAGATCTTCTGGGCATGGGTTTCGGAAAGAGAGCCGCCGAAAACGGTAAAATCCTGGCTGAAGACATAGACCATGCGGCCATTGATCGTGCCCCAACCGGTGACCACGCCATCGCCGTAGGTGCGGTTCTTTTCCATGCCGAAATCGGTGCAGCGATGGGCCACGAACATGTCGAATTCTTCGAAGCTGTCGGCATCCAGCAGCAGGTCGATGCGTTCCCGCGCCGTCAGCTTGCCCTTGCCATGCTGCGCGTCGATCCGGGTCGTGCCGCCGCCCAGCCGGGCGGTTTCGCGCCGATCTTTCAGCTCCTGCAGGATGTCCTTCATGCGATGTCCTTCCCGCGCCCCGTCGGGCGCCTGTCACGGTCGCTGGCGCCACGGGTCGTCCGCGCCGCGCTTTTCGTGACCATAAGGCTGGAAATCGACGTTACAAAGGGAAATCGGGCAAATTTGCAAATCCATTGCAATCGGGAATTTGCAAAGTGCAAATCTGCAAAGTGGATGCAGAGCACATGGACATGCCCCTATCACGCGATTAGCAGGATGCCATGATGAACTCCAGCGATCATGGCACGCCACAGGGCACAAGAACAGGGCGCACGCCGCCGCATCTTGTCACATTGGTAATGCTGGCCGGATTGTCGGCCATGACAATGAACATTTTCTTGCCGTCGCTGCCCCGGATCGCGGATCATTTCCAGATCGACTACAAGGTCGTCCAATTGTCGGTCGCCGCCTACCTGGCGGCCAGCGGAGCGCTGCAATTGTTCATCGGACCGCTCGGCGACCGGTTCGGGCGACGTCCGGTGCTGCTCTTCAGCCTCGTGGTCTTCCTCCTGGCGACGCTCGGCTGCCTGATGGCGCCGAACTTTCAGGTGTTCATCGCCTTCCGCATCCTTCAGGCCGCCATTGCCACCGGCATGGCCCTGTCCCGCGCCGCCGTGCGCGACATGTACGAAGGCGACCGGGCGGCGGCCGTCATGGGCTATGTCACCATGGGCATGTCGATGGTGCCGATGTTCGCCCCGATGCTGGGCGGCGTGCTGGATGTCTGGTTCGGCTGGCAGGCCTCCTTCTGGTTGCTGTTCAGCTTCGGCCTAGGGGTCTTTGCAGTGACCTGGATCGACCTCGGGGAAACATCGAAACCCAGCGGCCTGTCGCTGATGCGGCAATTCGGCGAATATCCCGACCTGCTGACCTCGCCCCGGTTCTGGGGCTATTGCATGGCCGCGGCCCTGGCATCGGGTGCCTTCTTTGCCTACCTCGGCGGGGGACCCTTCGTCGCGACAGAGGTCTTTCACCTGACACCGGCGCAATTCGGCACCTTCAACGCCACGGCAGGCTGCGGCTATTTCTTCGGCAACTGGGCCACCGCGCGCCTGGCCACCCGGGTCGGGATGAACCGGTTGATCCTGATCGGCACCATTATCATCACCTTTGGCATGATCCTGTCGCTTGGCCTCGCCTACGGGGAAATCGGCAGCCATTACGCGTTTTTCGGCGGCATGGTCTTTGTCGGCCTGGGAAATGGCATGATCGTCCCGTCGGCCAATGCGGGCATGCTGTCGGTGCGCCCGCACCTGGCCGGTACCGCTTCGGGCCTTGGCGGCGCCATGATGATCGGCGGCGGCGCGGCCCTGTCGGCCCTGGCCGGCGCGCTGCTGAGCCCCGAAAGCGGGCATTTCCCACTGATCTGGCTGATGCTGGCCTGCGGCATCGGGGGAATGCTGTCGATCCTCGCCGTGATGCGGCGCGAAGCCCGGCTGGCCGCGCTTTAGACCCGAAATTCCCACGAAACCTTACCGCTTGTTAACCATGGTTTGCAAAGTTAGCCTTGCCGACGGGCTAAGTTGCAAATCGTTGACAGGTGGGGAATGGCTGCTCAGAAACTCTATGCCGGGGCAAAGCTTCGGGAAATACGTCAGCGCCTCGGCCTGACGCAAAAGGACTTTGCCGCCAAGCTTGGCGTCTCCCTGCCCTATCTGAACCAGATGGAAAACAACAATCGGCCGGTCTCGACCTCGGTCGTGCTGGCCATGGCGCAGGAATTCGGCGTCGATGTGACCGAGCTTTCGACCGGCGATCACGAACGCCTGGTCAGCGACATGCGCGAGGCGATGGCCGACCCGGTGCTGGCCGAGATTTCGCCGCCCCTGGCCGACCTGCGGCTGACGGCCTCGAACGCGCCGACGCTGGCGCGGGCCTTCCTGCATCTGCACCGGGCCTATCGGCAGACCCATGAACGGCTTGCCTCGCTGGACGAGGCACTGGGGCGCGAAGACGCCCGCGCCACCCCCAGCCCCTGGGACGAGGTGCGCGATTTCTTCCATTACTGCGACAATTACATTGATGCGGTGGACCGCGCGGCCGAACATTTCGCGACGCCGGTGCGGAATGAAAACAACATCCGGGTCCGCGCCGTCGCAGCACTTGGCAATCGCGGGGTGCGGGTGCGCTTTGCCGATACCGACGCCCTGCGCCACTACGATCCGGGGGAAAAGCAGCTGACCCTGTCGCTGCGCGCCGCGCCGGAAACCCAGACCTTTCAGCTGCTGTTGCAGGTCGCCCTGCTGGAACAGGACAAGCTGCTGGAAGCCACGCTGGACCTGGCCCGGTTCCAGTCCGAAACCTCCCGCGCCATCGCCAAGATCGGGCTGGCCAACTACTTTGCCGGGGCCGCGCTGATGCCCTATGCCCGGATCCTCGAGGCCGCGCGGGTCGAGCGCCATGATCTTGAGGTTCTGGCGATGCGCTTTGGCGCCTCGATCGAACAGGTCGCGCACCGGCTGTCGACCCTGCAACGGCCCGGCGCCAAGGGCGTACCCTTCTTCTTCGTGCGGGTCGATCAGGCCGGCACCATCACCAAGCGGCATTCAGCGACACTGCTGCAATTCGCCCGCTACGGCGGGGCTTGCCCGCTGTGGAACGTCCACCGCGCCTTCGAGACGCCCGGCCAGTTCCTGCGCCAACTGGCCGAAACCCCGGACGGTGTGCGCTATGTCAGCCTGGCCCATGACGTCAGCAAACCCGGCGGCCGCTGGGGCGCGCCGGTGCGCCGCTATGCTATCGCGCTCGGCTGCGAAGTGGCCCATGCGGACAAGCTGGTCTATGCGGATGGCCTCGACATCGGCAATCCGCGCGCCTTTGAACCCATCGGGATTTCCTGCCGGATCTGCGAGCGCGAGGATTGCCACCAACGCTCGGTTCCGCCCCTGGAACGCAAGCTGACGATCGATCCCAACGCCCGCGGCACCCTGCCTTACGAGGTGGGCTGAGCCATCTTCAGCGCGGCAAAGATCTGATCCCGCAGCGCGCCCCGGCGCTTGCGCAGGTCGGTCATTGCGGCGTCCGAGATCGGGGTGACATCGGTTTCGGCCCGGTGGATCTGGCCGTTGACCTCCTGATACTCCTCCGCGAGGCGGGCGAAATGCGCATCCTGCGTCTTCAGGTCATGCAGGGCCTGCGCGAATTGCGGAAATTCGTCGTGCAGCTGGTGTGGTGTATTGGACATCTGGGGTCCCTTCCTTTGTTGCTGCAACAGACCTAGCCGCCGCCGGGCCGCCCCGCCTTGACGCGGATCAAACGGGAAGGGGTCTAGACCGCAGGCGGAGTGATCTCTCGCCGTTTCAGCACCGCTTCGCGCCAGGTGATGAAGCTGACGGCCGAGAGGATCAGCACACCGCCCAGAATCACGAAGGGATCGACCGCCTCGTGAAAGACCAGCGCGCCGACAAGCACCGACCAGACCAGCTGCAGGAAGGTGACCGGCTGGGTCACGGTCATCGGCGCCTCCTTGAAGGCCAGGGTCATGAAGAGATGCCCCGCCGTGGCCAAAACCGCGACCGCGAACAGCGTGACAAGCTGTGTCAGGTCCGGCGCCACCCAGACCGGCAGCGCCATCGGGGCCAGACCGATGGTCACCGTAACCGACAGCATGGCCACGATCAGCGCCGGGTCGCTGTCATCGGACAGACGCTTGGAAATCATGTAGGAGGCCGCGAAACAGCTGGCCGTGGCCAGCATCGCCAGATGCCCCGCGCCGATCTCGCGCAGGCCGGGCCGCAGGATGATCAGCGCGCCGATCAGCCCCGCGATCACGGCCCCGATCCGGCGCACATGCAGCTTTTCCCCGAGGAAAATCGCGGCACCAATGGTAATCAGGATCGGCGAGAGGTAGTTCATCGCCGTCACATCGGCCAGCGGGATCCGCGCCATGGCAAAGAACCAGAAGGCCACCCCGACCGAATGGATCGCGCCGCGCAGCAGGAACAGCTTCCACTGCGTAGCGGTGATTTTCAGCCGGGAGAACTTCTTCAGCAGCGGCAGCAGCAGGACCAGCCCCAGGGCAAAGCGCAAAAAGGCCGCTTCGCTGGCCGGCAAAGCGGTCCCGAGGCTTTTGACAAGCGCGGTCACCGCCACGAAGACCAGCCCCGTGGCCAGCATCCAGAACACCCCGTAGAGCGGGCGAGAGATACGTGCTTCGATCATGCATCCTGCCCTAAGGCCAATGCCTGGTTCACACAAGTACTGGCGTGGGACGCGCGCCAGACGCCGCCGACCCAACCGACGGGCCTGCGGGGCGGCAGCCTAGCTCCAGAACAGCAGCCGGGCGGCGATGGCCCACATGATGAGGGCCACCACGACATCCAGGATCTGCCAGGACCGCGCGGTGCGAAACAGCCCGCGCAACCACCGGGCACCGAAGCCGAGCAGGATGAAGAACAGGGTCGATGCGGTAATGGCCCCGATGGCAAAGGCACGCTTGTCCTCGAAATCGGCAGAAACTGCGCCAAGCAGCAGGACCGTATCGACATAGACATGCGGATTTCCCCAGGTCAGCGCCATGCAGACCCCGATGGTCCGGCCGAGGCCCGAGACCGTTTGGCCGGCGGCTTCCAGCACGCTGTCGCCGCGCCATGCACTGCGCAGGGACATGGCGCCGAACAGGACAAGGAACAGGGCGCCGCCCAGCCGCAGAACCATGTCGAGCCCGGGAAAGCGGTTGGTCAGATGGGCAAACCCCGTGACCCCGAAGACAATCAGCGCCGCGTCCGACAGCACGCAGATCAGCACCACTGCCCAGACATGACGCCCCAACAGCCCCTGGCGCAATACAAAGGCGTTCTGAGCCCCGATCGCCACGATCAGCGACAATCCGATCCCGAATCCCGCGCGCCATGCTGTCATCATTTACTGGGCCCTTCCCTGCCGGGCCCGGACGGCCCGTGACTTCTGTCGGGTTTGACTAGGGGGCGTGGCGCGATGTATCCAGTGAATATTCCTTGATCTGGATAAGCAAAGCTAATGCCCCTAGACCCCGCCCAGCTTGCCACCTTGGCCGCGATCTTGCGGCGCGGATCCTTCGACCGCGCGGCGGCAGAACTGGGCGTGACGCAATCGGCCGTGTCACAACGTCTGCGCGCGCTGGAAGAACAGGTTGGCATGGTGCTGGTACAGCGCGGCCCGCCCGCGACCGGCACACAGGCCGGGGCACGTCTGGCCCAGCATGCCGAACAGCTTGCCCTGCTGGAATCCCGCGCCCTGCACCAGATCGGGCAGGTCGAACGCCCCGGCGGCCAGGTCTCTGTCGCCGTCAATGCCGACAGCCTCGCGACCTGGTTCCCCGAAGCGCTGGCGCGGGCGCAGGACAGCGCGCCGGGCCTGCAGTTCAACCTGCGGGTCGATGACGAAGGCCATTCGGCGGATTGGCTGCGCGAAGGCCGCGTCATGGCCGCCATCACCGCCACCGCCACGCCGCTGCGCGGATGCGATGCGATTTTCCTTGGCCGGATGCGCTATCTCGCGACGGCCAGCCCGGGCTTTGTCGCGCGGTACTTTCCCGTCGGGCTGACGCCCGAAGCCATGGCGCGCGCGCCGGTCCTGCTATTCGATGCCAAGGACCGCCTGCAGGACAGGTGGGTCGACGCCCATGTCGCGCCCACCGACCTGCCGCCCCCGCCGCGCCACGTGATGCCCTCGTCCGAAGCTTTTCAGCAGGGCGCGCGTCACGGCCTCGCCTGGGGTCTGAACCCGGAACTGAGTGTCCGCGCCGACCTGGCCAGCGGAGCCCTTGTGGAACTGCGCCCCGACACGCCCGTCGATGTCGCGCTCTACTGGCAGGTCTCGCGCCTGATGCGCCCCGGCCTTGCCCCGCTGACCGACTCCCTGCGTCAGGTCGCCCTTGCCCGTTTGCTGCCGGCAGAGGCGCCTAGAACCACTGCCCCGGCTCCATGAGCCCGAGGTCCAGAAGCTGACGCGAGCTCCATTCGAATTTCTCGGAATTGAACCAGTAATAGCTCTGGATATCCTGGCGCGATCCGGGGTTATGCTTCAGCGCCTTGGCGGTGCGGAAGGAACAGATGCAGGCCGTCAGATTGTGGTGCCAAGCACAGGAAAAGGTGTTCAGCTCCTGATCGTCGAAGGTGTGATCTTCGCGCAGGTGCAGCCCCGGCCGCGCCCGGAAGAACGAGATCCGGTCGATCTTGCGCCGGTTCTCGGGCACATGTTCCTCGTAGCGCCAGCGCAGACCGCCAAAGAAATCCAGCTGACGTTCACGCGGGTGATTGTTCTCGTCCAGCCGCGCCAGCGCGTAATAGCCCGAGCGGTCGAGATAGGCATTCTCGACCGATACCGCATGGGGGTAGCGGCTCAGATCGTCGGCATAGATGTCGACCACGTAGGTCAGCATGGCATCGCGCCGTTCCTCGGCATGGAAGATCAGCAATTCGCCCACCGTGCGGGTTTCGCGGAAGGGGTAGAACAGGAATTCGGCGTTGTAGCAGTAATATAGCCAGGTCCCCACCGGCGCGGCCTCGTTCACCGCGTTGACGGCGGTCGACAGTGCCTTGTCGCGGGTCATGGAATAGCCGATGCGCGTCACCACCGGATCAAGATCATCGGCCAGGGTAAAATGGTCCGGCGCGAACAGCAGGATCTGCAGGAACCCGGCTTCGCGATGATGACGCAGGGTCGCGTCCAGCTCCACCTCGTCTTCGGCGAAGATCATTGCGATCGGACCCTTTTCCAGGATCGCCGCGCCGCGGGCAATGAATCTTTGCAGGCTGTTGAAATACAAGAAGCGCCTCCGCGGGTCTTTGTCGGTCTCAATCGGGCGAAGGGGCCGCCGCCGCATTGCTTTGGTGCAGGAAACCCCGCACGCGCGCACATTGCAAGCCCCCTGCCACCTGGTGTAGGGAAACGCCCTGATCCCCTTGTTTTTCTGCAAAAGGCAGGCGCCCATGGCCGGAACCAAGAAGCTGTTCATCAAGACCTACGGCTGCCAGATGAATGTCTATGACAGCGAACGCATGGCCGAGGCGCTCGGCG
The DNA here is from genome assembly GCF_003590145.2 of Pseudooceanicola algae. Lineage (NCBI taxonomy): Bacteria > Pseudomonadati > Pseudomonadota > Alphaproteobacteria > Rhodobacterales > Paracoccaceae > Pseudooceanicola > Pseudooceanicola algae. The sequence goes on along the minus strand of NZ_CP060436.1, from coordinate 3,374,086 downwards.
GGTCGGGCTATGATCAGGTCTCTTCGCCCGAAGACGCCGACATGATCCTGCTGAACACCTGCCATATCCGCGAAAAGGCCGCCGAAAAGGTCTATTCGGAGCTTGGCCGTTTCCAGAACCTGAAAGAGGCGAAACCGGATCTGAAGATCGGTGTGGCCGGCTGCGTGGCCCAGGCCGAAGGCCAGGAAATCATGCGCCGCCAGCCGATGGTCGATCTGGTCGTCGGCCCGCAAAGCTACCACCGCCTGCCCGAGATGGAGGCAAAGGCCGGTCACGGCGCCAAGGTGCTGGACACGGATTTCCCCGAAGAGGACAAGTTCGAGGCCCTGAAGGCACGGCCCCGCGCCCGGCGGGGGCCAACGGCCTTTCTGACCGTGCAGGAAGGCTGTGACAAGTTCTGCGCCTTCTGCGTCGTTCCCTATACCCGCGGCGCCGAATTCAGCCGCCCCGCCGATCGGATCCTGACAGAAGCCCGCGACCTGGTGGACAGGGGTGTGCGCGAAATCACCCTGCTGGGCCAGAACGTCAACGCCTACCACGGCGCCGGGCCGAGGGGGGGCGACTGGAGCCTGGCCCGCCTGATCCATGCCCTGGCCGAGATCGACGGCCTGGAACGCCTGCGCTTCACCACCTCGCACCCCAATGACATGCAGGACGACCTGATCGCGGCCCATGGCACCTGCGCCAAGTTGATGCCCTACCTGCATCTGCCAGTGCAATCAGGCTCTGACCGGGTGTTGAAGGCGATGAACCGCAAACACGGGCGCGACGATTATTTCCGCCTGATCGACCGGATTCGCCAGGCGCGGCCCGATATTCACCTCTCGGGGGATTTCATCGTCGGCTTCCCAGGTGAAACCGATGCCGATTTCGAGGCCACGCTGGATCTGGTGCGCCGGGTCGAATACGGCACCGCCTTCAGCTTTCGCTACTCCGCCCGTCCGGGCACACCGGCGGCGGAAAAGGGCGAGCGCATGGTCCCCGACGATGTCGCCGCCGCCCGCCTTCAGGCCTTGCAATCGCTTCTGGCCACCCAGCAACGCAAGCTGCAGGATGCCATGGTCGGCCGCGAAGTCGGCGTGTTGTTCGAAAAACCCGGTCGGCTGGACGGGCAGATGATCGGCAAGTCCGACTACCTTCATGCCGTCCATGTCACCGTCGACAACCAGACTGGCGACCGAACCGGCGGCCGGACGGGTGATCGGGCACCCGCACTGGCCCCCGGCGATCTGCGACGCGTGCGGATCCTGAGCAGCGGGACGAATTCGCTCTCCGGGGCGCTGATCTAGGCCAGCGACCTAGTTGCGTGGCGTGCTTGCGATCAACTCGCGCGTGCGTGCAACGATCTGATCGTGGTGATCCACAATCCGTTCATCGCGGCACACCCGTTCGCCGATCTCGACGGCCCGATCATGAGAAAAACCGATATCCATCAGCGTGTCGACGAAGGATTCGTTTGGGTGATCCCAGATCACCGCCGTGAACGGCCCGCGGAAACAGGACACCTTGACCACCCCTTGCGCCGTGGCATCGTCGGAAGGCTGTTCGGCCAGGACAGGGCCTGCGCAAAGCGCAACAAGGCCAGCCGCAGCAGCGGCCCGAAGAATATTATAGATCATCTTTTATCCTCTTGATGCCAGCCGTCAGGCCACCCAAAGGCAGCGCCGAACCGGCAATCCATTGCATTTACTGAAAGACATCCGCTTCGAAAGCCGCTTTGCGGTCCCGGATGAAGCGGAGAGTGCGATTCACGCTCTCTTAATCGTCTGGGCGCAATATTTGCCGGCCAAGCCGCAGCGTCAATGGCCCGAAACAGCATCACCGCGTTTTTCTGCTTTTATGGTCAATTTCCCGGGACCCGGCGTGTTTACCTTGTTTTGCTCCCCTCCAAGCGCCCTCTCGTGCTTGTCGGAGCCCGAAAGCCCTCGGCCAGAACGGCGGGAACTGGCCGCCCGAGGCTGTCGTCAGGGCATCGCAGCGGGATTTCAGGGTTTCAGGTCATTCTTGTCTTGCCGGAACCTTCGCGCCCTGCCACGCTGACCTCAGGGCGGCAAATGGCCCCTGCCATGCCCCGCCATGACCCTATTGATGAAGGAGTCCTTCTTGGCCACAAGCCTTCTGCCCCCGCAACCGGATGACACTCAACTTGCCGAAGCTGCCGTCGAATTTCCCGACAACTTCCTGCTGATAGAGCTGTGCGGCGAACATGACCGCAATCTGTCAGAACTGGAGGGCAAGCTTGGCACCCAGATCCTGCGGAGGGGCAATTACCTTGTTGCCATCGGCAGCGCGGAGGCCGCCAAGGAGACGATCGACGTGCTGCGCGCGCTCTATGCCCGGCTGGAAGCGGGGCGCGAGGTCGGCAGCGCCGATATCGACCGCGAACTGCGCATGAACGGCAAAGGCGACGGTGCCAAGACCCCGCCCAAGCCGCTTGGCGATCAGCTGGAAATGTTCCGCGGCGGCGCGGTCGAGATCAAGACCCGCAAGAAGATGGTCGAACCGCGCACCGCCGCGCAGAAGGCCTATGTGCAGAACCTCTTTGCCCATGAACTGGGCTTCGGCATTGGCCCGGCGGGGACCGGCAAGACCTATCTTGCCGTGGCCGTGGGCGTGTCGATGTTCATCGAAGGCCATGTCGACAAGATCATCCTGTCCCGCCCCGCCGTCGAAGCCGGCGAAAAGCTTGGCTACCTGCCCGGCGACATGAAGGACAAGGTCGATCCCTACATGCAACCGCTCTACGACGCGCTGAACGATTTCCTTCCGGCCAAGCAACTGGCCAAGCTGCTTGAGGAAAAGCGGATCGAGATCGCGCCGCTGGCCTTCATGCGCGGGCGAACGCTGGCCAATGCCTACGTGGTGCTGGACGAGGCGCAGAACGCGACTTCGATGCAGATGAAGATGTTCCTGACCCGTCTGGGCGAAGGCTCCCGCATGGTCATCACCGGCGACCGCACCCAGGTCGACCTGCCGCGTGGCGTGCAATCGGGTCTTCAGGATGCCGAACGGCTGCTTGGCCAGATCGGCGACATCACCTTCAACTACTTCACGTCGAAGGATGTCGTGCGTCACCCGCTGGTCGCCAAGATCATCGAGGCCTACGAGGCTGACGAAGCCTGACCGCGCGACGGGCCTCGCGACGAGCCTCACGACGGGCCGGCGAAAGGCCAATTTCCGCGCCTTGCCGCCCCATCGCGGGGCGGCAATTCGGTCGATGGCGCGCCGCTGTCCATGATGCTATGGCGGCGCCATGACACTGATAGATTGCCTATACGAAGATGACCGCTGGCAGGACATCGACCTGGACACCCTGGCCGAAACCGCCGGGCTGGCCACGCTTGCCCACCTCTCGCTTGACCCCGATGGGTTCGAGATCTGCGTGATGGGCTGCGACGACGCGCGCATCGCCGAGTTGAACACCGAATTCCGCGACAAGCCCACGCCCACCAATGTGCTTTCCTGGCCGGCCGAGGATCTGGCCCCGGAAGATGAAGGCGCGCGCCCCCATGCGCCCTCGCCCCCCGATTTTCCCGGCCCGGTGGAATTGGGCGATATCGCGATTTCCTTCGACACCTGCACACGCGAAGCCGAGTCCGCCCGGCTGCCTTTCGCCGATCACGTCAGCCATCTTGTGGTGCACGGAATCCTTCATCTTCTGGGCTATGACCACATCCGCGACGGAGATGCGGAGCTGATGGAAGAAATCGAGGTGGAAATACTTGGCAAACTGGGCATTCCTGACCCATATAATCAAATACCCGGAACTTGATCCGGCTGTTTGATGGAAAGGTAAGATGGGCGATAGTACAGACGGGTCTCCTAACGCGGCGCAGGGCGCGCGTTCAATGGACCCAGACCCCGCGTCTATAAGCGGGGCGCAGATCGGCGGATCTGTCGTGAAATTCGACGACGCCGCGCGATCCGGCTTTGGTGACGACACCGGCCTGGATGCAGAGTCAGGAGATGCTGGCCGCCTCGGCCACGAGGGCCACGGCCTTCACTCCGGGACCTCCGACGAAACGGAGCGTACCAATGGCGCCTCTCATGCAGGATTGCATTTCGAAATGGCAGCCAATGACCCCGACGGACCGGATGCGCCCCAGCGTCCCGGCTTCCTGAAGCGCTGGCTGGGTTTCGGCGGCACACCCGAAGACGACTCTCCCTATGCCAATCAGGACACGCCCCGGCAAAGCCAGGAGGAACGGCGGCGGCATTCGCTGCTGAACCTGCGCGAGATGCGGGTGGAAGACGTCGCGATTCCCAAGGCGGAAATCGTGGCCGTGCCCTCGACCATCAACCAGCCCGACCTGGTGGCGATCTTCCGTGAAAGCGGCATGACGCGTCTGCCGGTCTACCAGGGCACGCTCGACAGCCCGACCGGCATGGTCCACCTCAAGGATTTCGCTCTGAAGCACGGCTGGAACGGGATGACCCGCTTCAGTCTGAAGGCGCTGTTGCGCCCGCTGCTGTTCGTGCCGCCCTCGATGCCCATAGGTGTGCTGCTGCAGAAAATGCAAAGCGAACGCCGGCACATGGCACTGGTGATCGATGAATACGGCGGCGTAGACGGGCTGGTCACGATCGAAGACCTGATCGAGCAGGTCATCGGCGAGATCGAGGATGAACACGACGTCGACGAAGACGCCATGTGGTCCCGCGAAGCCTCGGGCAGCTACCTCGCGCTGGCCAAGGCCCCACTCGAGGATTTCGAGGCAGAAATCGGCACCTCCCTGACCGATGTCGATGCGGTCGACGAAGAAGAGATCGACACCCTCGGCGGACTGGTCTTCATGCTGTCGGGCCGCGTCCCGGCACGCGGAGAGGTCGTGGAACACCCCGAAGGCCATGAATTCGAAGTGGTCGAGGCCGACCCGCGCCGCATCAAGAAGCTGCGTGTGCGACTGAACACCCATGTTCCCCTCGGCGAAAACGGCTGACGGCCTCCGTGCGTGAGGACAGGAAAGCCCGCTGGCTGAATGCTCTCTGGCCGCTTGCGGCCGGGGGGCTGGCAGCTGGCGGGCAGGCGCCCGTATCGCTCTGGCCCCTGCCCCTGATCGGTTTTGCCTTGCTGTTCGCCGCACTGCTGCGCGCGCCCTCGCCAAAGTCCGCCGCGCGGCTTGGCTGGTGTTTCGGCGTTGGATATTTCGGCGCGGCGCTCAGCTGGATCGTCGAGCCCTTTCTGGTCGATATCGCCCGGCATGGCTGGATGGCGCCCTTTGCGTTGATCCTGATGGCAGCCGGGCTGGCGCTGTTCTGGGGCCTGGCGCTTGGCACAGCGAAATGGGCCGCCCCGGTGGGGCGCTGGCGTCCGGCGCTGGCCTTTGCCGCCACCCTGACCCTGGCCGAAGCGCTGCGCGGCGTGATCTTCACCGGATTCCCCTGGGCCCTGATCGGCCATGGCCTGATCTCCAGCCCGGCCTTGCCGCTGGCAGCCATCGGCGGGGCCCATGCGCTTAGCCTGGCGTTGCTGCTGCCTGCCGCCAGCCTGGGCATGGTCATCGCCAGCCTGACCGGAGCGACACGCCGCGGCGCCCTTGTGCCGGGACTGACCGGGGCGGTGCTGCTCGCCGCCATGCTGCTGCTGCCCGCCCGGTTCGTTGCTCTCGCCCTGCCCGCCGGCCCGGACGCGCCGATCATCCGGCTGGTTCAACCCAATGCCGCGCAACGCGACAAATGGGACCCCGAGAAGTCGGTAATGTATTTCAATCGTCTTCTGGACTACTCCGGCGCCCCCGGAAACGGCCCTGACGGCCCTGCCCGCCCCGACCTTGTCGTCTGGCCCGAAACCGCCGTGCCCTATCTGCTGGATACGAACCCAAGCCTGCCGCAGGTCCTGTCAGAGGCCTCTCTCGGGGTGCCCTTGGCCGTCGGGTTGCAACACAGCGACCCGCGCCGACGATACTTCAACTCTCTCGCGGTCATCGGATCGGACGCAAGGATTGCCGATATCTACGACAAGCACCATCTGGTGCCCTTCGGGGAATACCTGCCCTTCGATACCCTGCTGGGCCGCTTTGGACTTGGCGCACTGGCGGCGCAATTCGGGGGCGGTTATACGCCCGGCCCCGGCCCCCAGGTGCTGGATATTCCCGGCGTCGGCGCGGCCCTGCCGCTGATCTGCTACGAAGCGGTCTTTCCCGAAGACATCCGCGACGCACCCCGACGGCCCGATTTCCTGCTGCAGATCACCAATGATGGCTGGTTCGGCACATTTTCCGGACCTTATCAGCATCTTGCACAGGCACGGCTGCGCGCCGCCGAACAGGGGCTGCCGATGATCCGCGTCGCCAATACCGGGGTTTCAGCCTTGATTGCGGCGGATGGCAAGGTACTGGACAGCCTGCCGCTTGGCGTCGACGGCTATCTGGATGTCGTGTTGCCGCCGCCCCTCGCGACCACGCCCTACGCCCGTTTCGGCGACCTGCCGGCCCTGCTGCTGGCATTTGTGGCGTTTATCTTCGCGATCCGGGCAAGGTTAACCCGGCATACACCCGCATCCCATAAAGCGATTGACCATATCGGCGGGCAGTCGTAACGAGGATTATCCGCCGCCCCAACGGCTTCCTGACGGGGCAGGTTAGTAATACCGGAGCACTTTCAAATGACACGACAGAACTATATTTTCACTTCTGAATCCGTTTCAGAGGGCCATCCCGATAAGGTTTGCGACCGAATTTCCGATGCGGTGCTGGACGCGCTGATCGCCGAAGAACCCGAGGCCCGCGTCGCCTGCGAGACCTTCGCCACCACCAACCACGTGGTGATCGGAGGAGAGGTCGGCCTGGCCGACCAGCAGAAACTCAGCCAGTACATGGACAAGATCGAGACGATTGCCCGCGAGTGCATCAAGGACATCGGCTATGAACAGGACAAGTTCCACTGGAACACCTGCAAGGTCACCAACCTGTTGCACGAACAATCCGCCCATATCGCCCAGGGGGTGAATGCCTCCAACGACAAGGACGAAGGCGCGGGCGATCAGGGCATCATGTTCGGCTATGCCACGGATGAAACCGAACAGCTGATGCCGGCGCCGATCCACTACGCCCATGGCATTCTCAAGCGGCTGGCCGAAGCGCGCAAATCCGGCGAGGAACCTACCCTGCGCCCGGATGCGAAAAGCCAGCTGTCGCTGCGTTATGAAAACGGCGTGCCGGTCGAGGTCACGCAACTGGTGCTGTCGACCCAACACGCCGACGAAAACCAGAGCAGCGCCGATATCCGCGCCATCGTCGAACCCTATATCCGCGAAGTCATGCCCGATGGCTGGCTGACGGATGCAACCGAATGGTGGGTGAATCCAACCGGCAAGTTCGTCATCGGCGGGCCCGATGGCGACGCGGGGCTGACCGGGCGCAAGATCATTGTCGACACCTATGGCGGCGCAGCGCCCCACGGTGGCGGCGCATTTTCCGGCAAGGACCCGACCAAGGTTGACCGTTCGGCCGCCTATGCCGCGCGCTATCTGGCCAAGAACGTGGTCGCGGCCGGCATGGCCAAGAAATGCACGATTCAGCTGTCTTATGCGATCGGCATCTCGAAACCGCTGTCGATCTATGCCGAGACCTATGGCACCGGCGAAGTCGACGAAAGCGTCATCGAAGCCGCCGTCGCCAAGGTCATGGATCTGACCCCGCGCGGCATCCGCGAGCATCTCGAGCTGAACAAGCCGATCTACCAGCGCACGGCCGCCTACGGCCATTTCGGGCGCGAACCCGATGCGGACGGCGGTTTTTCCTGGGAAATGACCGACCTGATCGAAGCGCTGAAGAAAGCCTGCTGAGGGCCAAGACGAAACATGACCAGGCCCTGCAGGATCCCTCCTGCGGGGCCTTCATTTTCAGCGAAGACGAACCGGGGGCAGCCGGAGACCTCCAAATGCCCGGTTGATCCGCGCCTGCGCCCCGTTTAAAGGGCGGCTATGAGTGAAGACACCCATCCCTCCGGCGCCCCATGGCGCAACTTCTACGGCCGCTTCAAGGGCAAGGGGTTGCGCAAGTCCCAGGAAGTCTTCCTTGAGGAAGACCTCGCCGCCCTGGCCCCCGGCAAAGTCGGGTGGGAAGAAAACCCCGACCGCACCCCGCTCGACCTGGTCGCGCGTTTTGGTGATCGACCGGTCTGGCTGGAGATCGGCTTTGGCGGCGGCGAACATCTGGTGCACCAGGCCGCCAGCAACCCCGAGATCGCGATCATCGGCGCAGAGCCCTACCTTAACGGCGTCGCGATGTTGCTGGGAAAGATCCGCGACGCGGGCGTGTCGAACCTGGCCGTGCATCCGGGCGATGTGCGCGATGTCTTCGATGTGCTGCCCGACGCCTCGGTTTCACGCGCTTTCCTGCTCTACCCGGACCCCTGGCCAAAGAAACGCCACCACCGTCGCCGCTTCGTGACGCCCGAACATCTGGCCCCGCTCGCGCGGGTGCTGAAACCCGGCGCGATCTTCCGCGTGGCGACCGACATCCCGGACTATGTCCGCCAGGCCCTGCAACAGGTGCCCCGCCACGGGTTTGAATGGCTTGCCGAAAGCCCTGCCGACTGGCGGACCCCCTGGGACGACTGGATTTCGACGCGCTACGAACAAAAAGCTCTGCGCGAAGACCGCCTGCCCCACTACCTGACGTTCCGGAAGCTGTAGTCTCGATTTCGGTCAGCATGCTGACCGACGCCTCCGGCGGGGGGATATTTGAAACAGGGAAACGGACGGGGTGAAATTCACCTATCGTCAAGCTCGAAATGCGACCATCGCGGCGCGGTACAGGGAGGGATCCCGATGACCGCACAGGGAAACGCCCTTCTGTTCGGCAGTACCGTCAGAGGGGCGTTTTTTCGTAGTTTCCCTGTCTTAAATATCCCCGCCGGAGGCGTTGGCCCGGCTGAGGAGAGAGCCACCTATGGGCTTCAGAGGTTTTCCGGCTGCGGCATGCCCAGCACGTGATAGCCACCATCGACGCGGATGATTTCGCCCGACGTGCAGGCCCCTGCATCCGACGCGAGATAGACCGCCGTGCCGCCGATCGCCTCAAGGGTCGCGTTGCGCCGCATCGGGGAATTGGCCTCGGTCTGGCGGAAGGTCTTGCGCGCACCGCCGATGGCCGCGCCGGCCAAGGTCTTCATCGGTCCGGGAGAGATCGCATTGACGCGGATCCCCTGGGGCCCGAGATCGTTGGCAAGGTAGCGCACAGCGGATTCAAGCGCTGCCTTGGCGACGCCCATCACGTTGTAATAGGGCGTCACGCGGTTGGAGCCCTGGTAGGTCAGGGTCATGATCGACCCACCATCGGTCATCAGCGGCGTCGCACGGCGCGACACGTCGATCAGCGAATAGCAGGAGATATCCAGCGAGTTCTTGAAGTTTTCGCGGCTGGTGTGGATGAACCGCCCCGAAAGCTCGTCCTTGTTGGAAAAGGCGATGGCATGCACGAGAAAATCGAGCTTGCCCCATTTTTCCGCCAAAATCGCGAAGGCCGCGTCCATTGAGGCATCGTTGGTCACATCCGCATCCAGCAGCATGTCCGATCCGACGCTTTCGGCCAGCGGCTTCACCCGCTTGCCGAAGGCATCACCCTGGTAGGTGAAGGCAAGTTCCGCCCCCGCCTCTGCCAGTGACTTGGCGATTCCCCATGCGATAGACCGGTCATTCGCGACCCCCATCACCAGGCCGCGTTTACCCTGCATAGATCCTGCCATCTGCACCCTACCCGTCATAGCGCGACAGCAGCATCGAACCATTCGTGCCGCCGAAGCCAAAGGAATTGGTCATCACTGTATCAAGACCGGCATTTTCCACCAGCGTGGTGGCGATTTCTGCCGGGGTGATGGCCGGGTCAAGTTCCTGCACGTTGATCGAGGGGGCAATGAAATCGCCGTCCAGCATCAGCAGGCAGAAGATCGCTTCCAGCGCCCCGGCAGCGCCCTGGGCGTGGCCGGTCATGGACTTGGTCGAGCTGATCGGCGGTGTATTGCCTTCGCCGAAGATGCGCCGCACAGACTGGACTTCGCCCACGTCGCCGACAGGAGTCGAGGTGCCATGGGCGTTGATGTAGCCGACCTTGCGCCCTTCGGGCAGGGTCTCCAGTGCCAGACGCATCGCCCGTTCACCGCCCTCGCCCGACGGCGCGACCATATCGTGCCCGTCCGAGGTCGCCGCGTAGCCGGTCACTTCGGCATAGATCTTTGCGCCGCGCGCCTTGGCGTGTTCCAGTTCTTCCAGCACAAGCATGCCGCCGCCACCCGAGATCACGAAACCGTCGCGGTTGGCGTCGAAGGCCCGGCTCGCCAGGTCCGGCGTGTCGTTGTACTTCGAGCTCATGGCGCCCATGGCGTCGAACAGGCAGGACAAGGTCCAGTCCAGTTCCTCGCCGCCACCGGCGAACATCACGTCCTGCTTGCCCAACATGATCTGTTCGGCCGCATTGCCGATGCAATGCAGCGAGGTCGAGCAAGCCGAGGTGATCGAATAGTTGATGCCCTTGATCTTGAAGGCCGTCGACAGGTTGGCCGAGATCGTCGAGCTCATGCACTTGGGCACCGCGAAGGGGCCGATCCGCTTCGTTGCGCCGGATTTCAGCACCGTCTGATGCGCCGCGAACATGGCCGAGGTCGAAGGCCCACCGGATCCTGCCACAAGGCCGGTGCGCGGATTGACGATATCGCCTTCCGAAAGGCCTGCATCCTCGATCGCCTGGCTCATGGCGATATGGGCATAGGCCGCCCCCGGCCCCATGAAACGCAGGGTCCGTTTGTCGATGAACTCGGCAGGATCGATCTTGAGCGTCCCGGCAATGCGGGACCGGAAGCCGTGCTCGGCCATTTCCGGCGATGCTTCGATCCCGGAGCGGCCCGCCTTCAGCGACGCGACCACTTCTGTTGCATTGTTTCCGATAGAGGAGACGATCCCCAATCCGGTAACCACGACTCGGCGCATGGAAGCCTCCCTGGATTTGGGCTCAGCCTTCTGACAGAGCCACTTTCATGTCCTTGACCATATAGATCACTTCACCGTCGGCTTCGACCCGGCCATCGGCAACACCCATGGTCAGACGGCGGGTTTGCACCGCCTTGGTGAAATCGACGTGGTAGGTCAGCATCTTGCGGTCAGGCCGGACCATGCCGGTCAGCTTCACTTCGCCGACGCCAAGCGCATATCCGCGCCCCTGCCAGCCACGCCAGCCAAGGTTGAAGCCGGTCAGCTGCCACAGACCGTCAAGGCCCAGGCAGCCCGGCATGATCGGGTTGCCCGGAAAATGGCAATCAAAGAACCAAAGGTCCGGGGTAATGTCGAATTCCGCCACCACATGACCCTTGCCATGCGGGCCGCCATCGCCCGAAATATCGGTAATCCGGTCCATCATCAGCATGGGCGGCGCCGGAAGCTGCGCATTGCCGGGCCCGAACAATTCGCCGCGGGCGCACTTCAGCAGGTCGTCGCGGTCAAAGCTGGTGGGGTAGTCGGTCATCCGAAGCTCGCTCTTTCTCAAACTTTTTCATGTTCCGCCCCCTCTATCACCGCGCCAGCAGGCCATGCAAGCACGGCGGGAAAACGGCCGGGGTGCGACCCGATTGCGCTTTTGCCACTGGTGTTGCGTCCCACCCCCATTTTTCTCTATATTGTCGAGCAGGCAAAGGGATACAAGAACGCCATGAGTTCTACGGCAACCGAACGGGGCGCGACCTGGCTTTCCAAGGCAGGTCTGCGACCGACAAGGCAGCGACTTGGTCTGGCCACCCTTCTGATCGGGGATGGCCGCAACAGGCATGTGACCGCCGAGAGCCTTTTCGCTTCGGCCAAGGGCACGGGACAGCCGGTATCGCTGGCCACTGTCTATAATACCCTGCGCGCCTTCTGTGACGCCGGATTGATGCGCGAGATAACCGTGGACGGGTCGCGCAGCTATTTCGACACCAACATGCATGACCACCCGCATTTCTACTGGGAAGACGATGGCGAACTGACCGACGCCCCCAGTGACCAGCTTGAAATCACCCGACTGCCATCCGCTCCCAAGGGGGCGTCGATCGCCAAGGTCGATGTGGTGATCCGCCTGCGCCGCGAGGAATAACGCGCTAACAGCAGTTCCGGACGACATGAAAAAGGGCGCCTTGCGGCGCCCGATTTCGTTTCCGGTCCTTGCGTGTCGTGCTCAGACGATCTCGACCATCTCGATGGCAAAGACCAGATCCTTGCCGGCCAGGGCGTGGTTGGCATCCAGCAGGACTTCGGTGTCCTTGATTTCGGCCACGGTGACGGGAATCACCTGCCCCTGGGGGGAGCTCATCTGAAGCTGCAGGCCGGTTTCCAGCGGGATCGTGTCGGGGATCGCATCGCGGGGCACGGTCTGCATCGCATCGGGGTCACGCTGGCCATAGGCCTCGTCACAGGGGACTTCGACGGTTTTCTTGTCGCCGATTTCCATGCCCGGGATGGCATTGTCGAGACCGGGAATGATCTGGCCGGACCCAACGGTGAATTCCAGCGGGTCGCGCCCTGCAGAACTGTCGAAGGTGGTGCCGTCCTTCAGGGTGCCGGTATAGTGAATACGGACGGTATCGCCTGCCTTGGCTGTGCTCATGCCGTTTCCAATCTTGTTTTCTGGGGGGTGAGTTTCGGGGCTGGGGGTCTGGCCCCAGGTTCCCATCGCTATTGACCCAATCTTAGCCCAGCCGCGCAGAAGGTGCAAACCACCCGTCCCTGCCCCCATCCGCCCTTCCCCCGCGCCCGGCGGCATGGCAGGTTTCGCCCATCGCGACCCTGGGGAAAGGCATCGGTGACCATGACCATCAAGACCTGCATTTTCGACGCCTATGGCACGCTGTTCGACGTGAACGGCGCGGCCCGGATCGCGGCCGAGGAACCGGGGAACCAGGCGCTGGCCGCCTCCTGGCCTGAACTGGCCGAGGCCTGGCGGCGCAAGCAGCTGGAATATTCCTGGATCAGGGCGGTCCGGGATCTGCATTGCGATTTCTGGCAAGTGACGGAAGACGGGCTGGACTGGGCGTTGGAGAGCACCGGCCTGGACAAGGGGCCCGACGCCCCTGCCCAGCGCCGTCGGCTTCTGGATCTATACCGCGACCTGCCCGCCTATCCGGAGGTGCCCGCCCTGCTTGAAACGCTGAAGGCGCGCGGCATCGGGACGGCCATCCTGTCGAACGGATCGCCGGAAATGCTCGTTGCGGCGGCAGGATCGGCCGGAATTGCGGATCTTCTCGACGATCTTCTGTCGGTCGAATCCGTCGGGATTTTCAAACCCGCGCGACCGGTCTATGACCTTGTCTGCCAGCGCTTCGGCGGCACCCCCGACAGCGTGTTGTTTGTCAGTTCGAACGGATGGGATGTCACGGCGGCCAGCAGCTATGGCTTTCACGCGGCCTGGGTCAACCGGGCGGGCCTGCCACCCGATCGCCTGCCGGGCGATCCCGATGTCGTCCTCAGCACACTGGCACCGATCGCCGGGTTGGAGATCTTCTGATGCCGCACTTTCTGGCACCCGACGGGGCCTCGCTTTACTACGAAGACAGCGAGACAGGGCTGCCGCTGCTCTGCCTGTCCGGGCTGACCCGGAACGCGCGGGATTTCGATTTCCTTGCGCCGCATCTGGACGGGGTGCGGATGATCCGGATGGATTACCGGGGACGCGGCCTGTCGGCCTGGACCGGCGCCGGGACCTACACGATTCCCACCGAATCTCAGGATGCACTGGCGCTGCTTGACCACCTCGGGCTGGACCGGGCCGCGATCCTTGGCACCTCGCGCGGCGGTTTGATCGCCATGGTGCTGGCCGCCACGGCCAAGGACCGCCTGCTGGGCGTGGCGCTGAACGATGTCGGCCCCGAGGTCGACAGCGCCGGGATCGCCAGCATCGCGACCTATATCGGGATCGACCCGCCCTATCACAGCTTTGACGAAGCCGCCGCCGCCCGCGCCGCCGCGCCGGGTTTTGCCGATGTGCCCCTGTCACGCTGGCGCCAGGAGGTCACCCATGGTCTGGCCGAGACACCCGATGGCGTGAAGATCACCTATGACCCGGCCCTGCGCGATGCGGTGCTGGCCGGTGTCGATGCGCCCACCCCGGATCTTTGGCCGCTGTTCGCAGCGCTGGAGGGCCTGCCTCTGGCCGCGCTGCGCGCCGAACATTCCGACATCCTTGCCCCGGCAACCTTTGCCCGGATGCAGGAGGTCTTTCCCAACATGATCGCGCGTCTCGTTCCGGGTCGCGGGCATGTCCCCTTCCTCGACGAACCCACGTCCCTTGCTGCCCTGAAAGACTGGCTGGAGCTACTGCAATGAATTTCGACATGATCCTGGCCGCGGCCGGGCGCCTGAAAGGCCATGCCCGCCAGACCCCGCTGCTGTCCTCTCCCTTTCTCGACCAACTGGCCGGGCGCCGGGTCCTGATCAAACCCGAATGCCTCCAACATACCGGTAGCTTCAAGTTCCGCGGCGCCTGGTCAGCGATTTCCGCGCTTGATCCCGCGCTGCGTCGCAGTGGCGTGATTGCGTTCTCGTCGGGCAACCATGCCCAGGGAATCGCCTATGCCGCCAGCCAGCACGACATCCCGTCGGTGATCGTCATGCCCGCCGACGCCCCGTCCCTGAAGATCGCCAACACCCGCGCCCTTGGGGCCGAGGTCGTCCTTTACGACCGCGCCACCGAGGACCGCGACGAGATCGGCGAACGGCTGTCGGCGGAACGCGGTCTGACGCTGGTGCGGCCCTTCGACGAACCACAGGTGGTCGCCGGACAGGGGACCGTCGGGCTTGAGATCGCCGCCGAGGCCGAGGCGCTCGGCATCCGCGAGGCAGAGGTTCTGGTGCCCTGTGGTGGCGGTGGGTTGACCTCCGGCATCGCCCTGGCCTGCGCCGAACGCGCGCCCGGCCTGCGCGTCCGCCCGGTCGAGCCGGAAGGGTTCGACGATGTGGCCCGGTCCCTGATTTCGGGCCAGATCGAGCGCAATGACCGCCTGTCGGGCAATATCTGCGACGCGATCATCACGCCCGCGCCGGGGCAACTGACCTTCCCGCTGATGCAATCCCTTTGTGGCCCCGGTCTGACCGTGACCGAGGGTCAGGCGCTTTCGGCCGTCGCCCAAGCCTTCCTGCGGCTCAAGATCGTGGCGGAACCAGGCGGCGCTGTTGCCCTGGCCGCCGCGCTCGACACGGCCGCCGCGCTGGACAGCGACACCGTGATCGCCGTGGTCTCGGGCGGCAATGTCGACCCGGCGATGTTCACCCGCGCGCTCGCCATGCTCTAGGCGCTTCCGGCCCACAGCCCTGCGACATGACAAGCCCCGCGCCGCTGACCCGGCTGCGGGGCTTTTGCGTCCATGCAGATTCGAAAAGTCGATTTTGATTGACGGTGACAATCACTTTTGACATCTTCATCCTGTTTTCAGGGAGGATGCCATGCGTTGTCAGGTCGCCATCATCGGCGGTGGGCCATCGGGTCTGCTGCTGTCCCAACTGCTGCACCGCAAGGGGATCGACACGATTGTCCTTGAGCGCCGCAGCCAGGAATACGTGCTGTCACGCATTCGCGCCGGCGTGCTGGAATGGGGCAGCGTCGAGCTACTGCGCGAAGCCGGGGTCGGACAACGGATGGACGCCGAAGGCTTTGCCCATGACGGCACCTACCTTGCCTGCCGCAACCGGGGCTTCCGCATAGATTTTGCCGAACGCACCGGCAAGCAGGTCATGGTCTACGGCCAGACCGAGGTGACCCGCGATCTATACGCCGCCCGCGCCGCCGAAGATGGCAAGATCATCACCGAGGCCGAAGGCGTCACGATCCACGACGCGAAATCCGATGCGCCCCATGTGACCTACATGAAGGATGGTCGCGAACACCGGATCGACTGCGATTACATCGCCGGATGCGACGGCTTCCACGGCGTGTCGCGCAAGACCATTCCGGACAACGTGCTGAAGGAATACGAACGTGTCTTCCCCTTCGGCTGGCTCGGAGTGCTGTCCGAAACCCCGCCCGTCTCGCACGAGCTGATCTATGCCCAGAACCGACGCGGCTTTGCCCTGTGTTCGATGCGCAATGCCAACCTTTCGCGCTATTACGTGCAGTGCCCGCTGACCGACAAGGTCGAGGCCTGGACCGACGCCGCCTTCTGGGACGAGCTGAAACGCCGGATCCCCGAAGAGGCCGCCGAGACGATCATCACCGGCCCTACGCTTGAGAAAAGCATCGCCCCCCTGCGCAGTTTCGTGGCCGAGCCGATGCGATGGGGCCGCCTGTTCCTGGTGGGGGACGCCGCTCATATCGTTCCGCCCACCGGGGCCAAGGGGCTGAATTTGGCCTTTTCGGACGTGCATTACCTTTATCATGGGCTGGTGCAGCATTATGACGGCGACGACAGCGGCATCGACAGCTATTCCGAACGCGCCCTGGCGCGGGTGTGGAAATCCGAGCGCTTTTCCTGGTCGATGACCAACCTGCTGCATAATTTCCCCGAAAACACCGGGTTCGAGCTACACATGCAGGAGGCCGAGCTTGATTACCTCGAAGGCTCCGTGGCGGCGCAGACCGCCCTGGCCGAAAACTATATCGGATTGCCCTACTGATGAAGATCGCCGCGCTTGACCAGCTGAAGATCCATTACACCGACGAAGGCGACCCCGAAGGCGCGCCCATCGTCTTTGCCAATTCGCTCGGCACCGACCTGCGCCTGTGGGACAAGCTGGTGCCGATGCTGCCGCCGGGGCTGCGCATCATCCGCTACGACAAACGCGGCCATGGGCTGACCGAAGCGACGCCATCGCCTTATTCCATGGGCACGCTGGTGCGCGATGCCGAGGCGTTGCTGGATCACCTGAAGGTGCGTGATGCCCTGTTCGTCGGCCTGTCCATCGGCGGCATGATCGGCCAGGGGCTGGCGATCAAGCGGCTGGATCTGGTGCGTGGGCTGGTGATTTCCAATTCCGCCGCCAAGATCGGGATGCCGGACATGTGGAACGCCCGCATCCGCACCACGCTTGAGGACGGCATCGCCGGCATGGCCGATGGCGTGCTGGAGCGCTGGTTCGCCCCCGCCTTCCGCGCCGGGGCAGAGCTTGAGGCCTGGCGCAACATGCTGATCCGGCAGGACCCTCAGGGCTACGCGGGCTGCTGCGCGGCGATCTCGGGGACGGATTTCTACACGCCGACCAGCGGGCTGCGCCTGCCGGTGCTGGGCATCGCCGGGGATCGCGACGGCTCCACCCCGCCGGACCTCGTGCGCGAGACCATCGACCTGGTACCGGGATCGCGGTTCGAACTGATGCGCGGCGTGGGCCACCTGCCCTGCGTGGAGGATCCCGAAACCTACGCCCGCATTCTGACCACTTTCATCAAGGAGACAGGCCATGTCTGAGACCTTCGACAAGGGCATGCAGGTCCGTCGATCCGTTCTGGGGGACGCCCATGTGGATCGCGCCGAAGCGGGCAAGACCGACTTCGACGACCCCTTTCAGACGCTGATCACCGAAGGCGCCTGGGGCACGGTCTGGGCCAGCGACGGGATCAGCCGCCGCGAACGGTCGATGCTGACCCTCGCCCTGCTGGCCGCCACCGGGAATTTCGAGGAAATCCCGATGCATATCCGCGCCACGGCGAACACGGGCGCGACGAAACAGGACGTGCAGGAAGCCTTCCAGCATGTCGCCATCTATGCCGGTGTGCCCAAGGCGAACCACGCGCTGAAGCTTGCCAAGGCCACCTACGCCGAAATGGAAGAGGACGCAGAATGACCACGGATCTCGGCCCCCTGATCCCCCGCAACCGGGACGCCCATCCGCCCGCCTTCGACACCGGGTACAAGACCTCGGTGTCGCGCAGCCCCAAATGGCCGCTGCTGTCGATGGAAAGCACCCCTTCGGAAGAAACCGGCCCGCGCTTCGGTCATTCGGTCCTGGGCGAACATGACAACAACCTGATCACCAACTGGACGCAGGGCAAGGAACTGGCCGTCGGCGAACGCATCCTTGTGCACGGCCGCGTGCTGGACGAGAACGCCCGCCCCGTCCCCCATACCCTGGTCGAGGTCTGGCAGGCCAATGCCGGCGGGCGCTACCGTCACAAGAAGGACGCGTACTTCGCCCCCCTCGATCCCAATTTTGGCGGCTGCGGGCGCACCATCACCGACGAGGACGGCTATTACGAATTCCTGACCGTGCGGCCCGGCGCCTACCCATGGATGAACCGGGGCAATGACTGGCGGCCCATGCATATCCACTTTTCCGTCTTCGGGCACAGCTTTGGCCAGCGCCTGATCACCCAGATGTATTTCGAAGGCGATCCGCTGATCGACATCTGCCCGATCGTGAAGACGGTCAAGGACCGCAGCCAGATCGAAGGCCTTGTCGCCGCGCTGGATCTGTCCAAGGCAAGGCCGATGGATTTCCTGGCCTACAAGTTCGACATCGTGCTGCGGGGCCGTCGCCAGACGCGCTTTGAAAACAAGCTGGAAGGGATGTGATCCATGGTTCAGAAACTCGACAGGCTGGTTGAAACCGCCTCGCAGACAGCCGGCCCCTATGTCCACATCGGCTGCATGCCGACCTATGCGGGCAATGCCGGCGCCCTTGCGATCGAGATCGGCACCGATGGTCCCATCCTTGACGGCGCGAAGGGCGAAATCATCGAGATCTCGGGCGAAGTCTTTGACGGCATGGGCTGGGCCCTGCGCGACGTGATGCTGGAATGCTGGCAGGCGGATACCGCCGGGGTCTATCCCGGTCAGGACGGGGCCGATCCCGCCGTCACCGGCTTTGCCCGCATCGGCGCGGATTCCGACACCGGTATCTTCACCCTGCGCACCGTCAAACCGGGGGCGACGCCCGCGCGTGGCGGCGGCAAGCAGGCTCCGCATATCCTGCTCTGGCTGACGGCGCGGGGCATCAACACCGGCCTTCAGACCCGGATCTATTTCGAGGACGAGGACAACTCCGCCGACCCCGTCCTGTCCCGGATCGAACAGCGCCCACGGGTCGAGACCCTGATCGCGAAGAAAACCGCCGAAGGAAAGTACACCTTCAACATCCGCCTTCAGGGCGAAGGTGAAACCGTCTTTCTGGACATGTGATGGCGGGCTTTCTGCTGATCCACGGCTCCTGTCACGGGGCCTGGTGCTGGCAGGCGCTGATCGCGGACCTTGCACGCCTGGGCCATGTGGCCCGGGCGATCGACCTGCCGGGGCGACCCGGCGACAGCCGCCCGCCCGAGGCCATGACACTGGCGCTGAATGCCGAGGCGATCCTTGACGCGACGCAGGGCGACAGCGGGGTGCACCTGCTGGGCCATTCGGCGGCAGGCTTCCCGATCTCCGCCGCGGCCGAGGCCGCGCCGGATCGCTTTGCCCGGCTCTATTACCTGGCCGCCTATGCGCCCCGTGACGGGCTGTCGATGATCGACATGCGCCGCGAGCAGGCCAGCCAGCCCCTGATCGGTGCATTCGGCAAGACGTCCGACGGGCTGGCCTATGCGCTGCGCCCCGGAAAGGCGCGGGGGCTGTTCTATCACGACCTGCCCCCCGACCTTGCCGCGCAGGCCGAAGCCCGTCTTTGCCCCGAAGCCATCGCGCCGCAGGCCACGCCGATCCGCCTGACTGGACGCTACCAATCCGTGCCGCGCTGCTATATCCGCTGCACCGAGGATCGCACCATTCCGCCCGCTTTTCAGGCCGGGATGGCCCAGACATTCGCGCCGCAGGACCGATACGACATGCCCACCAGCCATTCCCCCTTTCTTTCCGACCCCGCAGGCCTTGCCGCCCTTCTGCACCAGATCGCGGGGGCCAACTGATGGCCGGATCCGTGCACGACAGCCAGCTTTACAACCGCCTGTTCCCCGCTGGTGAGGCCGCGCGCCTGTTCACCGACAGCGCCGAGGTCCGCGCCATGCTGCTGGTCGAAGGGGCGCTGGCCAAGGCCCAGGGCGCGCTTGGGCTGATCCCCGGGGAAAGCGCGGACTTCATCCACCGCGCGTCGCTGGAAATCCCGCTGGATCCGGGCGGGCTGGCAACCAGTGCCGCGCAGAACGGCGTGCCGGTGCCTGGGCTGGTCGCGGCCTTCCGCAAGGCGATGGAGGCCCCGGAACATGCCCAGTACCTGCATTGGGGGGCCACCTCGCAGGACATCATGGACAGCGCCCAGATGCTGCGCCTGCGCCAGTTGCTGGCCCTGTGCGAAACCGGGCTGCAAGAGGTCCTTCAGACGCTGGCCACCCAGGCCGAGGCCCATGCGGATCTGCCCATGGCCGGGCGCACCTATGGCCAGTTCGCCACGCCGGTCAGCTTCGGCAGCCATGTCGCCGCCTGGGGCTGGCCCCTGCTGGACCTGCTTGAGGACCTGCCCGCCCTGCGCCGCAACGCGCTTTGGGTGTCACTGTCCGGGGCCGCCGGGACCAGCGCGGAATTCACCGGCAAGGGGCCGGAACTGCGCGCGGCCCTTGCCAACGGCCTCGGCCTTGGTGATCCGGAGCGCAGCTGGCATGCGGATCGCGGCCCCGTGCTGCGCATCGCCGCCTGGCTGACCCGGCTGGCGCAGGTACTGGGCAAGATGGGCGAGGACCTCGTGCTGATGGCCCAAAGCTCGGCTGGCGAAGTCCGCCTTGGCGCCGCTGGCGGGTCTTCGACCATGCCGCAGAAGCAGAACCCGGTGCAGCCCTCGGTGCTGATCGCCCTGGCGCGTCAGGTGATCGGGCTGGAGGCCACGCTGAAAGGCGCGGGAATGCCACGCCAGGAACGCGATGGCGCGGCCTGGTTCACCGAATGGATGACCCTGCCGCAGCTCTGCCTGTCGGCCTGCGCCGCTCTTGAAACCGCCCGCGACCTCGTGCCCGGATTGCAGCCCCAGGCCCAGACCATGGCCGCCGTTTTTGCCGACTCCCTCGGCCTGCTGCATGCCGAGGCCCTGTCGTTCCGGCTGACCGAAACCCTGCCCCGCCCCGAGGCTCAGGCCGCTGTGAAATCCCTGGCGCAGGAATGCGTTGCCACCGGCACCCCGCTTGCCGACCTCGCAGCAAGGGCCTTTCCCGACACTGATCTGGACGGTCTGTTCGACCCGTCGCGCCAGATGGGCGAAGCCCCCGCCACAGCGCGGGCCTTTGCGGCAAAAGTGGCACGCCTCTGACACCCGGATCGGTTTTCAGCTCGCGCCGGGGCGTCATGGCTGGCCCGGCGCAAGACAACCCGGCCTGACAGGTCTCGCGTTCCCCCGGCGTGGCCTCTGATATTGAGCACCGTCGCGATCAAAGCCGTCGTCCGTCATCAATCGACCGATCCTTGGCCGGAAGATCCCATGAAATACCCTGCAGGACGACATTCCGCCGGGGCCGCAGGGCCGCGGCCCGCGCACTTGACGTTAACGTAAATTTGTAAAAACATGATGCAAATTGCCATTCCAGACACGGCATGACGCCGGATTAATTCACTGAGAAGAATGAGGAACATGACAACCACGCCTGATGAAATGGCCGAAAACGCGGAAAACGCGGCGTCTTTTCTCAAAGCTCTCGCGCACAAGGGACGGCTGACGATCCTGTGTCACCTCAGCACCGGCGAGAAATCTGTTGGGGAACTCGAAGACCTGCTGGGGACAAGACAGGCCGCAGTCAGCCAGATGCTGGCCCGCCTGCGTGAAGAGGATTTCGTGACGACGCGCCGCGAAGGCAAGACGATCTTCTACAGCCTCAAGGACGACACGGTCCGCGAAATCATCGACATGCTGTACCGGCATTTCTGTGCACCCGAAGCAAGCGCAGACACCGCGCCCCGGAAAAGCCCGCAAGTGGTCTGAGTCACACCCCGATCCCCGCCAGCAAAAGACATGCCAGCCCCCGAATGACATGAGCGGCGCGTGCCCGCAGGCGGGCCCAGAAGACGCGACAAGGCCCGAAGCAGGATGCTCCGGGCCTGTCAAATTTCCTGCGGACAAAATGCCCGGCGTCGAAAAACGGTTCGGCGACAGGGCCGGGCCGGATTGCGTTCCTCAGTCCAGCGCCAGGTTGACCGCACTTTCGCGACCATCCCGGCCGGCTTCGATATCGAAGGTGACCTTCGCGCCGTCCTGCAGGCCGGTCAGGCCCGACCGCTCGACAGCGGAGATATGCACGAAGATGTCCTTCTTGCCGCCGTCCGGCGCGATAAAGCCATAGCCCTTGGTGGTGTTGAACCATTTCACGGTGCCAGTAGCCATACCCGTAAACTCCTGTTTCTTCTGCTGCCCGCAACATGCGACAGCCCGGCTACGTCGTGTCGATCGATGACTGTAGCCGAATAGCCAAACAGCAGTGTCGATAGAGAGCGCTTAGCCCCTTGAGTTTACCAGATCTTCCGGGACCGCTCCAAGAATTTTCTTTACCTTGCGCCGGGTCACGTCACCCTTTCGGCGGCCCGGATCGGCAGCGATCCGCACAACCGGCAGGGTTTTGCCGATCCTGAAACGGGCCCCGATCCAGTCGCGATTTACGCGCGCCTTACAGGATCCCCTGACGAGACATGCAATTGTGAATTGAATTCCCGCCGCGCCGACCACATTTATACGGCAGGACAAAAGACTGGAAGGACGCCCCCATGAAACATGTCAGATCCCCCCTGCTGCTGGCCCTGGCCCTTGGCCTGGCCGTCCCTGCCGGGGTCACGGCGATCCCGGCCGAAGCTCAGATCTGGTTGCCCTCCGGGCGCGGCCCTGCCTACAAGGAAGCGGGCTTTACCCGCAGCCAGATGCGCAAATATGCTCAGGTGCAGGTCAATATCGATCAGGGCATGACACCCCAGCAGGCCGTCGATGCGGTCGAGGGCATCGATGCCAAGACGGTCGATCTGATTGGCCGCAACATCAAGGGCAGCCCGTCGATGAAGATGACCGTCAACCAGTACAAGCAGCAGATCATCACCAAGTAGATCTGCCGGGGAACCCACCGAAATCGGCTCGCCCGGCCTGGCGCCCCCGCGACAGGGGCGCCTTTCGCCTTTAGCGGGCGAACTTCTTGTACTTGATCCGCTTGGGTTCCAGCGCATCGGCCCCGAGGCGACGTTTCTTGTCCTCCTCGTAATCCTCGAAGTTGCCCTCGAACCATTCCACATGCGCCTCGCCCTCGAAGGCCAGAATATGGGTGCAGATCCGGTCAAGGAAGAACCGATCGTGCGAGATCACCACCGCGCAACCGGCGAAATCGACCAGCGCGTCTTCCAGCGCCCGCAGGGTTTCCACATCAAGGTCGTTGGTCGGTTCATCGAGCAGCAGCACATTGCCCCCCGACCGCAGCAGGCGCGCCATGTGGACCCGGTTGCGTTCGCCCCCGGACAGCAGGCTGACCTTCTTCTGCTGGTCGCCGCCCTTGAAGTTGAAGGCCGAGCAATAGGCCCGCGCATTCACTTCCGCATCGCCCAGCTTGATGATGTCCTGACCGTCGGCGATGGCTTCCCAGACGTTCTCGTTCGGGTTCAGGTCGTCGCGGTTCTGATCGACGTAGGAGAGCTTTACCGTATCGCCGAACTCGACCGTGCCCTCGTCGGGCTGTTCCTGCCCGGTCAGCATGCGGAACAGGGTCGTCTTGCCGGCGCCGTTGGGACCGATCACGCCGACGATGCCGCCCGGCGGCAGGGCAAAGTCGAGGCCTTCTACCAGCAGCTTGTCGCCCATGGCCTTCTTCAGACCCGCGACCTCGATCACCTTGTCGCCAAGGCGGGGGCCGTTCGGGATGATGATCTGGGCGCGGCTCAGCTTCTCGCGCTCGGACTGGTTGGCCAGTTCGTTGTAGGACTTGATCCGGGCCTTGGACTTGGCCTGCCGCGCCTTGGGGCTGGCGCGCATCCATTCCAGTTCGCGTTCCAGCGTCTTGACCTTGGACTTGTCCTCGCGGGCTTCCTGTTCCAGCCGCTTGGCCTTCTGTTCCAGCCAGGCAGAGTAGTTCCCCTCGTAAGGCACGCCCTTGCCGCGGTCGAGTTCCAGGATCCAGCTGGTGATGTCATCCAGGAAGTAACGGTCGTGGGTGACGATCAGGATTGTGCCCTTGTATTCGATCAGGTGGTTCTGCAGCCAGGCGATGGTTTCCGCGTCCAGGTGGTTGGTCGGTTCATCGAGCAGCAGCATGTCGGGCGCTTCCAGCAGCAGCTTGCACAGCGCCACGCGGCGCTTTTCACCGCCCGACAGGCTGGTCACATCCGCATCGTCCGGCGG
Organism: Pseudooceanicola algae; assembly: GCF_003590145.2. Taxonomy (NCBI): domain Bacteria; kingdom Pseudomonadati; phylum Pseudomonadota; class Alphaproteobacteria; order Rhodobacterales; family Paracoccaceae; genus Pseudooceanicola; species Pseudooceanicola algae. The sequence goes on along the minus strand of NZ_CP060436.1, from coordinate 3,349,920 downwards.
GCAGCGCAACGCCTCCATCGAGACATCGACCTGGCTGTCCAGATCCCACAGGTTCTGGCTGTCGATCTCGTCCTGAAGCTGCGCCATCTCGTCGGCGGTCTCATCGGAATAATTCATCGCCAACTCGTTGTAGCGATCCAGGATGGCCTTCTTGGCCGCGACGCCCAGCATCACGTTGCCGCGCACGTCGAGCGAGGCATCCAGCTCGGGCTCCTGGGGCAGATAGCCGACCTTGGCGCCTTCGGCGTGCCAGGCTTCGCCCTGGAATTCCTTGTCCCAGCCGGCCATGATCTTCAGCAGGGTGGATTTACCGGCCCCGTTGACGCCGACGACGCCGATCTTGACACCGGGCAGGAAGTTCAAGTGAATGTTCTCGAAACACTTCTTCCCGCCGGGATAGGTCTTCGAGACGCCGGACATGTGGTATACGTATTGATAGGCGGCCATGAGGATGCTCCCTGAAGGGTGAATAGCTTGGCCGCTGGATACAGAAAGCAGGGGCAAGGAGCAATCGGGATGCCGGGGCACCCCCCAAATTCAGCGCCCCGGCGTGCCTCCCTGTCATCTGGCCGAAAATACTCCCGCCAGAGGCCGCGTCCTCCGGATCCGCGCCGCTCGCTACGTGCAAGGGGAACCCCGGCCGAGGCGGCGCGTTGAGACAGATCGACACAAATGGCGGAAGGTCCCCCGAATGAACCACCAAAGCGCAGCGCAGGACAGCGCCGAACCCGAAACGGCGCGCCGTCCTGCTGCGCTTTTGCGCAACCTGCACCGCATAGAATACCTGCTGGCCGGGCTGCTGATCCTCTTTACCTTCTGGTCGATCTCGCTGGCCAAGGTCATCGTCCTGCCCATCGTGCTTGGCCTGCTCATCGCGCTGACGCTGGCGCCCTTCGTACGCTGGCTGCGCCGCCTCGGCCTGCCCTCGCATATCGCCGCCATCCTGATCATCGTCTCCATCGGCTCCGGCATGGCCTATGGACTCTACATGCTGCGCCTGCCGGTTCAGATGCTGATCCAGCAAGCCCCGGAGATCCAGCAGGAACTCCGGCTGAAGCTCTGGTCCGTCGGTCAGAAGATCGAGCGCGTCCGCGAGGCCTCCGAACAAATGCAGGCCCTTACCGGCGGCGAGGCCGAGGCCGGCGACGACGAACAGACGACCGTCGTGGTGCGCGAAGGCTCGGTCCTGCAAACCGCGCTCGCCTCGGCGGCGGGCACCGGCTCGGCGCTGGTGATCGCGCTGCTGCTGGCGCTGTTCCTGCTGTCCTCCGGCGATATGTTCCAACGCAAGCTGGTCGAGGCGATGCCCGATTTCGCCCGCAAACGCCGCGCGCTACGGATCAGCCGCGTGGTGGAACGACAGATCTCGCGCTATCTCGCCGCGATCACGGTCATCAACGCGGGCCTCGGCATTTCCATCGGCGTCACGCTGCATGTGCTCGGGATGCCTTATGGTCTGTTCTGGGGCGTCGCGGCCTTCCTGCTGAATTATCTGCCCTATCTCGGGGGGATGCTCGGCACCGTCGTCGCGGGCGCCGTGGCGCTGGTGACCTTCGACAGCTTCGGCCAGGCCATGCTTGTGCCGGCCGCCTACCTGTTCCTCACCTCGATCGAAGGCCAGCTGATCACCCCGATCCTGGTCGGGCGGCACCTGCGCCTGAACACCGCTGCGGTCTTCATCGCGGTGATCTTCTGGGCCTGGCTCTGGGGCGTCGCCGGGGCGCTGCTTGCGGTGCCCTTCCTCGTCTTCCTCAAGGTTGTCTGCGATCACATCCCGGCGCTTCGGATCATCGGCAGCTTTCTGGAAGGCAGCGAAGACGCCAACCTGCGCCGCAAGATCAGTCGCCGCCGCAAACGTGCCAGACGGCGGCGCGGGCAAAGCAGCGCGCGGACTGCCGACATGGGCCTGCGTGGCAGCGGCGAGCCAGGCGGCGTGATCGCCGGGCCGTCTTCTGGCGGCACAGCCACAGGGCTGGCCGGCTCAACCCCGGGCCGTGCCCCCCTGCCGACGCCTGCGAAACTACCCTGAACCCCGCGTCCGGCCCCAGAGGCCTGGCGTTGCCGGACCCGCCACACCTTCAAATTGTGGCGAATTGTTTGACTTTCCCGCGCCTTGCGTCACAACCTCGCCCCTACGTCGGGAAAACAGACGTCGTGAAAGCAAAGGACCCGCGCCCTTGGTGCAAAAACGCCCCCTCGCCTTGCCGGGCCAGCGCATCGGCCTTCTGGGCGGGTCCTTCGACCCGCCGCATGAAGGCCACCGTCATATCACGCTGGAGGCGCTGAAGCGTTTCGATCTGGATGCGGTCTGGTGGCTGGTCAGCCCCGGCAACCCGCTGAAACCCCATGGCCCGGCCCCGATGCAGGCCCGGCTGGCCGCCGGCCGCGCCCTCATGCAGCATCCAAGGGTCCATGTCACGGGGATCGAGGCCCGTACCGGCACCCGCTACACTGCCGAGACGCTGCGCGCGCTGAAAGGGCTTTATCCCGGCACGGGCTTCATCTGGCTGATGGGGGCCGACAACCTGGTCCAGATCGATCGCTGGCAGGAATGGCGCTGGATCATGAACAACGTGCCCGTCGGGGTGCTGGCCCGCCCCGGCGAACGCCTTGCGGCGCGCGAATCCCGTGCTGCCCGGATCTATCGCGGCGCGCGGCTAAACGAACGCGACAGCCGTTTGCTGGGCCGACATGGCCTGCCGCAATGGTGTTTCGTCAATGTCCCGCTGGTCGCGGCCTCCTCCAGCCGGATTCGCGAGACCGGCGGCTGGAAAGTGGCGGAAGAACGCTCAGATGCCCCCACCGAAACGCCCCCTGACCGGGGCGACCCCGCGGCCGCCCTTGGCGCGCGGTCGCCGCGAGGTTAAAGTACGCCGGTTCCCGAACCGCACCGCAACATGCGACGCCGCGTGCAGGGGCGGCACAATCGCGTGAACCGGACTGTTGGCCGTGTTGACCCGGCCTGCGCCGCAGCCCTAGAAATGGCACCGCATCGGTCAGGGGATCAAGCTCAGGGGATCACGCACATGGATCAGGGCCCGAAGCGTGAAGCCCGAACCGGACGACCGGCGATTGACGGAGCCGTAAGACTTACCCGCAAGACTACCGACACCAAAGGACCCGCCGTGGGGCCCCAGCAGCCGAACGAACCGAGGTGACATGAAACAGATCCGCCGCAGGAGCTTTCTGGCCATGCTGGCCGCCGGCAGCGCCGGGGCCGCGCTTGCCGCGCCCGATGGCACGATCCGGCCAAAGTCCCGGCCCGCCAACCTCGGGCAGCGTAGCGTCTCGCCCGCTGACGGGCTGATCGAACGGGCGCGGATCAGCGGCGAAACCCATTTCGCCCTGGCCGACATGAACACCGGCGCCCTGCTGGAAGACCGCAGCAAGGATATTCCCCTGCCCCCGGCCAGCGTCGCCAAGACCGTCACGACGCTCTATGCGCTGGCGACCCTTGGCGGCGATTACCGGTTCCGCACCCGGCTGCTGGCCACCGGCCCGCTGGTCGGAGGCAAGCTCGACGGTGACCTGATCCTGGCCGGTGGCGGGGATCCGGTGCTCGATACCGCCGACCTTGCGGACCTTGCCACCGGACTGAAGATCGCCGGAGTGACCGAGGTCACGGGCCGCTATCTTTACCACGCCAATGTCGTGCCCGAAGAACGCCAGATCGACGCTGCCCAGCCCGATCAGGTTGGCTACAACCCCGGCCTGTCGGGACTGAACCTGAATTTCAATCGCGTGCATTTCGAATGGAAGCGTGAAGGCGGCAAATGGGTCGCCACGATGGATGCGCGGGTGCGCGACCTGAAACCCCAGGTCAGCGTCGCCACCATGGAAATCGTCGACCGCGCCGGACCGGTCTATACCTTTGCCGATACCGATGGGCGCGACGCCTGGACCGTTGCATCGGGTGCGCTTGGCACCGGCGGGGCGCGCTGGCTGCCGGTCCGCCGCCCCGCGGCCTATACCGCCGAGGTCTTTCAGGTCCTCGCGCGGTCGCATGGCATCGTGTTGTCCGACCCGCAGCCGATCCGAGAACTGCCCGAGATCACCTACCAGATGGCGATGCACGAAAGCCCGGCGCTGACCGAAATCGCCGAAGACATGCTGTATTATTCCAACAACATGACGGCCGAGATGCTGGGGCTGACCGCCTCGATGGCGCGGGCGCGGATCAACGCGCCGCTGCCCCCCGCACCGCTGGTGGCCCCCTATGCCGCGCCCCCGGCCAGCCCGCCCGCAGCGGCCGCAGAAGGGCTGGCCCAGGGCTCGGACGGGGGCGGGCTGACTCCGGTCTTCGCCAGCACATCGAATACCGCGCCGGAAACCTTGCGCGATTCCGCCGCCGAGATGAGCCTTTGGGCCCGCCAGCACCTTGGGCTGAAGACCATCGACCTGGTGGACCATTCGGGCCTTGGCGATGCCTCGCGGATCTCGGCCGGTGACCTGGTGACCATGCTGCTGAGTGAGGAAGCCAAGCGTGACCTGCAACCGCTGCTGAAAAAGATCACCCCGCGCGATGCCTCCGGGCGGCCGCAGTCCGACAGCCCCATCGGCATTCACGCCAAGACAGGTACACTGAATTTCGTCTGCGCCCTGGCGGGATATGAAAAGGCGGCCAGCGGGCGGATGATGGTCTTTGCCATCATGTCCGCAGATGCGGAACTTCGCGACGCCCTGACACGCGCGCAACGGGAAAGCCCGCCGGGCGGTCTGCCCTGGGCCAACCGCGCAAGAATGCTGCAACAGAACCTGATCCGCCGCTGGGACGAGATGTTCGGGACCGCCTGACAGCCCCGAAATATACAGAACTCAGCAACGTCCTCTGTAACCGCAGGCCCGCTTGCGCGGATCAGCCGGGCCTGCCCAGGCAGCGATCAATAGACCCAATGCCGCGGCTCTGGCTTGTCGGCCTGAAGGCGCACCGCCTTCAGCACCGCGCCTTCCGGCATGGTCTTTTCGACATAGGCGCCGAGGATCGGCATCAGGCATAGAACGCCCAGACCGATGATGAGAAACCTGCGTTTCATGTGACTGCTCCCTTTTGTGAGTCGTTCTTGTCTGCTCGCCTGCCAATTTGCCCCGGATGGGGATTCTTGCAAGACACACAGGCTCACGAAGAGGTCAGCATTCTAGCTATCTGCGCGGGTTGGGCGGGACCTTGCCTATCGCGCAGGGTGACTCACTCGGTCAGGTGGCGCGCGCGCGCGCCACGCTCGATCGCGGCGGCATGAAGCCGGTCCAGATCCAGCTCATAGCGGATCTCTTCCAGCAGGCGCAGCTCGGCTTCGCGCAAGGTGCCATCGGCGGCGGCCACATCGCAGGCCAGCGCATAGGCGGTCTCGAACAGCCGCGCGGGCAGGTTGTCGCGGATCAGGCCGAACAGCGCATCCAACCCGTCTTCTTCGGAAAACAGTTCGAACACGATCAGCGACATCTGCTGGATGCGACTGTCGTCATAGGCGCCGAAGATCGGCAGGGTATTCACCTGGTTCTCGATCTTGATCAGCTCGGCAGTCCGCACGTTCTGGTCGGAAACGGAAACCGCGATCATCAGCAGCACGAGGCAATCCTGCGATGACAGCGTATGGGGAGGTGTGGGGGCCATGGGGGTCCTTCCTTGGGATCCGCGACGAAACCGCGTCGCAGGGGCTTTCCCTTCAGAATATTGACCTCTCCGCCCCCGCACAATAGGAAGCGCAGGCCCCGGCGAAGGGGTTGCCCTGTTCTATGGAGACGATCATGTCCGATCTGCGCGCTGCTGCACTGGAATCGAAGGCCTGGCCTTTCGAAGAGGCCCGCCGCCTGGCGAAGCGTTACGAGAAGACTCCGCCGAAATCCGGCCACGTCCTGTTCGAAACCGGCTACGGCCCCTCGGGCCTGCCCCATATCGGCACCTTCGGTGAGGTGCTGCGCACCACGATGATCCGCCGTGCTTTCCAGGAAATCAGCGACATCCCGACCCGGCTGATCTGTTTCAGCGACGACATGGACGGCATGCGCAAGGTCCCCGGCAACGTCCCAAACCAGGACCTGCTGAAGGAAAACCTGCACCGTCCCCTGACCAGTGTCCCCGATCCCTTCGGCGAATTCGACAGCTTCGGCCATCACAACAACGCCATGCTGCGCCGGTTCCTCGATACCTTCGGCTTCGAGTACGAGTTCTTCTCGGCCACGGAATTCTATGCCTCCGGTGCCTTCGACGAGGTGCTGAAACGCGCCGTCGAGAAATACGATGACGTGATGAAGGTGATGCTGAAGTCCCTGCGCGAGGAACGCCAGCAGACCTATTCCATCTTCCTGCCGATCCATCCGGAAACCGGGCGCGTGCTTTACGTCCCGATGAAAGAGGTCAACGCGACCGATTACACCGTCACCTTCGACGACGAAGACGGCCGCGAATGGACCCTGCCCGTGACGGGCGGAAACGTGAAGCTGCAGTGGAAGCCCGACTTCGGCGCCCGGTGGGCCGCGCTGGCCGTGGATTTCGAGATGTACGGCAAGGACCATTCCACCAACACGCCGATCTACGACCGCATCTGCGAGATCCTCGGCGGCAAGAAGCCCGAGCATTTCACGTATGAACTGTTCCTCGACGACAAGGGCCAGAAGATCTCGAAATCCAGCGGCAACGGGATCTCGATCGACGAATGGCTGAGCTATGCCAGCACCGAGAGCCTGAGCTACTTCATGTTCCAGAAGCCCAAGACCGCCAAGCGGCTGTTCTTTGACGTGATCCCGCGGGCGATGGACGAATATCACCAGCAGCTGCGTGCCTATCCCGATCAGGATGCCAAGGGCCAGCTGGCCAACCCGGTCTGGCATATCCACGGCGGCGACGTGCCGGCCAGCGACATGGTCGTGCCCTTCTCTATGCTGCTGAACCTCGCCTCGGTCTCGGGTGCCGAGGACAAGGAGACCCTTTGGGGCTTCATCGGCCGTTACGCGCCCGAAGCCAGCCCCGAGGCGAACCCCCAGATGGATCAGGCCGCCGGTTTCGCGGTGCGCTACTACAATGACTTCGTGAAACCCGGCAAGGTCTTCCGAGCCCCGACCGACGCCGAGCGCGAGGCGCTGGAAGCGCTGCGCGACGCGCTTCGGGCCCATGACGGCGAGATGACCGATGAGGGGCTGCAATCGGTGGTCTATACCGTCGGCCGGGATCGGTTCGACCCGATGAAGCAGTGGTTCTCCTGCCTTTACGAGGTGCTTCTGGGTGCCAGCCAGGGCCCGCGGTTCGGTGGTTTCATCGCGCTCTATGGCGTCGCGGAAACGGCCGATCTGATCGACCGCGCGCTGGCCGGCGATCTGCTTTGATCCGTTTTTGAAAGACGATCATGGGCGGCCCCTGCGGGGGCCGTTTTCATGTCAGGGCGATGCCAGACCAAGATCGCCGGGCGTCAGGCGATAGGCCTTGCCGAAGCCACCGTTCAGAAACGCGGTCTCGGGCATCAGGCGCACCAACAGGAAATCCGTGAACCCGATGTAAAGCTGCGCCTTGGGACGCTGGCTGATGTAGTGCTGCGCCAAATCGTCAAAGCCGGGATCATCGCGCAGCACCGGCGCCGGCCGGGCCTGCACGGTCAGGCGCGGGTGGGTCAGCGGGTCGCCCTTGTCCCCCGGTTCTCCCAGCAGCAGTGAACAGGACGCGCCGGTCAGCAGGGCCTCGGTGTGCAGCGCCAGCCGGGACACCAGTGTCAGGGGCACGCCGCCGGGATCCCGCGCCAGGGCGATGCGCGTCACGAAGGGCGCCCCCTGCCCGGTCAGCGTGGCAAGGGCAGCATGGGGCAGTTGCATCAGGGTCACGGCCGTGGCGCGGGCGCCGTCGCCCACCGGGCGAAAGGGGTCTGTCATGCCCGCACCCTAGCGCGGGTCAGGCGCGGTCAAAAGCCCGGTGAAACCTTAAAAAACTGCGCCAGATGCCGATCTTCAGCCGCAGGTCATCACTGTTGTACAGCCCCGACGAGGCCCCGAGGTCAAGGTCCAGCCCCGGCCGCAACCGGACCGCCGCCGACCCTTCCAGCCGGGCATAGGGCAGATCGCCATAGATCTGGCCCGACTGGATCTGCCCATACAGCTTCAGCCCCTCGGTCACGTTCAGCCCGAAGGTGGTGTCGACCTTCCAGTCATAGGTCTGGTCGTCGATGAAATATTCCAGCACCGCATCGGTGACGATCCAGCCGGAAGGTTTTTCCGACCCGCGCCCAAAGGAAATCCCCGGACGCAACACCGGCTGGCGATCGACCGTGCCGATGCCGATCTGGCCGCCGATGTTCAACCCGAACATCGGCGGCAGCGGATAGGCCAGAAACAGGACCGCCTTGCCGACATCGGAAATCGCCCCGCCAATGTCGGCCCCGATGGTCAGGTCCGGGGTCAGGCCATATTCGTGGAAATAAGTCAGCGAGGTCCAATCGCTGTCCTTCCCCTGATGCAGGTATACCGCTGACGAGACAAAATGATTGCCCTCGCCGCGCGGCCAGGCCCCCGCCTGCGCCTGCCCGACGCCCAAGGACGTCGCGATTCCGATCAAAAAGGTTGCCGCCCGGTGCATCCGTAGACTCCGCCCGTTTCTTCCGGGCCGTTAAAGTCTCGCGGGTCGTGGTTAACGTTTTGCTAACATGCGTGCGTGCTGGACCTCAGGCCGCCTCGGTCTTGCGTGGGGGTTCGACCAGATAGGGGATGCGCAGGCCCTGCCCGAAGCAAGTCACGATCAGGTCGTCCGGCGCACCGATCGCGGCCAGCTTGGCGCGGATGCGGCAGGTGTAGACGTCGATGATCTTGGGGTCCGGTTCGTCTTCCCAGGCGTAGATCTGCATCATGATCTGATCGCGGGTGACGATCCGGCCGTTGCGCAGCATCAGCATCTCGATCATCTCGTATTCCACGCGTGTCAGGTGGATCGGCATCTCTTCGTAGTGCAGCTTCATCTGCCCCAAATCCAGCCGCAGCCCCCCGGTTTCCAGCACCGGCAAGGCGAACCCCGCCGCCCGGCGCACAAAAGCCCTGAGCCGCGCCGCGATTTCCTGGGTTCGGTCGGGCCATTCGATCACGTCGTCGGCGCCGGCAATCAGGAACGGGGCCCGGATTTCATCGGTATTGCGCCGCGACACGACGCAGATCACCAGATGCGGATGGGCCATCCGCAGACGCGCGACCAGCTTCACCGCCGGCATGTCGGGCATATCGGGATCGACCAGAATGGCATCGATCTCGGCCGAGGCTGCGAATTCCAGGGTTTCCTCGGCATTGGCCGCTTCGGAAATGTAGAAACCTTCCTTGCCCAGGTTATGGGCAAGGCCGGCGATATTCCAGGTCGTATCCGTCACGAGAAGGCGCATCTCGGGTCTCCTGTTCCTGCAGAAGCGACGAATGTGGGGGAATGCGCTGACGATCACGGGCGCAGAAGCGGCCCACACCGTCACACGAGTTTTCTTGAAAGCGCGGCTTTGCCACTGACGCCCGGCCCGGTCGCGAAGATCCCGTCTTCGGTGCCGGCAGGGCGTCCTTACATCATGAATACGATATTGAACGCCCCGCGTCTCGGGAAATCCAAAAAAAGGTAAACCAATTCATCAGCTTGGTTAATGAAAACTTGTCGGAAGGGCACGGGCGCCGACTCCGCGCCCTCCGGTTCGCAACCGAAGGACGCGGGAGCACGTGACAGACGTTCAGGCCTTGCGGCGCGACGTACGGTCCGCCATCCGGCGCACGAAGACATAGAAGCTGGGGATCATGAAGACACCGATGAAGGTCGCCGCGGCCATGCCACCCAACACGCCGATGCCGATGGCGTTCTGCGCCGCCGCCCCGGCCCCGCTGGCGGTGGCAAGCGGCACCACCCCCAGCATGAAGGCGAAGGAGGTCATCAGGATGGGCCGCAGCCGCATCCGCGCGGCCTGGATCGTGGCTTCGACCAGTTCCTTGCCTTCGGCCTCCAGATCCTTGGCGAACTCGACGATCAGGATGGCGTTCTTGGCCGCCAGCCCGATGGTCGTCAGGATGCCCACCTTGAAGTAGACGTCATTGTCGCCGCCCGCGAACCAGGCCGCCGTAAGCGCGCCCAAGATACCGACCGGCACCGCCAGCATGACCGAGAAGGGGATCGACCAGCTTTCGTACAGCGCGGCCAGCGACAGGAAGACCACGAGCACCGAAAGCGCATAAAGGTAGGGCGCCTGGTTCCCGGATTGCAGTTCCTGATAGGACAGCCCGGTCCAGGCCACGTCGAAGTCCCCGTCGATGCCGGCGACGATTTCCTCCATCGCGTCAATTGCATCGCCCGAAGATGTTCCGGCCGTGGGCGACCCGGAAATCGACATGGCCGAGGTCCCGCCATAGCGCGCCAGCGACGGAAAGGACGACACCCAGTCCGTGGTCATGAAGGAGGCAAAGGGCACCATCTCTCCGGCATCGTTGCGGGCGTACCAACTGGCGATGTCTTCGGGCTGCATGCGGAATTCCGCGCCCCCCTGCACCATCACGGGGCGCAGATTGCCGTTCATGTTGAAATCGTTGACCGAAGAGCCCGAGAAGATGATCGACAGCAGCGCGTTGACGCTGGACAGCGAGACGCCAAAGCTTTCGGCCTTCTGCTGATCGAGGTTGATCTGCAACACGGCCTCGTCTTCATCCCCGGTCACGCGCAGGTTCTGCACACGCGGATCCGCGGTGGCCTGCGCCTCAAGCTCGGCCGCAGCGGTGCGCAGGGCCGTCAGCCCGTTGCCCGCCTGGTCGATCAGGTACATCGAAAAGCCCGAGGTATTGCCCAGCCCCGGAATGGCCGGTGGCTGGATGAAGAAGACCCGCCCGGCGCGCAGGTTGCCGAAACGGGCGTTGCCCCGCCCCACGACTTCGCCGGCGGTCGCGCCGTCGCCTTCGCGGTCCTCGAAATCCTTCAGCTTGGCAAAGACCATCGCGGCATTCTGCCCCGACCCGCCGAACCCGAAGCCGAGCGTGGCAAAGGTGCTTTCCACGGCCTCGGCTTCCTCGGTGCGCAGGTAGGCATCGATCTGGTCCACCACGGCCTTGGTCTGCGCGGTGGTCGAACCTTCGGTCAGGCGGACGATCACCATCATCACGCCCTGATCCTCTTCCGGCAGGAAGGACGACGGCAGCTTGGTATAGATCGCGCCCGCCCCGAATGTGACCGCGGCCAGCAGCACCAGCATGATGAAGGGCGCCTTCAGGAAACGCCGGACGATGCCGGAATAGCCCCGTGTCACCCGGTTGAAATTTCGGTTGAACCAGCGCGCCGGGGCGATGCTGCTGCCCTCTTTGGACGAGCGCAGCAAGGTGGCGCATAGTGCCGGCGACAGGATCAGTGCGACCAGCGCCGACAGCACCATGGCGGTGATGATGGTGATCGAGAACTGCTTGTAGATCACCCCTGTCGAGCCGGTCATGAAGGCCATCGGCAGGAAGACCGCCGACAGGACCAGCGCGATGCCGACCAACGCCCCGGTGATCTGGCCCATGCTTTTCACGGTGGCTTCCAGCGGGTCGAGGCCATCTTCTTCCATCACCCGTTCGACGTTCTCGACCACCACGATGGCATCATCGACAAGCAGGCCGATGGCCAGCACCATGGCGAACATGGTCAGCGTGTTGATCGAATAGCCGAAGGCCGCCAGCACCGTGAAGGTGCCCAGAAGGACCACCGGCACGGCGATGATCGGGATCAGCGTCGCGCGCCATTTCTGCAGGAAGATCAGGATCACCAGCAGCACGAGGATCACTGCTTCGATCAGCGTGTGATAGACCTTTTCGATCGACAGTTCGACGAAGGGCGAGGTGTCATAGGCGGTTTCCACCTGCACCCCGTCGGGCAGCGCGGGCAGCAGCCGGGCCAGCGTGGCGCGCACCGCCGCCGCCGTGTCCACCGCATTGGCCCCGGTCGAAAGGTTGACGCCGAAACCGGCGGCGTTTTCGGCGTTGAAATAGGCATTGGTACCGTAGTCTTCCTGCCCGATTTCGACCTGCGCCACGTCTCCGAGGAAGACCGCCGAGCCGTCTTCTTCGACCTTAAGCAGGATCTGTTCGAATTGCGCTGCCGAGGTCAGCTGGCTTTGCGCCGTGATCGTGGCGGTGAACTGCTGCCCTTGCGTGGTGGGCAGATCGCCGAGCGAGCCGACGGAGACGGTGGTGTTCTGGGCCTCGACCGCACTGGTCACATCCGAAGGCGTCAGCTGATACTGCGCCAGTTTCAGCGGATCGAGCCAGATGCGCATCGCGTAGCCCGAACCGAAGATGTTCACGCTGCCGACGCCTTCGGTACGCTGCACCGGGCCACTGATCATGTTGTCGAGGATATCGCCAAGCTCGATCGTGGAATAGCGCCCGTCGGGCGACACCAGCGCCCCGACCATAAGGATGGAATCCGACGACCGCGTGACCGTCACGCCGCTGGACTGCACCTTGTCGGGCAGCTGGCTTTCGATCTGGCTGACCTTGGACTGGACCTCGTTCTGGGCATCCACGGGCACGACGCTTTCATCGAAGGTCAGCGTGACCGAGGAACTCCCCTCTCGCGAGGAGGAAACCATGTAGAGCATCCCGTCGATCGCGGTCAGGCTGTCCTCGATGACCGAGGTGACGGAATTCTGCACCGCATCCGCCGTGGCCCCGGAGTAGCTGGCCGAGATGCGGATCGTGGTCGGCGCGATTTCGGGGTATTGCGAGACCGGAAGCTGGGTAAAGGAAAAGGCCCCGGCAAGCATGGTCACGATGGCAAGCACCCAGGCGAAGACCGGGCGGTGAATGAAGAAATTGACCATGATGCCTAGTTCCCGCCAACCGTTTCGGGATCAGGCCCCGGTCCGGGCCCGGTCTCGGCAGCCGCGCCCTGCGCCTGATCGACCACGATGCCGTCGGCATCTATGGTGACCGGCACCGGTTTGATCTCGGCCCCCGCCTTGAGGTCGCGCAGGCCATCGACGATCAGGCTGTCGCCCGCCTCGACGCCTTCGGTGGCGATCCAGGCGTTCTCATAGGCGCCCTGGGTCGTCAGGGTGACCTGCTTGGCCGTGCCGTCCACGGCGATGAAGGCCGTCAGCGTGCCGTCGGAACTGCGCGAGGTGGCGCGTTGCGGCACAAGGATCGCCTCGACGCTGCCGACCGTGGCGCTGACGCGCAGGAACTGACCCGGCAGGATCAGCCGTTCGGGGTTGTCGAATTCAAAGCGGAAATCCACTGTGCCGGTGGTGGTCGACACTTCGGTCGAGGGCGTGACAAGCGTGCCGGGGCCCTCGTAGACCTGACCCGTTTCCAACACCAGCTGGATGTCGACCTTCTCGTTCGGCACCAGCGATCCCTCCTGCATCCGCGCGCGGTTGCGCAGCATCCGGGCCGAGCTTTCCTGCACATCGACATAGATCGGATCGACTCGCGTGACCGTGGCCAGGGCATCGCTTTGATTGGCGGTCACCAGCGCACCGACGGAAAACTCCGACAGGCCGACAATGCCCGAAATCGGGCTGCGGATCTCGGTCCGGTCCAGGTTCAGCTGCGCCGATTGCAACGCCGCACGGGACGCCGCCAGGGTGGCACGGGCCGAAGCCAGCGTCGCCGTCGCGGTATCACGATCCGCCTGGGTGATCGCCGCCGAGGTCAGTTTTTCATAGCGATCAACTGTCGCCTGGGCCACGGCCAGTGCCGACAAGGCGCTGTCCCGACCCGCTTCGGCCGCGTCCAGAGCCAGGGCATAGGTGTCCGAATCCAGACGGAACAACAGGTCACCAACCTCGACCTCGCTGCCGGCGCGATAAGAAATCTCGTCGATGATACCTTCGACACGGGGGCGGATCTCGGTCTCGTCATGGGCGACGGCGCGCCCCGGCAGGGTCACCGTATAGGGCACGAGACCGCTTTCCAGCAGGACCACACCGACCTCGGTCGGGCCTTTGGGGCCACCCCGGAACTGGGCCTCTGCGGCGCCCGGCAGGGCGATCAGCAGGCCAAGCACACAGCCGGCCGCAAGGGCCATGGCGCGGCGGCCGGTAACGGGGCGCAAGGGGGGACGTGACTGTCTGGCCGCGATCTGCGTCAGGGGGCGTGGGGCGGTCATCTGTTCTCCAAATCCGTCGAGTCGCGGGCCTTTCCAGACCGGGGCTCTTGGTAGCACGGATTGGGTCGGATTTTCCGCCGGCTTGAAGCACAACTTTTCGCGACATGCCCTGCACATGCGGCTTCGCGAAATTCATCTGCCCGACTGGCAGGCAGATGGCGTTCCCTGCCCCCCGGATCGCGGGGGCACCGGGGCGGCACGCCCCACGGCAGGGCGACGCAAAAAGGCCCCGGAACCTGTCCGGGGCCTTTCGGTTTCCAGAACGCTGACCGGCCCGGAAACCCCTTGGATCAGAAGGTCTTGGTCAGGCCGACATAGTAGGACCGGCCCGGTTCATTGAAGGTGTTCGCGCCATCGCCCGACCGCAGGACCGAAGTGTCGAAGACGTTCTTCACCCCGAAGTTCACGGCGAAGTCTTCGTTCACGTCATAGGTGCCGCCGAAATTGACCAGCGTATAAGGATCACGGGAATCCGTGTCGTCATAGGCATAGCCGGTGGCGGCATTGGTCGAAGCCGCGTCGATTTCACCGTAGTGAACCACCGACGGGATAAGCGTCAGCTTGTCGTTCACGTCCCAGTTGACCGAGGCGTTGATCGTGTACTCGGGCACCAGGCTCAGCGGATCGCCGGTCTGCTTGTTTTTCGAGGTGATCATGTAGGTGAAGTTGGCGTTGAAGCTGACGCTGGACGAGACGATGTAGTTGATGTTGCCTTCAAGACCCGAAACTTCGGCTTCGGGGATGTTGACCCACTGGTAGACACGATACTGATCGGCCCCGACGGTGATATAGGCCAGCTGTTCTGTGCCGGACTGGATCTTGTCGCGGTAATCGTTGTGGAAATAGGTCAGCGTCCCGCTCAGCCCGTTCGGACCGTCATAGGCGGTGCCGAGTTCGAAGTTCAGGCTGGTTTCCGGGTCCAGATCCTCGTTGCCCAGGACATAGCAGGGTCCGTCGCCGTTGTAGGGATAAGGGCAGCCGTTGCCGCGGGTCGTGTAGATGTAGTTGGGGTTCAGCTGGTAGAGGTTCGGCGCCTTGAAGGCGGCCGCGTATCCCGTCTTGATCTTCCAGGACGGCGACACGTCGACCGAGGCATTGAGCCCGCCCGAGACATTCATGCCGAAAGTATCGGCATAATCGACCCGGAACGCCGGGGTGATGGTGGTGGCATCGCCGTAAAGGATGTTGGCTTCACCATAGAGGCCGATGATCGTCTGCGAGCTGATCGGATCGCGGTCCGCTGCAGAGGCCGAGGTATCACCGTAGTCGAAGTCGATATCCCCGCGCGAGGTGATCAGATCGGTGTTGTTCATGCGCTCGTAGCGAACTTCGCCGCCCAGCGTCCAGACCGTCTCGTGCCCCATGAAGGAGCCGTCGATGTCCAGCTCGCTTTTCGCCGTGACGTTGTCGAGCAGCGTCGTGGTCCAGTCCTCGGTCGAATTGATCCGGCCTTCACCGCCACCCGAGGCGCCTTCGCTCAGACGGTTATTGTCCGAATGCTCGTACTGAAGGTAGGATGTCAGCTCACCAAAGGCATAGTCGCCCGTGTGGGTGATCGCCGCCGTGGTCCGCTGCATGATGTTGGTTTCGGCACCTTCGTCGGCCAAGCCTTCGGTCAGCTCGTCGGTGCTGCCAAGCTGAGTGTCACCGGCGTAGATGTTGCTTTGACGGCTGTAACCCAGTTCGAAATCGATGCGGTTGAAATCGTCGACATCCCAACGCAGCAGGGTCGAGACGTCCTTGTTCACGACGCCTTCGTTGCCGGCCAGGATGGTGTCGCCCTCTTCGACGGACGAGGCGTTCAGCGACGGATCATCCCCGTCGGACTTGTTGTAGTTCCCGATCAGGCGGAAGCTCAGGTTGTCGCCAAGCGGTTTGGCCCAAAGGAAGTTGGTCCGCCCGTTGGCGCCTTCCAGGTCACTTTCGGGCTGCTCGTAGAACAGGCTGAAGGTAAAGGTCTCTTCTTCCGGGACCTTTGTGATGATGTTGACCACACCACCGGCCGCGCCGGAACCGTAACGGGCGGCCGCCGGGCCACGGATGACCTCGATCCGCTCGACCATTTCGGCGGGAACCCAGTTGGAATCGCCGCGGGTGTCGCGTTCGCCGCCCCGGCCCATCTTGACCGAGTTGCGCGACAGCACGGGCTTGCCATCGACCAGGATCAACGTATTTTCCGGGCCCATGCCACGGATGTCGATCTGGCGCTGGTTGCCGCGCTGGCCGGTGGCCGAGGCGCCGGTCAGGTTGACGCCGGGCATCCGGCGGACCGCTTCGGACACGTCGTTGGTGACCGGGCGCGATTCCAGATCGTCTGCCGTGATCACCGAGGTGCCAAGGGATTGTTTCAGTTCATCCGATGCGGCCTGCACGGTGATCGCGTCCAGCATGATGACTTCGCCGTCTTCGGTGACATAGGTCTCCATGTCCGAAAGGCTGTCATCAAGGGTGATTTCGTCCTGGGCAAAGGCCGGAAGGGCCGTCGCCATCAGCAGGGCGGTGGTCGCAAGAAAGGCCGAGCGCCGGCTGGTGGGCCGGGTTTGCATGGTCATGGTCGTCCCCCTGGGAGTAGTGAGTTAGGAGGCCGAACACGTCGTCTCTGGCAGAGGGGGTCGGTGGACCCGGGCTGGATGAAACGGAAGTGCCTCGGGGGTCGTGATATGAGCGCCCGTTATCCGAGTAAATTGCTCAGGAACACTCCCGTATGAAAAACTCTCTCTGTGGCAAAATCGCATCAGCGTCACAGAAAGCGGTTTTTCTGCGACGGAATTCCTGCGCGATGAATTCAGCCTGCGCCGGTCCGACCACATCGGGATGGCGGCAGTCGAGGTCCAGCACCTGCACCCCACCGCAATAGGGCGCCCAAAGCGCAGGGGCCCGGTTGCTGCCTGCATGATCCAGCCGCGCATGGACATGCAGCAGCGGCGCCGCGATACGTCTTTCGCGATGTCCACGCACCAGCCTGTTGGTCTGCTGTACCGAACGCACGACGCCTTGCTGCACCGCCTCGGGAAGCTGGCCAAGCGGATGCCCGGTCTCGCGCAGGAACCCGAGGATATCGTCGCGGCTGACCAGATGGGGATAGGCATCCGGATCATGGCCCGCGATGGCCAGAAGCGCCCGGATTGCGGCGCGTTCATCCGGCTCGGGCTCATCGCGCCAGCAGTCCGACGGATAGGCATCCAGCAGCGCCAGCAGGCCAATCTCGCGTCCCCGCGCCTCGGCTTCGGCCGCGATGGCATGGGCGATGATGCCGCCAAGGGACCAGCCCATCAGGTGCAGCGAGCCGTCGGGGGCCAGCGCTTCGATCCGGTCGCAATATTCATGGGCGAGGCTGGCAAGGTCTTCGGGCAGCGGGGCATCGGGGTCCAGAAGCGGCGATTGCACCCCCACCAGGTCCCAGCCGGGCAGATGCCGGGCAAAGCCGCGATAGCACCAGGAAATCCCCCCCGCCGGATGGATCGCGAACACCCTCGGCGCCGGGGCACGCGCCGACAGATGCACGATCGGGCCGAGCCCGTCATCGCGGGCCACCACCCGGTCAAGGCGCCGCGCGAGGTCCGCGAGAACCGGCGCTTCGAACAGGGTGCCAAGGCCGGGATCGACGCCAAAGACCTCTTCGATGCGCAGGGTCAGCCGCACGGCCTTCAGGCTGTCGCCCCCAGCGGCAAAGAACTCGGTCTCGGGCGTGGCGGCGGGCAGGCCAAGGGTTTCGGCATAAAGCGCGGCCAGCCGGGTCTCGGTCCCCGGTTGCAGGGTGCGCGCCGGGGCATCGGCATGCAATTGCGGCGCCGGCAGCGCCTTGCGGTCAAGCTTGCCCGAGGCATTCAGCGGAAAGGCCGCCAGCGGCACAATGGCCGAGGGCATCATCATCGCCGGCAGCCGCGCCGCAAGGGCGGCCCGGATCGCGGACGCATCAGCCCCCCCCTGCGGCACCACATAGGCGACAAGCTGGGCCTGACCGACGTGATCCATCGGCGCCAGAACGGCGGATTGCGCCACCAGTCCGGTGCGGGCCAGGGCATCTTCGACCTCTCCCAGCTCGATCCGCACGCCCCGGATCTTGACCTGAAAATCGGCCCGCCCCTGGTAGGTGATCGTGCCGTCCCCCGCCATGGTCGCGAGATCCCCGGTGTCATAGATCCGCGCACCGGGAACGAATGGATCGGGGGGGAACCGCTCTGCCGTCAGGTCAGGCTGACCAAGGTAGCCGCGCGCCAACTGCCGCCCCGCCAGGTATAGCCGCCCCGTCACGCCGTCGGGCACCGGGCGCAGCCGGTCGTCCAGCAGATAGCAGCCGGTGTTCCAGACAGGCTTGCCGATCGGCACCGAGGTCCCGGTTTCATCCCCCCGCGCCTCCTGGAAGGTCACGTCGACGGCAGCTTCGGTCGGCCCATAGAGGTTGTGCAACCGCCCCTTGATCCGCTGGTGAAACTGACGCGCCAGGGACACGGGCAAGGCTTCTCCGCTGGCGAAGACCTTGGGGATCACCAGCCCGTCAGAAGCCGGCGCGGCGAGGAACAGGGCCAGCATCGAAGGCACGAAATGCAGGACCGAGATATCCTGGTCGCGGATCAGTCCGGCCAGCGCCACCGGATCGCGGTGCGCCCCCGGCGGGGCCATGACCAGCGTGGCGCCGGACAGGAAGGGCAGGAACAGCTCCCACACCGAAACGTCGAAGGTCGTCGGCGTCTTCTGCAGCACCCGGTCACCGGGGCCAAAGCCGTATTCCGCCCGCATCCAGAGCAGCCGGTTCACGATGGCGCGGTGGTCGATCACCACCCCCTTGGGCTGCCCGGTCGAGCCGGAGGTGAACAGCACATAGGCCGCATCGCCCGGTGCGGGGGCCCGCGGTTCGGCTTCCGGTCCCTTGTCCCAGTCTTCGGGGGGCAGAACCGGCGCGACACCGGCCGCGTCGAAATCATCGGCGGCGAGGATCAGCCTTGGGGCCGCGCGGGTCAGCATGTCCGCCCGGCGGGCCGAGGCATCTTCGGGATCGAGCGGCACATAGGCCGCCCCGGCGCGGATCACTGCCTGAAGGGCAAGGATCAGCGCGGTCGAACGCGGCAGCGCCACGGCAACCACGTCGCCCGGCCCGATCCCGCGCCCGGCAAGACGGCGGGCCAGCGCGGTGCTGCGCCGGTCAAGCTCGGCATGGCTCAGGGTTTCATCGCCGCAGACCAGCGCCGGTGCCTCGGGCGTGGCGGCGGCCTGGGCGCGGGTCAGGGCGACCAGCGTCGTCTCCGGCACCGGATGGGACGTGGCATTGCGCGTCGTGACGTGGGTCCGGACCTCCTGCGGCGTCAGGGTGGCGACCTTGGCCAGGCAGGGCGCCTGCAAAGCCGTGGCAAGGAACTGCAGCAGCCGCGCGGTATGGGCCTGCGTCGTCGCCTCGTCATAGAGCGCGGGGTTGGCGTCGGTCTGCACCAACAGGCTCTGCCCGTCACCACGATAGCAGAAGGTAATGTCGTCCACCGACCCGGCCCCGAGGATCTGCAGATGCGTCACCAGACCCACCATCTTCGGGCGGGCATCGAAGGGCAGCACATTGACCAGCGGCCCATGCAGGCGCTGGCCCGAGCCGACGCGGCCCAGTTCGCGGCGCAGGGCCTCGCCGCGATAGCGGGCGTGACGGCGCATCCCGGCCATGGCCCGGCCGGCGGTCTTGAGCCATTCGGCCAGGGGCGCGTCCTCGTCGACGGTCACACGCAGCGGCAGCACATTGACCAGCGTCGAGGGCACCCGCGCGGCTTTGGACCCCATGCGGTTCATCAGCGGCACGCCCAGGGTGACCTCGCGCGGCGCATCCGCCTCGCCCGGCACCGGGGGCAGGCAGCGGGCGACATAGGCTCCGGTCAGCGCGGTCAGGATATCAGGCCAGGACATCGAAATGTCGCGCGACAGCCCGTGCAGGCGGCTCAGCGCCTCGGGCGGCAGGGGGATTTCGTGACGGTGGAACCAATGCGAGGCGACCGCCTCGCCGGGGGCCATCGGCTCGACAGGGCCCAGATCGGCCAGCGTCTCGTGCCAATAGGCGCGGTCCTTTTCGTGCTTCGGCCCGTCGCGATAGGCATATTCCGCCTCGATCACCTGGGCATAGGGGGGAAAGCCCTCGTCCGGGTCGGTCTGCCTGGCGAAGGCGTTGTAAAGCGCGGCGATCCGGTTGGTGATCAGCATCACCGCATAGCCATCCGCCGCCAGATGGTGGATGCGTTCGCTCAGCACATGGTCCTCGGGCCCCAGGATCCACAGGGTAAAACCCGCTATGGGACCATGAAACAGGTCGGCCGGGCGCTGCGCCTCGGCCAGAAGCGCGGCCTGAAGGCTGGCTTCCGGGTCGGCTTCGCCCGACAGGTCCTGCACCGCAAGACCGGGGGCGCCGCCCGGCTCCATCCAGTGCACCGGACCAGAGGGGCCTTCGGTGAACCGCAACGACAGGCATTCGGCCTCTGCCCCAACACGGTCGATGGCCCGCGCCAGCGCGTTGCGGTCCAGCGGCCCGGTCATCCGCAGGGCCTGCCCGGTCATGAAGGTCGGGCTGCCGGGGTCGCGGCGCTGCGCGTACCAGATGCCTTCCTGGCTGTCCGACAGCGGCAGGGCGGCGGCCGGATAGGGCTGGACCCTGGTCACCGGGCTTGCGCCGCTTCGGCGATGGCCCACCATTCGGCCAATGTCCCGGCCTCCATGAAGCGGGCAAAATCGAGGCCTTCGACCTTTTCGCCCCATTTCATCAGCAGGGTCATCACCTGCATGGAATCCAGCCCGAGATCGACAAGGCTCTCGTCCGGCTCGACCTCTTCCGGAGGCAGGTCGATCTGCTTGGCGATATCGGCGCGCATCTGGTCGCAGGTCAGGGCAAGGGCGGTCTGGGTCATGTATTTTCTGCTTCCGTAGGCGTGTCTGCTGCGGCGTCCTCGGCCAGCGCGGCGGTGCGCAGCTGATTGCGCAGTTCCTTGCGGCTGATCTTGCCGACGGCGGTGGTGCCGAATTCGGTGACAAAGCGGATGTCGTCCGGCGTCTTGAAGGGTGCGACCTGGCGGGTCCGCATGAACTTGCGGATATCGAGCGCGCGCAGGGCCTGGCCCTGTTTCAGCTGGATGAAGGCGGCGATGCGTTCGCCCAGATGGCTGTCCGGGATCGACACGACCACCGCATCGAAGACGCCCGGATGCGCCAGCAGGTGATCTTCGACCTCTTCGGCGGAGATCTTTTCACCGGCGCGGTTGATATGATCCCCCGCCCGTCCCTGCACCGTCAGATGGCCGGACGGATGGCGGATCACGATATCGCCGGTGCGATAGAACCCATCCTCGAAGCTGCGCGTATTGGCGCCTGCTTCGTCGTGATAGGCCGAAATCGTGTAAGGACCCCGGGTCAACAGGTGACCGGGGCTGCCATCCGGCACCGGCTGACCGGCATCGTCGAGCACGAGGATCTCGTCATCCGGGCTGATCGGGCGGCCCTGCGTCTGGGTGATCACCGCCGGGTCATCGTCAAGGCGCGTGTAATTCACAAGCCCCTCGGCCATGCCGAAGACCTGTTGCAGGGTGCAGCCCAGTACCGGGGTCACCCGGCGGGCGGCCTCTGGCAGGAATTTCGCACCACCGACCAGCAGCACCTCCAGCGGGGCAAGATCGGCCTGGCTGCGGTCCGCCGAATCCAGCCAGAGCAAGGCCAGCGGCGGCACCAGCCCGGTGATCGTAACACCTTCGCGGCGGATCAGCGGAAAGGCCGCATCGGGCACCGGAGAGGGGAACAGAACCACCCGCGCCCCGGCATGAAGCGCGCCATAGACGCCGGGGCTGCTCATGGTGAAGTTATGCGCCACCGGCAGCACCGCGCCATAGACCGAGGCGGCGGTGACATTGCAGATCTCGTTGCTGGCGCGCAGGGTATAGATGTAATCGTCGTGGGTGCGCGGGATCAGCTTTGACATGCCGGTCGACCCGCCCGAGATCTGGACATGCGCGACGCTCTGGGGATCGGGGTCGTCGGGCAGGGTCGCGGGATCGCCGCTGATACCTTCAAGATCGGGCAGCCCGGCGGCATCGCCCGTCCCGCCGATCAGGATCACCTCGCGCAGTGCGGGGATGTCCCCCAGCAGGTCGGCGCCCAGTGCCCCGTGGTCAAAGCCGTCCATGCGCGCCTTGGTGATCATCGCCACGGCCTCGGATTTGCGCAGCAGGTGGTCCACCTCGGTCCGCCGATGCGCGGGCAACGCATAGACGGGGACCAGACCGGCGGCGAAAAGGCCGAAGGTCGCGGTAAAGAATTCGATGCAATTGTGCAGCTGCACCAACACCCGGTCACCGGGCTGGTAGCCCCGCGCCAGCAGGCCGGCGCCAAAGCTTCGGGCGCGGGCGTTCAGGGCGCCGTAGGTCAGGTTCGTATCGCCCTCGGTCAGGGCGATACGGTCGGGATGTTCCGCCGCACGGTCCCGCAGCATGGCCGGAAAGGTCTCGCCACGCCAATAGCCCCGCGCCTTGTAGCGGGCGGCAAGATCATCGGGCCAGGTCTGGGAAAGCGGCTTCATGGGGGATCTCCGAAAGGTCCGGCCGCGCGGAGGGATCCGCGCGGCCGGGAATTGCTTACATCTTCGGGGTGATACGGGTGACCTTGTCCCCGGTCTCGTCGTTGTCGCCCTGGCGCTTGTTCACAACCAGGATGCCGCCCTTGGAATCCGCCGTCAGGTGGTTCGGGTAGGAGCCGACTTCGAGGTTGCCGACCACTTCGCCATCGGCGTTCAGGACCACCACGGTGCCCGAGTTGCGCACGGCGACATAGACCAGGCCGCTGTCGGGCTGCACGGCGACGTTCAGCGGGCTGGAGCCGACGGGAACCGTCTTGATCAGCTCACCGGTGCCTGCATCAAGGATCGAGACATCGTCGGTGCCGGCATTGGCGGTGTAGATCCGGTTGCGTTCCAGATCCTCGGCCACGCCGATGACACGTTCTGCACCATCAACTGCGTAAACGGCAGTCTGTTCGCCGGTGGCCAGGTCGACCAGCGCGACTTCGCTGCTGCCAAGGCCCGAGACGACCAGCGTTCCGCTGGCGCGTTCCAGCGACATGGAGCCGGTGCCGAAGGTCTCGCCACGCTTGCCCGAGGTCAGCTCGACCGTGCCGACATGTTCCAGCGTATCGGCGTCAAAGACTTCGACGTTCGGGGTGAAGGTGGCCGAGACATAGGCCTTGCCCTCGTACAGTACGACATCGCGCGGATGGCTGACGATCCCGTCTTCGAACTGCTTGATCAGCGTGAGGTCGTCGGCGGAATAGACCGCGACGCTGTTCTGACGGGTGTTGGTGGCCCAGACCTGACCACGTTCCGCATCGACGCCCACGCCGTAGACGGCATAGACACCGCCCGCGCGGCCATCTTCACGGTCGGGGGCAGGCGCGGGGGTGACCTTGGCCAGGATTTCCAGCGTGTCGAGGTCGAGTTTAACCAGATCGGATTTCTCGACCGGCGGGCGGCCGTTGGCAGCCGCGACAAAGACGGCGCCGAGGTCCGGGGCCTCTGCCACCTGATAGAGACCGGGCACGGCGTCATGGCTTTCGACGGTGAAATCTTCGGTGCCGATCGGGCCGAGGTTCGGCGCGACCCGCACATCGAAGGTCGTGGCAAAGGCGGGGTTGGACAGTTCGGCAACCACCGGATAGGCGCCCGGCGCGGCATCTTCGGGGATCTGGACGCTGAAGGTGAATTCACCGTTGTCGTCGGCAGTCACCGGATCACCCAGCGTTTCGCCGTCCTGGCGCAGGCTGACCTGCTGGCCCGGTTCCAGACCACGCCCCGACAGCAGCACTTCGCTGCCTGCGATGATCGGCCCGCGTTCGGCGTTCGATGCGCCAAGACGCCCCGAGAAGCTGCCAAGTTCCGAGAAGGGCTCGGCCTGAAGCGCGCCTGCGGAAACGGCCACGAGGCCGGCCAGAGCGGTGGCCTTCAGCCAGCCGCGCGCTGTTACCCTGTGAAGAATCATGTATCGACCTTTCGCTGCAAGGAGACGCCGGTGTCCCGGTCTCCGTCAAAATCCCGCCCTGTTTGCTGCAGCAGCGCTGTGGCTTCTCCGCCGGGCCGGGGCCAGACGCGCGGGGCCAAGGCCTGTCCCCGCCATGCCTGCCCACCGGGAAATGTCCGGCATGGGCAGGGTGAACGGGTGCAGGCTTAATAATCCTGACGAAGACAGTCAACTAATAGCCTGATCCGGTGACGGGGTCGTTACCTGGCCCGCGCGACCGGCCAGGGTCGCCACGCAACCTCGCGGACCGAGCGGGTGAAGGTCTCCCCATGGCTGAGACCGGGAAAGACGGTGAAGGCGCCGCTGTTGCCGGCACGGGCCAGATCATCGGCAAGGCCGCCCAGTGCATCGGGTGGCAGGGCGGCGCGCATCTGCACCAGCGGTTGCGCCGAAGGGTCCGCAGGACGGCTGGCGCGTTCGCGTTCCGCCCCCCCAAGATGCAGATCGACCGGCGCGCAGGGCCCCTGCCCGGCGCGAAGCCCCGCCTGAAGCACCCCCAGGAACCGCGCGTGATCCCACCAAAGCGCCGGGCTGGCCGCCGTAAACCGCGCGAAAACCGGCGCCGTCCTCTGCATTGCCATGCGCAGCACGAAAAGCCCGCCATAAGAATGCCCCCAAAGCTGCCGCGCGCCCGGATCGGCGGCAAAGCAGGCTTCGGCGGCGGGAATCAGGTGATCGGTCAGCAGGGTCTGAAAGGCCGGGGCACCGCCCGCTGGACGACCACGCGGATCGCTCGGCGCGCCACCTTCGGGCGTGTAATCGCGCGCCCGCTCAAGCCCGGCAAAGCGGTCCTTCCCCGCCTGGCCCAGCGCGACAAGCACGGGCGCGCGATCAGGGTCGATCCCGGCAAGGGCCTGCCCATCCAGATCCGCCGCCGCCGCATTGCCATCAAGATACCAGATGCTGGGAAAGCCGCCGCGGGGCGCAGGACAATCCGGCAGGAACAGCGTCACGCGGTAATCCGCGCCGGGACGGGGGCCGGGATGGGTCAGGACCTGCTGGCGATATGTCGTCATCTTCGCACACTGCCCCTTGCCCGCATCGTCCCTGCCTTCGATCCAATCGCCAGACCCGCCGCGTCTGGTCCTGGCTGCCATCCCGCGCCCTTGCGCGGGGCGGCCCATTGCACGGCCTTTGCCATCCCCTATATCCTTCACAGGACGGCCCTTCCAGCCGCTGCAGCAGGAGCGATGACCATGGGATATATCAAGACCGGCATGTTGATGGCGGCGATGACCGCGCTTTTCATGGGGCTCGGCTATCTCCTGGGGGGCAGCAGCGGCATGGTGATCGCGCTTGTCGTGGCCGCCGCGATGAACATCTTTACCTGGTGGAATTCCGACAAGGCGCTGCTGAAGATGCACAATGCCCGCGCCGTCGGTCCGGGCGAGGCCGATAGCCTGCTGGAACTGGTCGCGGGCCTTGCTGGAAATGCAGGCCTGCCGGTGCCGGCGGTCTATATCCTTGAGTCCGCGCAACCCAACGCCTTTGCCACCGGGCGCAATCCGCAGAACGCGGCCGTCGCGGTATCGACCGGCCTGTTGCGCAGCCTCAGGCGCGAAGAGCTGGCCGGGGTCATCGCCCATGAACTGGCGCATATCCGCAACCACGACACCGCCATCATGACCGTGACGGCGACCTTTGCCGGTGCGATTTCCATGCTGGCGAACTTTGCGCTGTTTTTCGGCGGGTCGCGCGAACGCCTGGGACTGATGGGCACGCTGGCGATGATGGTGCTGGCGCCGATGGCCGCCGCAGTGGTGCAGATGGCCGTAAGCCGGACCCGCGAATATGCCGCCGACAAGGCCGGGGCGGAGATCTGCCAAAATCCCCTCTGGCTGGCCTCGGCGTTGGAAAAGATCGCCATGGGCGCGGCCCGGATCGACAACGAGACGGCGGAACGCAACCCGGCCTCGGCGCATATGTTCATCATCAACCCGCTGCACGCCCACAAGCGCGACAAGCTGTTTTCGACCCACCCGGCGACCGAGAACCGCATCGCCGCCCTGCGCGAGATGGCCCGCGTCGGGGGCGGCCAGGACCCCGCCTTCGTGACCCGCCCGGCGGCAACCCGGCCGCAGAAATCCAGGGGTCCGAAAAGCGGTCCCTGGGGCTAGGCCGGCCATAGCCGGCGCCCAGCGCAACCGAAGATCAACGCAACCAGAGCTTGCGGTCGCTTGGCACCGGCTTGAACGCCTGCCGTTTTTATAACCCCGAGGGCGCGCGCAGCGTCGCCGCCCCCACCACTTCTATTGCTTTTGCGCCAGATCGGCAGACCGTGATTCCACGGAGCCGGAACCGGGGCAGCAAAAGCCGCCCCTGCCCGGCCCCCTTCCAGGAACAGACCGCAGGGAGCGCCCGATGAACATCCATGACCCCGCAGCCGAATTGCGCGCCAATGTCGCCCAGCCTTTCGAACAGGCCCGCGCGATGCCGATCTCGGTCTATACTTCGGAAAGCTTTCAGGCACTGGAACAGGATCATGTCTTTGCGAAATCTTGGCTTTGCGCAGGGCGGGCCGATGCGCTGAAGGTCCCCGGAGACTACCTGACCATGGAGATCGCCGGCGAGCCAGTGCTGGTCCTGCGCGACCGGGACGGGGGGCTGCGGGCGATGTCCAATGTCTGTCGTCACCGCATGTCGGTGCTGCTGGAAGGGCGCGGCAATACCCGCGTGATCACCTGCCCCTACCACGCCTGGACCTATGGGCTGGACGGCGCGCTGCGCGGCGCCCCGGCGATGGACATGAACAAGAGCTTCTGCAAGGAGGCCAACGGCCTGCCCGCCATCCGCTGTACCGACTGGAACGGCTGGATCATGGTCACGCTCAACCCCGATCTGCCGGAACCGCAGGATCAGCTGGCCGAGGTCGACGACCTTGTCGGCTATCTCGACATGTCGCGCTATGTCGAGACCTTCCGCGAAGACCACCTGTGGGACACCAACTGGAAGATCCTGGCTGAGAATTTCATGGAAAGCTATCACCTGCCCATGTGCCACGGCGCCACCATCGGCGGCGCGGTCGATCTGCGGCGCATGACCTGCCCGGAAGGCAAGGCGGGTTTCAATTACCACCATATCCTGAAGGACGATTCCATCGCCCTGTCCATCGCCCACAAGGACAATATGACCCTTCAGGGCGAAGACCGCTATCGTACCTGGCTGATGGCGATCTATCCGTCTCTGCTGATCACCCTGACGCCGGGCTATTTCTGGTATCTCTGCCTCAGCCCCGCCGGGCCGGGGCAGGTGCGCATCGTCTATGGTGGCGGGCTGCATCCCGATTTTGCCGCCGACCCCGAGGCCGAGACCCATTTCGCCACGCTCAAGGGCCTGTTGGACCATGTGAACGACGAAGACCGCGGCTGTACCGAACGGGTCTGGCGCGGCATGCAGGGGCGTCTGGCCAATCCCGGCCCGCTCAGCCATCTGGAACGGCCGAACTACGAATTCGCCCGCTGGATCGCCAGCCGGATGCCCGAGGCCCTGTAGCCCAGTAATCCCGGTAGCCCAGTAATCCCGGTGGCCCTGTAGTCCCGGACCGTTTTTCGGCTCCTCTCGCAAAGCCGAGCGTGTTGCCGCCGCCCCTGATCCGGCGCGCGGTCCCTTGTGGCATGGCACGCGCAGTCAAACGGCCCCCATCGACCAAGGATCGGTCAGCGGGGAATCGCGCGCCCCGCCAAATTACTTGACATAAATAATCAGGATTGATCTCCGGCGCATCCGCCATTAAGAACGCGCCAAGCCAGAACCCTTTCGGCATCCAGCTTTCCCATAAAATCAAAAACAAGAAGAGGGCGCGCCATCTCGCTGCCCCTCGGTAAAGATTGGATCGCACCCATGGCCTCCTCTGCCAGAATGCGTCGCCTGCTATTGAGCAGCGTGGCGCTGACCGTCCCCTGTACCGCCCTTGCGCAATCGGCTTCCGAGGTCATCATCCTCGCCCCGATCAGCGTCGAATCCGACCGCGAAGTCCAGACCCAGACCGCCACGCCGGTCACCGTGATCGACAGCGAAGAGATCGAGGCGCGTCAGGCCTCCACCACTGCCGAACTGCTGGATTCCGCGCCCGGTGTCACGCTGGTGAATGGCTCGACCCCCGGCGGGTCGGCCATCAACATCCGGGGCTTCGGCGCCTGGTCGGGCACCTATGGCAATGACCAGATGGTGCAGATCCAGATCGACGGCGCCTCCAGCGGGGCCGAGGAGCTATACCGCATCGGAACCCAGCTTTACACCGACCCCGCGCTTTACAAGCGGGCCGAGGTCATCCGCGGCTCGGTCGGCACCTTCGAATACGGGTCGGGTGCAATCGGCGGCATGGTGCGGCTGGAAACCAAGGACGCCTCCGACTTCACGGGCGGCGAGCCGGGCTTCAAGCTGCGCCAGTACCTCGGCTACAATTCCAACGGCGACGGGCTGGTGTCCTCGACCACGCTGGCCTACCAGCCCGATGACGTGCTGGAACTGCTGTTCAACTACACCTACCGCGAGCAGGGAGAATACGTCGACGGCAATGGCGATACCGAATCCGACACGGATTTCGAAACGCCGTCCTACCTGATGAAGGGCACGGTACATTTCGGCGAAGACCGCGAACATGCCCTGACGCTAAGCTACAACGACACGCAAAGCTCGGAACAGGATGTTCCCTACGACCAGTTCGGCCAGGTCGATTTCGGCAATGTCGACCGCGACATTCATTCCCGGACCACGATCCTGCAATACACCTACGATTCCATGGACAGCGACCTGATCAATGTCGATGTCACGCTCAGCCGGGCGGATCAGGAGATCGAGCAATCCCCGACCGACCCGACCAGCACCAATTCCCTGCTGGATGCGGACCACGACTATGTCACGACCAAGCTGACAGCGAAGAACACGATGGAATTCGCTTCCGGCGAGGTCGATCACCGGCTGCGTGTCGGGGTCGAATACATGAACCGCGACAGGCTGGATGCCTCATCGGCGCCGGGCGGCGACGATACGCGCTATGCCATCTTCCTGGTCGATGACATGGAGTTCGGCGGTTTCACCTTCTCGCCCGCGCTGCGCTACGAAGACCAGAATATCGACGGCACCGATTATGGCTATGACACCTATCATAACCAGGCGCTGATGGGCGGCGCGTCGCTGCGCTACCAATGGGACAGCGGCTTCGCGGTTTTTGCCTCCTACGCCTATACCGAAGGCCTGCCGATCCTGGATGACCTGTCGAACCCGGCCTACATGACGCAATCTCAGACATCCACGACCTACGAAATCGGCGCCTCCTATGCCTCGGGCAGCGTCATCGCGCCGGGCGATGCCCTGGCGGTCAAGGTCAATGGCTACCAGACCCATGTGTCCGACATCACCTCCTATTCCAACGTCACCGACGTAGAGGTCCAGGGGATCGAGGTCGAGGCGGCCTATTCCACGGCAGCCGGCTATTACACCGACCTCAACGCCAGCATCGCAAACGGCTACAACCGGACGGTCGGCGCGACGTCGGATTACTGGTCGCAGCAACCGGCGGACCAGGTACGCCTGGGTATTGGCCGGCGTCTGGGCAATGGCGTGAACATGAAGTGGGAAGGCGTCTACAACGCCGAAATGACCCGGTCCACCGACCCGACCCCGTCCAGCTTCATCCACAATATCTCGGTCTCCTACGCGGCGCAGCAAGGGATGCTCGACGGGATCGAGATGCGCCTGGCGGTCGAGAACCTCATGGATGAATACTACCAGCCCCATCTTGCCACCCGCGCCGCCCCCGGCCGCACGTTCAAGGTCAGCCTGGCCAAGACCTTCTGACCCCGGTCGCAAGACACGGTCCCGCCGGGCAGGGGGTCCCGGCCCCCTGCCCCAACTGAACGTCCCAACCTGAACGCAAAAGCACAAGCTACGGAGACCAAGCCATGAGCCGCCTTCTTTTCCCGATCGCCTTCGCCGCCCTTCTGCCCGGCCTCGCGCTGGCACAGCAGGATGACGCGCCCGCCCCCGGTGTGGCCGGTGGCCACCGCAAATCCGCCTTCATCGCCGCTCATGATGCCGATGGCGACGGGGTCGTGATGCTCGATGAATACAACGACCTGCGCCAGTCACGCTTTGACGGGGCCGACATGGATCATGACGGCAACCTGGACGAGGCCGAATACGTCGCCGAATTCCAGGGCCGCCTTGACCGGCAATATGCCGATCAGGGCAAGGCGCCGGACGAGCGCTACGACCGTTCGATGGAACAGGCGCATGTGCGTCACGCCATCGTCGACCGCAACCGCGACGGGCTGTTGTCATGGTCCGAACAGCAACTGGTGGCCGCCTCGACCTTCAGCGGTCACGACACCGACGAGAACGGCGTGGTCGATGATGCCGACCCGATCCCGGTGCGCGAAGACGACGGTGATGACAGCGCCGACGGCGACACCGGCGGCGATCAGGCATCCGATGGCGCCGCACAGGACTGAGGCGGCAATGACCCTGACCAGACTTGCACTGCCGGTCGTGGCGGGGGGGCTTCTGGCCTCTCCGGCGCAGGCCGGCGAAATGGTGCTGAACGTCACGATCCCGCAGATAGACGCAACCCCCTACTACCGCCCCTACCTGGCGGTCTGGGTCGAGACGGTGGAAGACAAGACCCCGCTGGCCACCGTGGCAGTCTGGTACGACACCCGCCTGCGCGATGACCTCGGCACCAGCTTCCTGAGCAACCTGCGCAACTGGTGGCGCGCCACGGGCAAGGAGATGACACTGCCCGCCGACGGGATCAGCGGGCCGACCCGTGGCCCGGGCAGTCACGACATCACGCTGGACGGCACCTCGCCGGGACTGGCCGATCTCGACCCCGGTCAATACACGCTGGCCGTCGAGGTCGCGCGCGAAGACGGGGCGCGCGACCTTGTGCGCCTGCCCTTCGACTGGACCGGCGCGGCGGCCACCGCCAGCGCCAAAGGGACCGATGAACTTGGTGCGCTGCACCTGACGGTCACGCCCTGAGATGGCCCCCGTTCCGGTCAAATCCCCTGCCGCTGCGCCGCGCGCCTCTGCCCCGATGCAAGGCCGACGCGGCTGGTGGATGCGGCAATTGCAGCTTTGGCACTGGCTGACCGGCGCGGCGAGCCTGTCGACGCTGATCTTCTTCGCCGTGACCGGGTTCGTGCTGAACCACCCCGGTTTCCTCTCCGGGCGCGGCGACACCGAGATCCGCGAAGTTGCCCTGCCAGCCGAACTTCGGGACGCGCTGGCCGCAGATACCACCAGTGGCACCGCCCCCCTGCCGCCGCCCGTTGCGCGCTGGCTGCTGAAAGAGACCCGCGAGCCGGTCAGCACCCTGCGCGGGGACTTTTCCGAAGACGAGATCTGGATCGACCTACCGCGACCGGGCGGCAATGGACTGGCCCTGATCGATCGCGCGGCAGGCACTGCCAGCATCGAGATCACGCGGCACGGCTGGCTGGCCGTGGCGGCGGATCTGCACAAGGGGCGCGACACCGGTCCGGCCTGGTCGCTGGTCATCGACGCGCTGGCCCTTGGCGCACTGCTGTTCGCCCTGTCCGGGCTGGCGCTCCTGTTTCTGCATGCCCGCGCCCGCCCGGCGACCTGGCCGGTGACGGCGGGCGGGCTGGCGCTGCCCGCGATCCTGTTCCTGTTGTTCATCCATGCCTGAGACTTGCAACCGCGTCCTTGTCGAACCCGGCAGCCCCAGCCACATGGCCGGCCCCGGCTGGCGGCGCCTTTCGGCCCGAGGTCAGAGCATGGGCACGCAATGGTCCCTGCAATGCTGGACCTGCCCCGGCCTGCCCGACCCGGCACCCCTGATCAACCGCGCCTGGGACGAGGCCATCGCCCTGTTCAGCCCCTGGTCCCGCGACAGCGCCCTGTCCCGGTTCAACCACGCCGCACCCGGCTGGCACGTCCTTCCACCAGAGATCACCGGCCTGCTGGACCTCGCCCGCGACATCGCCGCGCGGACCGGGGGGGCCCTTGACCCGACGCTTGGCCGCTTGACCGACCTCTGGGGCTTCGGCCCTTCGGGTCCGGTGACCACGCCCCCCACGCCTGACGCACTGGAGCGGGCAAGGGCGGCCTCGGGCCTGCAAAAGCTGCATGCACCCAAGGGGGGTGATGCGAACCAGCTATACCAACCCGGCGGGCTCTGGCTCGATTTCGGCGGGATAGCCAAGGGCTGGGCGGTGGACCGCGCCTCGGCCCTGCTTCACACCGCGGGGCTGACCACCCATATGATCGAACTGGGCGGAGAGATCGCCGCCAAGGGCCTGTCCCCCGAGGGCGCCCCCTGGTGGATCGAGGTCGAGGCCGCGCCCGGAGCCCCCTCCGCCCGCTGGCTGGGCGCCCTGCATCGCGGCGCAGTGGCCGGATCGGGCACCTGGCGCCGCCGAAGCGGGGCACCGGGGCAGGATTGGAGCCATAGCCTGAACCCCGCCACCGGACGCCCCTGCGACGGCGCAGTGGTGGGCGTGCATGTCTTTCACCCTTCTGCCGCCAGCGCCGATGCCTGGGCCAGCGCGCTGATGGTGTTGCCGCCGGAAACCGGGCTGACCATCGCAGCCGACAACGACCTGAGCGTCTTGCTGACCCTGCGCGGCCCCGGAGGCCAGGTGATCCGGCAAGCCAGCCCCGCCCTGATGGAATGGGAGGCGGCATGATCGACGCGCTCAGCCCCGATCCCCTGCGCCTTGGCCTTGCCGCCTTGATCGGCCTTGGCTGGATCGCGCCCACGCTGACCCGGAAATGGCGACGTGGCCAGGCGGCTGCCCCCCGCACGACGCCCGACCAACCTCTTGTCCTCTTTGCCTCGCAAACCGGGCAGACCATGGCGCTGGCGCGGCAACAGGCGGCCCGGCTTGGCACCACGGCCCTGCCGCTGGACGCCGTGACGCCCGAATGCCTGAGCAAAACGCGCGAGGCCTGGTTCCTGCTGGCCTCGGCCGGGGATGGCGAGGCACCCGACAATGCTCGCACCTTTGCCAAGGCGCTTGCCCGGTCACGCCCGGACCTGAGCGGCCTGCGCTACGGCCTTCTGGCGCTTGGCGACCGGCGCTACCCGTCGTTCTGCGGCTTCGGACGTCAGATCGACGGCTGGCTGGCGGATCATGGCGCGCGCGCGCTGTTCCCCCGCATAGACGTCGACAGCCTTGCCCCCGCCGACCTTGAGAAATGGGAAGCCGCTTTGCCGGTCACGGCTTGCGAACCTTGCCTCCCCCCCCTTTCCGCGCCTGACCTATGGCACCTGAGAGACCGCGAAAAGCTGACCCCAGGACAGAAGGAAGAGGCCGTCTATCGCCTGCACCTCGCACCTTCTGGCCCAGCGCCCGACTGGACCCCCGGCGCAATCGCCGATGTGATGCTCACCGCCCCGGATGGCAGCCCCCGCCAACGCAGCTATTCCGTGGCTTCCCTTCCCGACAGCGGCGCGGTCGAACTGATCCTGCGGCGGCGTCAGACCGGGGAAGGCCTGCTCGGCATCGGTTCTGCCTGGCTGACCGGCGGGCTGCCCCTGGGCGCGGCGCTGCGGATGACCCTGCGCGACAATCCAAACCTTGGCGCCCTGCAAGCCGCCGACCAGGCCGACCGCCCGCTGTTGCTGATCGCGACCGGCACCGGGCTGGCGGCGGTCCTGGGTCCGTTGCGCCAGCGCCTCGGGTCGCGCGGGACAGCCCCGATCTGGCTGATCCATGGCGAACGCCACGACGTCTTCGCCCCCCTTTCGGAATTGCAGGATCAATCCCCGCCCCGGCTGCAGATCGACGCGGTGCTGTCGCGCGGCGGGCCTGCCCCCTGCCGCCTGCCCGATTGGCTGACCGCCCGGCGGGACCGCCTGCGTGATTTCACCGCCTCGGGCGCGACTGTGCTGATCTGCGGCAGCCACGCCCCCGGCGCTGCCATTCTGGCCGCCCTTGAAACCTGCCTTTCAGAACCGGGCGATTCCGCCCCGGCCGAACCCTGCCTTGACGCCCTGCGCCGTCAGGACCGTCTTCTGACCGAATTTTACTGACCCACACATGCCCAGCCTTTGCCGGGCCGGATTGAAAAGGAATTCCCCATGACCCCCAGACAAACCCCGTTGCGCCTTGCGACCTCGCTTGCGCTGGCGATGTCCCTTGCCGGCCTGCCGCTGACCGCGCGCGCGCAAGCCGATTTCCCCGCCCCTGCCGAGATGGAAGGACACTTCCGCCTGACTGCCGGCGGTCCCGGCCAGCCCTTGCATCCCGGCACGCAGATGACCTTTCGCGGGACCGGTTTCGTGCCCGGCCAGCAGATCACCCTGCAACGGGGCACCTATGTCCTGACCGGTGATGCGCCTCTGGTCGCGGATGAGGCCGGAGAAGTCACGCTGGATCTGACCCTGCCGCAAGCCGCCGCCGTGGGCATGCATCCGATCGTGGTGCTGGCCGAGAATCCTTCGGCGACAGAGCTTCTGGACCTCAAGATCTCGCCCGAGATTCCGCTGTCGGGTAGCGAGGCTTTTGAGATGACCTCTGTCGCCTCGCCCACGCCGGGCCTCTACCAGATCGCCCATAGCGACCGTGCCAAGGCGCTGTTCGTCACGGCCTCGTCCTTCCGGCCCAATAGCTCGACCCTGATGAAGCTGGACCCGGAAACGCTGGAAACCATCGCCAGCATCACGCCCGCGCCCTATGCGGACACAAACGAGGACGATGGCGAGAACGATGGCGAGCAGAACCCCTATGCCACGGGTCCGGCGTCCGTTTTCGGGCTCGGTCTGGACGATAGCCATGGCCATGTCTGGGCGACCAACACCGCATCGAACAGCGTCGCGGTCTATGACCAGGACGACCTGTCGCTGGTCCACCAGTTCCCCCAGGGCCAAGTCTATCACAGCCGCGAAGTGATCGTGGACGAAGTCCACAGCAAAGCCTATGTGACCTCTTCCGCCACAGCCAGGGTGCATGTCTTCGACACCGAGACGCTGGAGCCGCTTGAGGTGATCGAGATCCCCTCCTCCCTGCGCGGCGAGGATTTCTATGTCATGAACAGCGCCATTGATGCCGAGGGCGGTCGCCTTTTCGTCAGCAGCCGTGCAACCAGCGAGTTGGCCGTGATCGACCTGGAAAGCCGGGGCGTCACCAGCGTCTTTGCCCTGCCCGGCGCGATCCACGCCACGGGCATTGCCTTTGACGCGACCAGCGGGCGGGTCTTTGTGTCCGGGCAAGGGTCGGACAATGTGCTGATCGTCGATCCGGATGCCGGCAAGGTCCTGCATACGGTGCCAGTCGGCGCTGGCGCGCTGAGCATCAGTTTTGATCCCGCCGGTCAGCTCGCCTGGGTGACCAATCGCGGCGCCGGCACGATCTCGGCCGTGGATGCCCAAGGGCATATCGTTGCGACGCTCGACCTTGGCAGCTATCCCAACGACGTGACCAGCGGCCCGGACGGCACGGTCTATGCGGTCAACAAGTCCTTCGGCGCCGACGATCCCCGGGGCGATCTGATCACCGCCATTCGCCCGCGCTAAGGGGCGCGCCTCGCCCAGGGGCCGCTTTGAACCGCCCGTCCTGACGCAGGATCATGATGGGCGGGACCTTCCTGGACGCGCTGACCGTCGACAAGATCAACGCCATCTTCGGCCCCTTGAACAGCGCGGAATGCCGCAAGGGTGCCGCTGGCATTTAAGCTACTCCCGCGCACAACTACCTGTTTTGTGCTCGGTCGCCGAATGCGTAGAACAAGATCGCCGCGGAACCGGAGGTGACCAATAGCCCAAGGGACATCGGCAGAGCCACATCAGTGCCCCCCAAGGCGACGCAGGATGACACGGAAAATGCGATGGCGAACTGAATGGCGCCGAGCAGTGCTGAACCCATGCCAGCCCCCTCCCCGGACAGCTCCATCGTGATCGACATCGCATTTGCCGAAAGCAGTCCGACCATGCCGATTGAAACCCACAGAGGAATGGCAAAAACCCAAAGCGTGTCCGTACCGGACACCAGCGTCAAAAGCAGGGTCGAGGCAACAAATACTGGCAGCCCCGCCGTGACAATCTGCTCGGGGTTGTAGCGGTTGAGCAAAACTCCGTTGACCTTGCCGAACATGATCAACGCCGCAGCAATGACAGCGAACATGATGCCGAATTCAAACGGGCCCAGCCCGAAGATCCCTTGAAAGACCCCTGATGATCCCGTGATGAACGCAAACATGCCGCCCTGAACGAGACCCGACACAAGCGCCATGACAACAAATCTACGCTGTGACAACAGCAGGGCCGCTGCACGCGCACCGTCGATGAAGGGTCGGGTTTTCCGGGCCGAAACAGGTAGGGTTTCGGGCAAGACCACCAACGACAGCCCGAGCGCTACGATGCTGATGAGCGCCATCGTGGCAAAGATCGAACGCCAGCCGAACGCTTCGAGCAGTATACTGCCCAAGGTTGGTGACGCAATCGGCCCGACTGTCAGCAGCATGACAAGCACGGTCATCACCTGTGCCGCACGGCGCCCTTCATACAAATCCTTGACGACAGCACGACCGACCACCATGCCTGCGCTTGCCCCGATGGCCTGTACAAAGCGCAGGGCATTGAACCACGCGATGTCGTTGACCAGCGGCAGGGCGACAGATGTTACGGTAAACAAGGCGGTCCCAACCAACAGGGGTCCCTTGCGGCCATAGCTGTCGGTCAAGGGCCCGAGCAAAAGCTGCCCCATGCAGAGCCCGAGAAAGAAGATCGACAAAGAGAATTCTGCCGCCGTATGGGTGGATCCCATCGAGGTGGCCAGATCGCCGAGCGCCGCGAGGTACATATCCGTTGCCAACGGCGGGAACAAAGACAGCAAACCCAACGTGGCCGTTATGGCCGCGGCGTGTTTCGGGGTAAGGGTAATTGGGGGCATCGTGGTTCCTGCTGCATTACTAGACTGCGGTCTACTTGCTGTTAGTAGACTTTAGTCCAATAAGTAAAGAGAGATCTTCTCCACATTTGTGAACAGGACTGTGCATGACCAGTGAAAGTGCGGGCGGGCGCCCCGTGAACGCCCAAGCGGGTGCAGCCCTGAAAGCGGCTGCTCTACGCCTCGTGCGCGAGAAAGGTTACGATAAGGTCTCGATAGCAGCGATCGCCCAAGAGGCTGGTGTGGCACGCCAAACGCTTTACAATCGATGGAACACGAAAGCCGATCTTGTCCTGGATGCCGTGTTCGAAGTGACGCAGAACTACGCGGCTGCCATTCCGCTGGATGATGCCCGAGATTGCTGCGTCGTGCTTGAAGAGTTCCTGACAAGCATCTTCAGCCACCTGACCGCCGATGGGGACATTCTGCGCGCCCTGATCGCGGCCGCCCAGCAAGATGTGAAATTTCAAGAGACGTTCTATACCAAGTTCGTTTTGCCGCGGGAGAAGATGATCACGATCTTCCTGCAACGGGCCAAAGAGCGTGGAGAGCTGTCACCAAACCGAAACGCAGAGCTGGTTTCTGGCTATATTCACGGTGCATTCTGGTACCGGCTGCTTAATCGGGGGACACTTGACGCCAAGTTCGCAAGGGCGATCGCGTCCGACGTTTTTGAACGCTCGACTGCGGCGGCAAGCGGGACCGGGGCGCTGAACGGCTTGACCTGATGAGCGTCGTATTTTCAGACACCCCGCTTTGCGCCTGATCTGCCCACCAAGGTTCCGTCTGGCACAACGAGAGCCTGCGGGCGACAAGGACAGGCAAACGCCCTTGGCCTGTCACATTTTTTGTCGCAGCACTGCCGTGACACTCTGAAGAGCAGTCCGACTTCCTGAACTGATCCCCATGAGGTTGGCAGGCGGCCTGCGTACCCTATCTTCCTCTAGGAACTCACGCCGAATGGCATCGCGCACTTATCCCACCGGAAGGAAATCATCCGTGAAGAAGCTCCTCATCCCCGCCGTAGGGCTGTTCGCAGCCTTTGCCGTCACCGCACAGGCTCAGACCGATATCACCGTCTCGTCCAAGATCGACACAGAGGGTGGGTTGCTTGGGAATATCATCGCCCTTGCGCTGGAAGATGCCGGGATGCCCGTCGAGCGGCGGCTACAGCTGGGCGGCACGCAGGTTGTCCGCGAGGCTCTTCTGGCCGGGCAGATCGACCTCTATCCGGAATACACCGGCAACGCGGCCTTCTTCTTCAATGAGGCCGACAGCGATGTCTGGAAGAACCCGCAGGAAGCGCACGACCGCGCCGCCGAGCTCGACGCCGAAGCCAACAACGTCACCTGGCTCGACAGCGCGCCGGCCAACAACACCTGGGCCATCGCCGTCACGGGCCCGCTGGCGGAAGAGAACGACCTGGCCACCATGTCCGATTTCGGCGCCTGGATTGCGAACGGGGGCGATGTGAAACTGGCGGCCTCGACCGAGTTCGTCTCGTCCCCGGCTGTTCTGCCCGCCATGCAGGAAACCTACGGCTTCGATCTGTCGGAAGACCAGACCGTGATCCTGTCGGGCGGTGACACGGCGGCGACGATCCAGGCCGCCGCGCGCGGCACATCGGGCGTGAACGCCGCGATGGTTTACGGCACCGATGGCGGCATCGGGGCGACGGGCCTTGTTGTCATGGAGGACGACAAGGGCGTGCAACCGGTCTACGAGCCGACCCCCATCGTCCGCGCCGAGGTGCTGGAAGAATATCCGGAAATCCCGGAGGTGCTGAACCCGATCTTCAACGCCCTCGACATGAAGACCTTGCAGGAGCTCAACGGCCGCATCCAGGTCGGCGGTGAGCCGGCCGAGGCCGTGGCGCGCGACTACCTGACGCAAAGCGGCGTGCTGGATTGATCGCTTGATCGCCGCAGGACACTCCACATCGAAGGCCTGGCGGGGGGTCTACCCGCCAGGCGTCTTCTTTGCCGTCCTCGGGATGGGTGCGCTGTTGATCCCGTTCATGACCATCGCCGCGAACCGCATCGTGGCGGGCGACAGCGTGATGGCCTGGCGCATCGCCAGCCCTGCCGAGACTCTGCCAGGCGTTGCTGTGGTCGTGCTGGGCCTTGTGCTCGGCATCCCGGCCGGGCGGCATTCCCTGCGCCTTAGCGGCGCGCTACTTGGCCTCGCAGGCATTCTGTGGCTGCTGATGCAGGGCGCCCCGGCGTTGCTGGACGTTGCCGACAGCGCCTATGCCCGCGTCTCCCCCGCCTTGGGTTTCTGGTGCCTGCTGTTGATCCTGACCCTGATGATGGCTGACGCGCTTACCCAGCTGGCACCGGGGCCGATGGCCCGCGCCGGACTGCTGGCCGCGGTGCTGTGCTCTCTGGCGCTGATCTTCGGGTCGGGCGGGCTTGCGCCGCTGTCGATCTTTCAGGAATACGCCAGCCGCCGCGCGCAATTTGCCGACGCGGTGCTGCGCCATCTGGCGTTGGCTTTCGGCTCGCTCGCCACGGCGGCCGCCATCGGCTTCCCCCTCGGCATCCTCTGTCATCGTCGCGCACAGCTGCGCGACAGTGTGCTTCCCGTTCTCAGCCTGCTGCAGACCATTCCGTCGCTCGCCATGTTCGGCCTGATGATACCAATCCTCGGCTGGGTCGGCGACAGCCTGCCCTGGGCGCAGGCGATCGGCATCGCGGGGATCGGCTTCGCCCCCGCCTTCCTGGCGCTGGTCCTCTATTCGCTTCTGCCAGTCGTCGGGAACACGGTCGCCGGCCTGGCCTCGGCTCCGGCCACCGCCCGCGACGCCGCGCGCGGGATGGGCATGACGCCGACGCAGTGCCTTCTGAAGGTCGAGCTGCCACTTGGCCTTCCCGTCATCCTCACCGGCCTGCGCATCGTTCTGGTGCAGAACATCGGCCTAGCGGTGATTGCAGGCCTGATCGGTGGCGGCGGCTTGGGCACATTCGTCTTCCAGGGGCTCAACCAGACAGCCACCGACCTGATCCTGCTGGGCGCGGTGCCGACGGTGGCGCTGGCGCTGACCTCGGCCATTGTCATGGACATCCTCGTCGAACTGGCCCGACCGATCCCGAAGGACACCGCATGATCGAGATTGACACCCTGACCAAGACCTTCGGCGACACGGATGCCGTCGATGGCGTGACCATGACGGCTGAAACGGGCACGATCACCGTCATCGTCGGCACCTCGGGATCGGGAAAGACGACGCTGCTGCGCATGATCAACCGGCTGGAAGAACCCACGTCCGGCGAGGTGCGGATAAACGGCAAGCCGACACATGCCGAGAAGCCTCATCTGCTGCGCCGCCGGATCGGCTATGCCATCCAGGGGCACGGGCTGTTCCCGCACCATACCGTGGCGCGCAACATCGCAGCCGTGCCGCTGCTTCTGGGCTGGAAAAAGGACAAGATCCGCGCGCGCGTCGACGAACTGCTGACCCTCTTTTCCATGGAGCCGGCAGCCTTCCGCGATCGTTACCCGGCAGAGCTTTCCGGTGGCCAGCAGCAACGCGTCGGCGTGGCGCGGGCACTGGCCTCGCGTCCCGAACTTCTGCTGATGGATGAACCCTTCGGCGCGCTTGATCCGATCATCCGGGCGCGCGCGCAGGACGATCTGCGCCGCATTCAGCGGCGACTGGGATCGACAATCATGCTCGTCACCCACGACATGGAAGAGGCGATCCGCCTTGGCGACAAGGTCGCGGTGATGGACGGTGGTCGACTGGTGCAATATGACTCGCCGGCCGAGATCATCGCCGAACCCGCCACGGATTTCGTCCGCGACATGGTGGGCGATGTCGAACGGCCGCTGCGCCTTCTGTCGCTTGTCCCCTTGTCAGAGCTTGTCGAAAACGGCCCGGCCGAAGGCGAGGCCCTGCCAGCGGAGGCCAGCCTTCGCGAGGCGCTGGCTGCCTGCCTCTCGACCGGGCGCTCCGCCGTGCCCGTCACGCGCGACGGCGTCCCCGTCGGCCGCGTCACCTTCGACGCGATCCGCAACCGCGCGGAGCTGCAGGCGTGAAGATCGGACTGATCCTGCGCCCGCTCCTGGTGGTGTTGCTGCTGGCGCTTGTGCTGCGGCCGGAATGGTTCACGCCGATCTTCGCACCGCTGGCGCCAAAGGGTGCGCCGGTGATCTATGCCCGAAGCTCGCTGCTGTCCCTTTCGCTCAGCCACCTCGGCCTCGTCGCCGCTGCAACGCTCGCGGCGACAATCGTGGCCGTGGCGCTCGCCATCTTCGTCACGCGCCCGGCAGGCGCAGCCTTCCGCCCGCTTTCGCGCACCATCGCCAACATGGGCCAGACATTCCCGCCCGTGGCCGTGCTGGCGCTTGCCGTGCCCACGCTTGGATTCGGCGCCGGGCCGACACTGGTGGCACTGTTTCTCTACGGCCTGCTGCCGATCTTCGAGAATTCCGTCACCGCCCTTACGACTCTGCCACCGACAACGATGGATGCAGCCCGCGGAATTGGCCTGAACCGCTGGCAGCGGCTTCGACAGGTGGAACTGCCGCTGGCTTTTCCGGTGATGCTCACGGGCATCCGGCTGTCGGTCGTGATCGCCCTCGGCACGGCGACCATCGGCTCCACTGTCGCTGCCCGAACACTTGGCGAGGTGATCATCGCCGGGCTTCTGACCAACAACACCGCCTTCGTGCTGCAGGGCGGCCTGATCGTAGGCCTGTTCGCAGTGCTGATCTACGACGCTCTCATTCAGCTCGAGGCCTTCCTTGCCAAGCGCACCGGCGCGTGATGACGTCGAACTTCCAACGTCTGGGGGCGGTCGGTTTCTTAGCACCTAGAGAAATAATATCAGGCAATCGAACCATCTCGAACCGAGCGGCAAGCGCCCGATAGCGTAGCCGTTTGCGGGCCTTGTTTGAGTTTCCGCGCAGCCGATCTGCCCGAGATGACCGGATGCGGCCCGCGATCGTCATCCCCCACTTTTGAAACGCCGCGCCGCGGCGTTCGTGCGTCGCGTGAAGACCTACTCGATCACAAGGCGCGGGACTTCCTGGTCGGGCAGCGGACACAGATCGTGAACGCGATCCGCACGCTCCTGGCAAAGTTCGGTATCGTCGTTGCAAAAGGCATCCACAACGTCCATCGCCTTCTCGGCGCCGCATGCAGCACGCGCTGCGCTGGACATGTTTTCCAAGCAGCTGCGCGACACAGGCTCCGATTGGAACTGTCACCGCACGGATCAGTGAGATGCAGGGCGAAGATGCGCTCGCGTGTCGACTGGCGACGGTGCCTGAGGTGGGCACGATCTCGTCCAGCGCGTTTGCGGCACCCCCCCCCGACTTGGCTGCCTTCCGCAGCGCAGGCGAATACGCGGCGTCGTGCTGAAAGCACGCCTTCGGCGTGACGCTCGGCCTGACGCCGACAGCTCACTCCAGCGACGGGAAAGAAAGGCTCGGGCGGTTCTTAAAGGCAGGCGATCGATACCTGCGAAGGTTGCCCTACCTCGGCGCAATGGCCCAGATCAG
This sequence comes from Pseudooceanicola algae, assembly GCF_003590145.2. NCBI lineage: Bacteria > Pseudomonadati > Pseudomonadota > Alphaproteobacteria > Rhodobacterales > Paracoccaceae > Pseudooceanicola > Pseudooceanicola algae. Next base: position 3,307,471 of record NZ_CP060436.1, on the reverse strand, counting down.
CGCGCGGCGGGGACCTAGAGAGATTGCATCAGGTCAGGCACCGGGTTGGCTATACCAGATGCTCGGGCGCAAGCCCGTGAAGGTGGTCGCAATCGCGCCGGCCTCTGAATTTCATGTATGAACCGTTCGTCAACGATCAGCGCCTCCGGATACTCGGGGGGGGATTGTTGCGCAGGATGGGGCCTTGGTGGGGTGAAGGTTCGCAGGGTGGGCTTTTCGCGAATTTTACTAAGTTCGAGGCCCGGTTACCGAGGGATCCCAGGACGCGCGTCGAGCTGAAGTTCGGTGCATTCGGTTGATATAAATAGATAAAGTTCGGTTGGTTGGCTTCTGTGAACTCCAAAAATCGGCTTGTCGGAAAACTTTTATCAATCTGTCAAAAAAATGCCTCGCAGACCCTTGCGTGTCCCCGTTTGCCGGGATACATCGACGCCATCCGAAAGGACATTGGCGCGGGGTGGAGCAGCCCGGTAGCTCGTCAGGCTCATAACCTGAAGGTCGTAGGTTCAAATCCTACCCCCGCAACCAATAATATCTGACAATACCAAAGCCTTAGGCCTCGCATCACGCGGGGCTTTTTGCTTGTCCGCATTCCATGTCAACGCCACGTCAACGTTTGACGAGTCGCGCAACAATAATTCAACTAGATCTATGACGTGGATCGACGGCGAGCGCTCCGTCACCCTGAGCCGTTTGCGGAAATTGTCCAGGGAAACCGGTCCGGAGTGACCGTGATGTCCAAAAAGCACTGACCAAAGCCGATCTCGAAAGACCCGGCGCGCCCAGTGTAGGGACAACAAGGTAGGAAATTTCCAAACCTTCGCGGCAGTGCGGGACATTCTTTCCCAGCGGACGGAAGCAAGCCTTCAGAATGCCTCAAAGCCAAGGCCTTCGTTGCACCTCCGCAAGAAGGCTTAGAGACCAACTTGAATTTTACTCAGCCTGCGGCGAATATCAGGTCTTAGTGGCCTCTTGCGAAGCATGGATTTCCAGTTCTCAAGTGGCGCGGCTCTGTTGGGCAAATCGGCTGAACGTCAAGGTTCCCCTTTCCTACACGATCGTGTCGCCGCCGATGAAGCTGTGCTCGGCCTGCAGCCTTTCGAACACATGCTTGGCAGTGTGCTGCTGATTATTCGGGGCACCGCGATCCCCTTTGAGTCAAGCGGTGGTGATCTCGGTAGATCCATCCAGCTTCGCGCTCTTGATAGGGGCCTTGCGCCGGTCGGTCGGCGGAACCGAATACGCCAACATCCTCTGCTCGCTGTCGGGTGAAACCCCGAAATAATGCGCGCCCTTGCGCTGTCTCGTCCCCTCGGCCCAGGCAAGCCGACCCCTTACAAGTCCAGAATAAATATTCTTCCGCCCCCCCCATCACCGGAAATAGCGAAAGGAGGCGGCCTTTACGCCTCCCGCAGCAAGAGCATCCCGCGATCGTCGTGGCCGACCATTGCTTCGTCGCTCGCCCTTTCCATTGCCGGATTCCTTTCGTGGCCGGCCACGTCAAAAACCGGCAGGATGCTTTCGCAGGCAGGTGAAGGTCCGACCTCCCTGTCGAACCGCGCCCGGATTGCGAAAAGGACAATGGAGCGTCGACTCCTAGCGTCGGGTGCCTAGACTTGCCCCTGTCCAGCTTGAAAGATCCGTTACGGTATGTCCGACACCCCCCTGACCGCCCCGATAGCCCCCTCTGACCGTTTGAGCCGAAGGCAGAAACCCTGGCTTCTGATTGGTGGTTGCCTGGCGGTAACGACGGTGCTGTGGGTGGCGGGCCGCGTGTCGATCGGCTTTGGCGGATCGCTCTGGCCCTGGCTGGCGCCGTCACAGGTGGTGATGCTGTGGTCCTTTACATGCGCCGCGCTTGCCATCGTCGTGGTGTCGCGGGCACAGGCGCTGGAGCCGCTGATAGGCGGTCTGGACAACGGTGTGCGGCTGCACCGGCGGCTGGGGCTGGCAGCGTTCCTGCTGATGGGGCTGCATGTGGTGCTTCTCTGCCTGCATGCCGTGCAGCTGGGTCAGTCTGCGGCGGTGATGCTGGTGCCCTTCTGGCCGGGCGCCCGAACCGTCGACATCGCGGTCTTCTACCTTCTGGCCGGACTGGGCGTGCTGGCCTACGCCAAGCGGATGCGGCACGAGCTATGGCTGAACCTGCACCGGGTGATAGGCGTATTGTTCCTGCTGGGCACCGCCCATGCTTCGATCGAGGACGGCACCATCCGGTTCTTCGAGCCACTGCGCACCTGGATCGTGATCCTGCTGCTGTCAGGGACCGTGGCCTGGACCTATCGTGTGCTGCTGTTCCGCAGCTTCGGGCCCCGGTTCCTTTACACCGTGCAACGGGTGGTTCAGCGCGGGCCGAGGGTGGTCGACCTGGAACTGCGGCCCCGCGACCGACGCATGATGTACCAGCCGGGAACCTTCGCATTCCTGCGCACGCCGTCCCTGACCGACCATTCCGCCGAACTTCATCCATTCTCGATCTCTGGGTCGCCGGTAAAGCGGGACCTGCGGTTTTCGATCAGTCAGGTGGGGGATTTCACGCGAGCCGTGAGCGATCTGAGCCCCGGCGACGAAGTCGAGGTCTTCGGAAGTTTCGGTGGCTTCACGCAATCTCATTTCGCCCCCTACCGCAGGATGGTCTGGATCGGTGCGGGGATCGGCATCACACCTTTTCTGGGTATGCTGGAGTTCGAAAAATCGAACGACGATTTTCGGCGCATCTGGTTCTATTATATAACCCGCACGCCCGAGGACGCGGTCTATGATTCCGAGATCCGTGACCGCTTTCTGGAAGCGGATTCCTATATCGACTACAACCAATGGACCACGACCGACCGCGGCCGGCTGACCGCCGCGCAGATCATGGAGGAGGTCGAGCTTGGGGATTTCGCAGTCATGCTTTGCGGCTCGTCTCCCTTTGTCGAGGACATGGTGAAACAGTTCCTGGCCCTGGGCGTTCCGGCAGAACGCATCATCTATGAACATCTGCAGTTCCGATGATCCTACGGCGCGTAGGGCAGCGACGTGAACAGATCCCCGGTCGGGCGCCGATATCTGACCGTTTGCCACTCAACTGTGTGGCCGGCTAATATCCTACGGCGCCAAGCCCTGCCCTAATGGGCCGAGCCCTTGTGACATATCCACTGTGCGCGATCCCACGCCGTCTTCACGACCGAAGGCAGAGTGATGACCGCTGCAACCAAATCCGGCCCATGTTCAGCGGGCTCCGGGACCAGCACAGTCTCTGCGCCCGATCGATACCCGGCTATAGAGCTGGCAACGAAAATCCGGACCGCCCGGAGGCTTATGACCCGCTCACCATCAACATTATTTCAGGCGTCTGGAGGAGAGCAAGGCACGACGACGGCAGGTCCCCCTTGTGGCGGTTGCAGGGGGACCTTTTCTTCGCTTACGTCTTGTGTCGATTGCGTGATTTTGTTTACGCAAGAAAGCCCCTGCGAGATTTCTCTTGCGGGGGCTTTTTTGTTTTTTTGATCGTTTTGGATTTTTTCTAGGTCTGGCGGCGACTTACTCTCCCACGTCTTAAGACGCAGTACCATCAGCGCTACGGCACTTAACGGCCAGGTTCGGGATGGGGCTGGGTGTTTTGCTCGCGCTATGACCACCAGACCGAGGAAAAATCCAAAGTCGAGAGATTATCAATTGTTGTTCAGGTTCAAGTCTACTTGTTGATGTGTATGCTTTTGATTTTCCGTAGAAGTTTCTGTCTTCTACTGGATCAAATCAAGCCTATCGGGCCATTAGTACTGGTCAACTGAATGCATTGCTGCACTTACATCTCCAGCCTATCGACGTGGTGGTCTACCACGGCCCTCAGGGATACCTTGTTTTGAAGGGGGCTTCCCGCTTAGATGCCTTCAGCGGTTATCCTTTCCGATCATAGCTACCCAGCACTGCTATTGGCATAACAACTGGTCCACCAGTGGATCGTTCACCCCGGTCCTCTCGTACTAGGGGCAACTCTTCTCAAGTATCCTACACCCACGGCAGATAGGGACCGAACTGTCTCACGACGTTCTAAACCCAGCTCACGTACCTCTTTAAACGGCGAACAGCCGTACCCTTGGGACCTGCTCCAGCCCCAGGATGAGATGAGCCGACATCGAGGTGCCAAACACTGCCGTCGATATGGACTCTTGGGCAGTATCAGCCTGTTATCCCCGGCGTACCTTTTATCCGTTGAGCGATGGCCCTCCCACTTGGGACCACCGGATCACTATGGCCGTCTTTCGACTCTGCTCGACTTGTCAGTCTCGCAGTCAGGCTGGCTTCTGCCATTGCACTCAACGAGCGATTTCCGACCGCTCTGAGCCAACCTTCGCGCGCCTCCGTTACGCTTTAGGAGGCGACCGCCCCAGTCAAACTACCCGCCACACAGGGTCCCGGATCCGGATAACGGATCGCGGTTAGACATCAAGCAGAACAAGGGTGGTATCTCAAGGGTGACTCCACCGGGACTAGCGTCCTGGCTTCAAAGTCTACCACCTATCCTGCACATGTTCGGCCTAATGCCAGTGTGAAGCTGTAGTAAAGGTGCACGGGGTCTTTCCGTCTAACCGCGGGAAGCCTGCATCTTGACAGGCAATTCAATTTCGCTGAGTCGATGTTGGAGACAGCGGGGAAGTCGTTACGCCATTCGTGCAGGTCGGAACTTACCCGACAAGGAATTTCGCTACCTTAGGACCGTTATAGTTACGGCCGCCGTTTACCTGGGCTTCAATTCAGAGCTTGCACCCCTCCTTTTAACCTTCAGGCACCGGGCAGGCGTCAGACCCTATACGTCGTCTTGCGACTTCGCAGAGCCCTGTGTTTTTAGTAAACAGTCGCCACCCCCTGGTTTGTGCCCCCGGCAAATACTTGCGTATCTACCGGGCCTCCTTCTCGCGAACTTACGGAGGTATTTTGCCGAGTTCCTTCAACATCGTTCTCTCAAGCGCCTTGGTATTCTCTACC